>NZ_CM007717.1:300000-600000 GCF_002019855.1 Streptomyces antibioticus | reverse complement strand
AGTGTCAGTCGCCAACTCCCTTAGGAGTGAGGTGAGTTCGAGCCGTTCCGCCTCGCTCCACCCGGTGCCCACGCTGCCGACGTACCGCAGACCGCCGTCCCGGGTGCGCTGCCCGACCAGAACGGCGCCCGGCAGCCCCGTCAGCCGCCCCTTCCCCGGCGACCAGCCGCCGACCAGCACATCGGCCACCGTCATGTTGCGGATCTTGATCCAGGCCCGGGAGCGCACCCCCGGCTCGTACACCGAGTCCAGCCGCTTGCAGACCAGCCCCTCCAGACCGTGCGCACGGGTCGCCTCCAGGGCCTCGCGGCCATGGCCGACGAGCGCCCCCGGCGTCGACCAGAACCCGCCCTCCAGGCCCAGGTCCTCCAGCACCGCCCGGCGCTCCGCGTACGGCAGCCGCAGCAGGGACCGCCCGCCCAGGTGCAGCACGTCGAAGAGCACCAGGTGCACCGGGACCGTCGCGGCGGCGCGGGCCGCCCGGCCCGGCGCGTGCGCCAGCCCCATCCGGGACTGCAGCGCCTGGAAGTCGGCACGGCCCTCCCGGTCCAGCGCCAGCACCTCTCCGTCCAGTACGGCGGGGGTGGCACCGAGCGCCCCGCCCAGCGCCCGCAGCTCGGGGTAGGCGCCGGTGATGTCCTCCCCGGAACGGGCCCGCAGCCCGGCCGTCCCGTCCCCGGGGAGGTAGACCACGGCCCGCTGGCCGTCCTGCTTGGTCTCGTAGGCCCAGCGGGCGTCCTGCGCGGCGGGCGGCAGCGAACCGGGCGTGGCCAGCATCGGAGCGATGAGCGGGAGCGGCGCGGGGGAGTCCGGGCGGGAGGTCACGGGGGAGTTCTCGACACGCCGCACACCGGGCCACGCACGGGGGCGGGGCCGTTCCCCCGAACGGACCTGACCAGGGCCCTCCTTCGGCGACACCCCCCGCCTCCCACGACTCCCCTACCGTCCAGTAAGGTCGCCCTCCAGGTCACAGAGGAGGCACCGTGTCCCGGTCCGAACGCTCACCCCTGCTGCTGGCGGGCCTGCTGGCCGGCGCCGGCGTCGCCCACTTCGCCGCACCGCGCCTGTTCGACGCGATCGTCCCGAAGGCGCTGCCCGGTTCGCCCCGGACCTGGACGTACGCCAGCGGGGTCGCCGAACTGGTGCTGGCGGCCGGTGTGGCGCTGCCCCCGACCCGGAAGCCCGCCGCCCTGGCCGCGGCCGCCCTCTTCGTCGGGGTGTTCCCCGCCAACGTCAAGATGGCGCTCGACTGGCGTGACCGGCCCACCCCCCTCAAGGCGGCCGCCTTCGGCAGGCTGCCCCTACAGGTGCCGCTCGTGCTGTGGGCCCGCAGCGTCGCACGCGGCACGGAAGGACGGCAGGAATCATGACGACGAAGGCTCCGGCGACCGGCGACCTGGTCGAGGACTTCTCGCTGCCGGACGAGACCGGCACCGTGCGCAGCCTGACGGACCTGCTCGCCGACGGGCCCGTGGTGCTCTTCTTCTACCCGGCCGCCCTCACCGCGGGCTGCACCGCCGAGGCATGCCACTTCCGTGACCTGGCGGCCGAGTTCGCGGCCGTGGGCGCGCGCCCCGTCGGCATCAGCGGCGACTCCGTCGACCGCCAGCAGGAGTTCTCCGGCCGCCACGGCCTCGGCATGACCCTGCTCTCCGACACCGACGGCGCCGTGCGGGAGCGCTTCGGGGTGAAGCGCGGCTTCTCCCTGGCCCCCACCAAGCGCGTCACCTTCGTGATCGCCCAGGACCGCACCGTCCTGGAGGTCGTGCGCAGCGAGCTGCGGATGAACACGCACGCCGACCGCGCGCTGGAGGCGCTGCGCGCCCACCGCGCCTAGGGCCTCTCTTTCGGATCCTGCCGGGGTCGCCGCCGCTCAGAACTCCTCGTGCGTCTCGGGATCCCCGCCCAGCCGGCGCGGCGCCCGGTCCGTGACCGCCGCCATCTGGTCCGGGGTCAGCGTGAACCCGAAGACGTCCAGGTTGGCGCGCTGCCGGTCCGGGTCGGACGACTTCGGGATCGGCACCGCGCCGAGCTGTACGTGCCAGCGCAGCACGACCTGGGCCGGGGTGACCCCCAGCTCCTCGGCGACGGCGCCGATCCGGGCGTCCTCCAGCAGCTCCGCGCCCCGGCCCAGCGGGCTCCAGCTCTCGGTGACGATGCCCTTCTCCTCGTGGAAGGCACGCAGCTCGTCCTGCGGGAACAGCGGGTGCAGCTCGATCTGGTTGACGGCGGGCAGCACCCCCGTCTCCTTCTCCAGCCGCTCGATGTGCTCGGCCGTGAAGTTGGAGACGCCGATCGCGTGCACCAGCCCCGACTCCCGCAGCTTGATCATGGCCCGCCAGGAGTCGACGTACTTGCCGACCCGGGGCAGCGGCCAGTGGATCAGATACAGGTCGACGTGGTCGACGCCGAGCCGCCGCCGGGACTCCTCGAAGGAGGCCAGGGTCTCCTCGTGGCCGTGGTGGCGGCCCGGCAGCTTCGTCGTGATCACGATCTCCTCGCGGGGCACCCCGGACCGCGCCACCCCGCGGCCCACCCCGGTCTCGTTGCCATAGTTCGTCGCCGTGTCGATCAGCCGGTAGCCCACGCCCAGCGCGCCCGCCACCGCCTCCTCCGCCTGCGTGTCGTCCAGCGGCCAGGTACCCAGCCCCAGGGCCGGGAGCCGCGTACCGTCGTCGAGCCTGCGCACCGGGATCTCGCTCACCGTGGAACCTTTCCTCGACTGTGTCCGTCCCCTCCAGCCTCGGGGATACCGTGAGGATCGATCAACCGGACGACCGACCGACAACCGGACGACCATCGGAGCGCGCATGACGACGGGCTGGGACACGGACGACGGGCTGGTGCGGGCGGCGGGGATCGAGGTGCACCCGGCCGCCGGACACATCGGCGCCGACATCACCGGAATCGACCTGGCCGACGGCCTCACCCTGGGCGACGGCCTCGACGACGCCCGGACCGCCGCGATCAGAGCCGCCGTACTGCGCTGGAAAGTGGTGTTCTTCCGCGGCCAGCGCCTCGACCACGCCGGGCACGTGGCCTTCGCCCGGCGGTTCGGCGAACCCGTCGCACCGCGCAAGAGGGGCGGCGCCTCGCCGCCGGACTTCCCCGAGATCGAGACCACCGCCGACCGCCTCGAACTGGGCGGAAAGTTCGGCATGGACCACGACGAATGGCTCCGGCGCCGCCGCCCCACCCTGCTGCGCGGCTGGCACTGCGACCACGGCGCCCGTGTCGACCCGCCCGCCGCGACGATCCTGCGCGCCGAGACCGTCCCGCCGTACGGCGGCGACACCACCTGGGCCAATCTGGCCGCCGCCTACGCCGGACTCTCCGCGCCGGTCCGGCGGTTCGTGGACGGACTGCGCGCCGAGCACCGGCTCGGCGTCGGCTACCAGCCCCGCCCCGGCGACGACGCGTACGTCCGCCATCTGCTCGACCACCAGGTCGCGTCCCTGCACCCGCTGGTCCGTGTCCACCCCGAGACCGGGGAGCGTGTCCTCTACGTCAACGGCTACTACGTCGAGCAGATCGCCGACGTCTCCCGCGCGGAGAGCCGGGCCCTGCTCGACATGCTCCTCGAGCAGGCGGTACGGCCCGAGTACACGGTCCGCTTCCGCTGGGAGCCTGGCAGCGTGGCCTTCTGGGACAACCGCGCCACCATCCATCTCGCGCCGAGCGACAACGCCCACCTCGGTCTGCCGCGCACCATGCACCGCGTGATGCTCGCCGGGGACGTGCCGGTCGGCGTGGACGGCAAGCCCTCCGAACCGGTCACGGGGACCGAGCCCGGCCGCTGGTGATCCCCTCCGGAATCAGCCGGCCGGATGCCAGCCCAGGGCCGGCCCCAGCCGGGTCGCCATGTCGGTCAGGATCTGCACGTAGTCCTCGTGCTCGAAGGTGAACGGCAGCGCGAACGCCACCTCGTCGATCTCGCGGAACGCGGCGTGCGCGCCCAGGCGTTCGGCGATCTCCTCGGAGGTGCCGACCAGGTCGGGGGCGAACAGCAGCCGCGCCGGACCCTGCGGGGACGCCGTGCGCGGCAGCCGCTTCGCCGCGAACTCCTCGTACTTCGCGCGCTGTTCGGGCGTCGCGGAGTCGGTGGGGATCGCCACCAGCCCCTGGGAGACCCGGGCGGACTCGCCGTCCGGGTGGGCGGCGCGGAACGCGCGCACGTGCGAGAGCTGGATCTCGGCGAAGTCCCGGGTGTCGTCCGGGCCTTCCGCCTTGACGACACTGCTGGTGAGGAAGTTCATCCCGTGCTCGCCGGCCCAGCGCGCGGAACTCACGCTGCCCCCGCCGTACCACAGCCGCCGGCCGAGGCCGGGGGAGTGCGGCTGCACCCGGTCCGAGAACACCTCGAAGCCCTCGATCCCGCTGAAGTCCGAGGCGGACTTGCCGCGTACGAAGTCCAGCAGCCGCCGCACCCGTTCGTAGCCGAAGTCCTCGGTGTCCGCCGAGTCCGGGTAGAGCGCCTCCTTGACCTGGTCGTAGTGCATGGGGGGACCCACGCTCACCCCGGGGTTGAGCCGGCCCCCGGACAGCAGGTCGACGGTGGCCAGGTCCTCCGCCAGCCGCAGCGGGTTCTCCCAGCCCAGCGGGATCACCGCGGTGCCCAGCTCGATCCGGCGGGTGCGCTGCGAGGCCGCCGCCAGGACGGCGACGGGGGAGGAGATGCCGTACTGGAGATGCCGGTGGCGCACCCACGCGCTGTCGAAGCCGAGCCGTTCGCCCAGCTCGATGATCTCCAGGGTCGACTCGTGGCCCCGGGCCGGGTCGTCCCCGTCGAACAGCCCGATGGTGAGGAAGCCCAGCTTGCGCAAGGGGCGTGAGGTCGGCGGCACGGGCTCCTCCAGCGTGGTTCGTACGACGGTTCGATCTCCGATTGTCGCAGCCCTGCTCAGACCAGCGGGATCGTGACCTCGTCCTCGACCGGCGGGTTCAGCTCCTGCGCGAGGTTGCCGGTGGCCGCGAAGCAGCGCAGCCGCACGGACTCCGGGGTGACGTCCAGCCGCAGGAAGCACTTGAAGAACGGCGGGCTGTAGGTGGCGGAGCCGGGGGAGAACACCTGCGTGTAGACCTTCCGCACGGGCAGCCGCAGCCGCTTGCGCCGGTCCGGGCCGCTCCCGGTGCCCAGCAGTCCGGCCACCCGCCGGATCCGCCGGGTGACCTCGACCTCGGGGCCCGGCACCCGGGTGGGCGGGATGCCGAGCCGCTCGGCGACGACCGCCTGCCCCTCGGCCGCGGTGAGCGCGAACAGGCGGGGCAGGCGCAGCCGGCGGCCGTAGAGCCGGCTGTAGAAGGCGAGGGAGTCGCCGCGCAGCGGATAGCAGCGGAACTCCCGCTCGGTGACCCCGGCGACGTTCACCCGGGGGATGGTGTGGGTGGCGTGCATGAAGGCGCCCCCGCCGCCCGCCACCACGTACTGGAGGGTGCGTCCGTCCGCCAACGGCACCGGGTAGCGCTGGTAGTTGTGGATGTCGCCGCCGATCGCCGCCACGTAGTGGTGCTCGGGCGCGGTCACGATGTCGTCGACGGTGCCGCCCCCGTCGATGGCGCAGGGGTGGTGCTTCCCGTCGACGTACAGCGGGGAGCCGGTGATGAGGATCTTCGGCCGCGGTCCTCGCGACACCTCGCGCAGCCAGGCGCCCTGTTCGGCGTCGAGGGTGCCGAGGAGGCCCGTGTCGATGCCGATGATCCGGACCGGTCCGGCGTCGATCGCCCAGTACGGCCCCGGCTGCACGGCCCGTTGGTCCTCCGCCGCGCGCAACCGCCGTGCCGTGTCCAGGAGTCGGCCGTCGTCCGGGCGGGGCCGGTGCCACAGCAGGGAGCGCAGCCAGGCCCGGCCGAGCGGGCGGGGGCGGGGTTCGGCGGGCAGCGGCGGGGCGTCGTCGCAGAAGACCCGCATGAAGGCGCCGAGATCCTCGTACCAGTCGTGGTTGCCGGGTATCGCGTAGATCGGCGCCCGGTAGTCCTGGTACGGCCGGAAGAACTTGCTCTCGTAGTCGTCCGCGCTGCCGACCGGATAGATGACGTCGCTGGCGAGCACGGCGAACGACGTGTCCTGACTGACCCTCAGAAAGCCTGGCACGGCCGCGTATTGGGGTGCGTCGCCCTCGCCCGTGTCGCCGATCACCATGAAGGAGAAGCGGTCCGGGTCCGGGCGCCGGATCACCTTGTCCGCCGGGGCGCCGGCCGCCGCCCGCTGTTCCACCCACCGGGCGCGGGTGCGGCCCGTGGGGTCGCCCAGCAAGGAGGCGAGCACGCCGTTGCGGGCCGCCCACAGCATCCGGGGATCCAGCCAGGAGATCTTCTCGACCCGGCTCGGCATCAGCGCCCGGTAGGCACCCGGTTCGGCGGCGGCCCAGCCGGCGCCCTCGGCGGTATCGCGTGACGAGTCAGACACGGGGTGCACCGTAGCAACGGCCCGACGGGCGCCGGTCGTTGGGGATCACCCGCCGGATCTCCCGGTCGTGCCGCCGTGGCCGGTTCCGCACCCCGCCCGCCGGTCCCGCCGGCGGCCCCCCGCCGGTGTGCCCGGGAGGGCAAGTCCACAGCTCACGCACAGAGTTGACGGCACGGGCACCCTCGGTCGCGTCCGGTACCGAGGGATATCCCTCGAAGCACCCGGCACTGGCTGACATGCCACCGTCAAGCCTGTCATTCTCCGTGCGGACCGCCGTACCCCACGACGGCGGTCCCTCATCTGTCGGTGCCCGCACAGCGCAGCTCGTCCCGGACAGCACACCCGTCTGCCCGGTCTGTCACCGGCCGTTCCCCGCGGCCGCAGCAGGAGGAGTACGAGTGAGACCCAGCCCCCGCAAGCGGACCGCGGTCGCAGCGGCCCTGCTCTCCACGACGGCCCTGCTGGCCGTCGGGGTCCAGTCCGTCCCGGCGGCCGCGAAGCCCGCGGCACCCCACCCCAGCCCGGTGCGCACGGGCGGTCTGCCCGCCGACCTCACGCCCGCCCAGCGCACCACGCTGATCAGGAGTGCCGAGTCGGCGTCGGAGCGGACGGCCGACACGCTCGGCCTCGGCGCCCGGGAGAAGCTGCTCGTCAAGGACGTCGTGAAGGACAACGACGGCACCGTGCACACCCGGTACGAGCGCACCTTCGCCGGTCTGCCCGTCCTCGGCGGCGACCTCGTCGTGCACACGCCCCCGGCCTCACAGGCCACCGGCACCGTGAGCACGACCTTCAACAACAACCGCCGTACCGTCTCGGTCACGTCCACCGAGGCCACCTACAGCAAGGCGAACGCCGAGTCCAAGGCGCTCAAGGCGGCCCGGGCGCTCGACGCGCAGGACCCCGACGCCGGGAGCGCCCGCAAGGTGATCTGGGCCGGCGAGGGCACCCCGAAGCTCGCCTGGGAGACGGTGGTCGACGGGCTTCAGGACGACGGCACGCCGAGCCGGCTGCATGTGATCACCGACGCCACCACCGGCGCGGAACTGCACCGCTTCGAGGACATCAAGACCGGCACCGGCAACAGCCAGTACAGCGGCACGGTCACCGTCGGCACCACGCTGTCCGGCTCGACGTACCAGCTCTACGACACCACGCGCGGCGGACACAAGACGTACAGCCTCAACAACGGCACCTCGGGCACCGGCACGCTGATGACCGACGCCGACGACGTCTGGGGCACCGGCTCCGGCTCCCACACCCAGACCGCCGGTGTGGACGCCCACTACGGCGCCCAGGTCACCTGGGACTTCTACAAGAACACCTTCGGGCGCAGCGGCATCAAGAACAACGGCGTCGCCGCCTACTCGCGCGTCCACTACAGCTCGTCGTACGTCAACGCCTTCTGGGACGACAGTTGCTTCTGCATGACCTACGGCGACGGCTCCGGCGGCACCCACGCGCTGACCTCGCTGGACGTGGCCGGGCACGAGATGACCCACGGCGTCACCTCCAACACCGCGAACCTCAACTACTCCGGTGAGTCCGGCGGCCTGAACGAGGCCACCTCCGACATCTTCGGCACGGGTGTGGAGTTCTACGCCGCCAACTCCTCCGACGTGGGCGACTACCTCATCGGCGAGAAGATCGACATCAACGGCGACGGCACGCCGCTGCGTTACATGGACGAGCCCGACAAGGACGGCAGTTCCCGCGACAGTTGGTACTCCGGCATCGGCAACCTCGACGTCCACTACTCCTCGGGCCCGGCGAACCACATGTTCTACCTGCTCTCCGAGGGCAGCGGCAGCAAGACGATCAACGGCGTCACCTACAACAGCCCGACCTCGGACGGCGTGGCCGTCGCCGGCATCGGCCGGGACGCGGCGCTCCAGATCTGGTACAAGGCGCTCACCACGTACATGACGTCCAGCACCACCTACGCGGGCGCCCGCACCGCCGCCCTCAACGCGGCCGCCGCGCTCTACGGTTCGGGCTCCACACAGTACGCCGGGGTCGGCAACGCCTTCGCGGGCATCAACGTGGGCGGCCACATCACGGTCCCGTCGACCGGCGTCACCGTCACCAACCCCGGTAGCCAGTCCGCCACCGTCGGCACCGCGGTGAGCCTCCAGATCTCCGCGAGCAGCACCAACGGCGGCTCCCTGAGCTACGCCGCGACCGGGCTGCCCGCCGGTCTCTCGATCAACTCGTCGACCGGACTGATCTCCGGCACGCCGACCACGGCCGGTTCCTCCGGCACCACCGTCACGGTGACGGACTCCACCGGCGCCACCGGCACCGCGTCGTTCACCTGGACGGTCGGCTCCACCGGCGGCGGCTCCTGCACCGCGACCCAGCTCCTGGGCAACGCGGGCTTCGAGTCCGGCAGCACCTCCTGGACGGCGACCAGCGGTGTCATCACCACGTCCAGCGGCCAGGCGGCCCGCACCGGCTCCTACAAGGCGTGGCTGGACGGCTATGGATCGACCCACACCGACACGCTCTCGCAGTCGGTGACGATCCCGAGCGGCTGCACCAACACCACGTTCACGTTCTATCTGCACATCGACACGGCCGAGACCACCACCAGCACCCAGTACGACAAGCTGACGGTCACCGCCGGATCGACCACGCTGGCCACGTACTCGAACCTCGACGCGGCTTCCGGCTATGTGCAGAAGTCCCTGAGCCTCGGGGCCTACGCGGGCTCCACGGTGACCCTGAAGTTCACCGGCGTCGAGGACTCCTCGCTCCGGACCAGCTTCGTGGTGGACGACACCGCCGTCACGACCGGCTGATCCGCGCCCCCTTCACCGGGACTGGCGGTGTCCCGCGCACGGGCTCTCTCCGTGGGCGGGACACCGTCGGTTCAGCTCAGCGGGTCCAGCGTCAGATACGCCTGGCGCGGGGAGCCGTCGTGGACGAGCGACTCGTGGGCGCCGACGTCGTCGAAGGCGAACGCGTACGCCTTGCCGTCGGCCATCTGGGCGTGGACGGCCCGCGCGTAGTGGTTGGTCACCGCGTCCCGGTAGAAGTTCGCCGAGGAGGTGTCGGGCTGGTTGGGGTTGACCAGCAGCGTCGAGCGGTTGAAGCCCGCGCACAGGGTGCGGGAGATCGGTCCGCGCACGGCGTCGTTCGGGGCGTCCAGCAGCCGGTGACAGCCGAAGATGCTGCCGGCGTCCGGCTTCTGGAAGCTGGTCACCACCGCCCCCGAGGAGTTGGTGAAGTTCATGACCCCGCCCGAGACCCGGCCGTAGTACTTGATGGCCGGCTGGTCGGCGAACGGTGTCACGGTCAGGGTCGTGGTGGCGTACTTCTGCCAGACACGGTTGATGTAGTCGTCCAGGACATTGCCCGACAACGCGCCGGTCTCCACCCCGTAGAGCGGGGACAGCGCCCGCAGCACGGTGCCGTCGGGGCGGGTCTGGATCAGGTTCCCCCAGCCGCCCGACTGGGCGCGCAGGGTGTTGAAGAAGCCGCTGTAGCCCCCGGACTTGAGCTTGCCCGCGGAGATCGTGCTGCCGTCACCGCGCTGCACGCCGACCGAGTAGGGCGCCGAGAACATGTCCACCTGGGTGCTGTTGAGCCAGATCCCGGCGTCGTTGAGCGTGTACTCCGACCAGTTGAACAGGATGTTCCGGTTCGGGTCGGTCGGGTTCTGCACGGCCGGCTGCACCAGCCCGCCGGTGGTCAGCTTGAAGACGATCTTCTGGCCGTAGGAGAAGTAGATCCGTCCGGAGAACTTGGGGATCCGGATGGTCGCCGACCGCCCGGCGGCGGGGCCGGTGATCGCGGCGTCGGGCGCGGGGGTGGGCGGGTTGCCGCCGGCCGGCCAGGCGTGGAAGGTGCCGTTCGCGTCGGCCCAGCCCTGCCGGCCGGTGCTGAGCTGAGTGCCCAGGTTGTATACGTACAGGGCGTCCCCGCGCCCCGAGTTGTTGGTGATCGTGAGCGGGATGGTGTCGGGGACGGCGGCCTCGGCCGTGCCGGCCGGGGGACCGAGGGTGAGCAGCGCGCCGATCAGTGCGGCGGCTCCCACCAGTCGGGTCGTGACTTTCGCGAGCACTCTCCACCTCCGTGCGGGAAGGTCTGTGGGGAGACCTGTGGGGGGACCTGGGGGTTGGTCCGTACCTTCTTTGAGAGCGCTCTCAAAGTGACAGCGAGAGGTGAACATGTCAACAACTTGAACAAGAAGAGACGCCCGCGGTCCGCGGACCGGGGCGTCCCGTGGCCGGACCGTCGCTCAGAGCGTCCGCTTCAGCAGATCCAGCAGGGCCGCCCAGTGCCGCTCGGCGCTCGGCTCGTCGTACGCCGCGGTGTCCGCCTGGGTGAAGCCGTGCCCCGCGCCCTCGTAGACCTCGCAGCGGTGGCGGACACCGGCCTCGGTGAGGGTGTCCTCCAGGAGCGCGATCTGCTCCGGCGGCAGCGACGGGTCGTCGTCCGCGTGACCGAAGTACAGCTCCGCCGTGATCCGGCCGGCCACCAGGTGCGGGCTGTCCGGCGCGTCCGTCGCGAGCCGCCCGCCGTGGAATCCGGCCGCCGCCGCCACCCGCTCCGGAAAGGTCCCGGCGGTCAGCAGGGCGAGCCGGGCGCCCATGCAGTACCCGGTCAGCGCGACCGGGCCCTCGGCGACCAGCGGGCTCTGCGCCATCCAGCGCAGATACGCGCCCGCGTCCCGCATGGCCAGGTCCGGGGTGAGGGACCGCATCACCGGCATCAGGGCCTCGAAGATCTCCGGGCGGGCCCCCGGGTCGATGAACTCCGGCAGCTCCACGACCGGGGCCCGCCCGTGACGGTAGAACACGTTCGGGACCAGCACCGTGTAGCCGGCGGCGGCGATCCGGTCGGCCATCGCCCGCAGATGCGGGCGCAGCCCGAACGCGTCCTGGTACAGCAGCACCCCCGGACGGGGCTCCCCGTCGGCGGGACGGGCGAGATAGGCGTCGGCGACGCCGTCCTCGGTGCGGATGTCGACGGGTGCTCCCTGTACGGAGGTCATGGGGGTGCCTCTCTGCGCGCTTCCCGGAGGGCGGTGACGATACGGGTACGGCGATATCGTTGCATGTACCAAGGAACCCGCCGCGAGGACCCCTGCTCCTCACCCGCTCCTCACTCGAAGCGCGAGATGTCCCCCGCCCCGACCCGTACGATCTCCGCCTCGCCCGAGGAGAAGTCGATCACCGTGGTCGGCTCGGTGCCGCACTCGCCGGAGTCCAGGACGCCGTCCACCAGATGGTCCAGCTCGTCCTTGATCTGCCAGCCCTGGGTCATCGGCTCCTCCTCGCCCGGCAGCAGCAGCGTGCTGGACAGCAGCGGTTCGCCGAGTTCGGCCAGCAGGGCCTGGGTGACGACATGGTCCGGGATGCGCACGCCCACCGTCTTCTTCTTGGGGTGCTGGAGCATCCGCGGCACCTCACGGGTCGCCGGGAGGATGAAGGTGTAGCTGCCGGGTGTGGACGCCTTGACCGCGCGGAACACGTCGTTGTCCACCCGCGCGAACTGTCCGAGCTGGGCGAAGTCCTGGCAGACCAGCGTGAAGTGGTGCCGGTCGTCCAGCTTGCGGATGGCCCGGATCCGGTCGATGCCGTCCTTGCTGCCCAGCCGGCAGCCCAGCGCGTAGCAGGAGTCCGTCGGGTACGCGATGAGGGCGTCGTCCCGGATCGCCTGCGCGACCTGGGCGATGGTGCGCGGCTGGGGGTTGTCGGGGTGCACGTCGTAGTACTTGGCCATTGGACGAGCTTATGCCGTGGCGGGAACCGTACGGCCGGGAAGGCTCACGCGTCCCGCGCGCCCAGCAGATGCGTCCAGCTCTCGGTGAGCAGTTCCAGGGCCGTCGCCGGGTCGGTCTGCCAGCCGTGCCGCATCCAGTGCCGGCCCAGTTGGTCGAGCTGCGTCAGCGCCAGGAAGCCGCGGGTGCGCCGGGAGCCCGGCGCGAACCGGCCCGCCCGGTCCAGGCCCGCCACGATCTCGTCGATCACCCCGTCGAACCAGCGGTCGACCAGCTCCCGCACCTCCGGATCCACGGCGGCCGCCTCGTGCGCGGCCAGCACGTACGGCCGGATCGCGGGCCACTGCCGCGAGACGGCGTACAGCCACGCCCCGATCCCGTCCCGGTTCCCGACGTCCACCACGTCGGCCAGGTTCTCGGCGCCCTCCCGCTCCGCGAGCAGCCGGTCGAGATCCTCGAACAGTGCCTTCATCAGGGCCGTGCGGGACGGGAAGTAGGCGTAGAAGGTCACCCGGGTGGTGCCCGCCGCCTTGGCGATGTCGTCGACCGTGGTCCCCGCGTACCCGCGCGCCTCGAACAGCTCCAGCGCGGTCGACAGCAGCAGCCGGCGGGTCATCTCCTTCTGGGCAGCGCGCAGATGGGCCACGGCGGATGTTCTCCCGTTCGCCGGCGAAGGGGCGCTGACCTGCGAGGTCACGACCCGACGGACGGACATATGGTACGCCCGGGGCGCCCGGTCCACCCCTCGGCGGCCGATCGGACCCCGGCACCGGAACAAGACGCTCCGTTTTGCTGCACCGACCTCGGAAATCCCCCCATGCGTGAGGTAACGTCCCCGACCGGATCGACCGAAGCGGCCCGCGGGGCCGGGAGAGAACGAGGAGCGCACACGCATGGCCGGCCGGGACGACGGGAACCGCCACGCCGAGACGACGGGCGGCGCCGACGCGGCATGGGCGCACGAACTCCTCGACCATCTGCGCCCCACCGGGCCCGGCGTGGACAGGATCGTCGACTGGCTGGCGCGCACCCTCGACGCGACCGTCTGCCTGGCCGACGGCACCGGCACCCCGCTCGCCGGGCCGCCGGCCCCCCTCGGCCACGGCCCCGCCGAGGACGTCCGCTCCGGCCGGATCGCCTCCGCCGCCTGGGAGGACGACGGCCGCTACGCCCGGCTGATCGGCGTCGCCCTCCCGGCCTCCGCCACCGCAGGCGTGCTCACCGTCTCCCGCACCGCCCCCTTCGACCGGCGCGCCGCCGACATCGTCACCCGCACCGCGACCGTCCTCGAACTCGTGCTGCGCGCCCAGCAGACCGCCGTCACCGGCCGCCGGCTCGCCCGCGCCACCGCCGATCTGCGCCTCGCCATCCTCCAGCTCCTGATGGTCGAGGACATCGTCGCCGCCCGCCGCGTCGCCGCCGGACTCTGGCCCGGCCTGCTGGACACCGACACCGCCTGCGTCTACGTCGTCGAGAGCGCCCCCGCCGACCGCGACCGGCTCGCCGAGGACTGCGTCGCCGCCACCCGCGACGAGGCCCTCGTCGTCCGCTGCCCCGCCATGGACGGCCATGTCATCGTCGTCACCCCCGACGACACCTCCGCCGCCGCCCTGCTCACCCTGTGCGAGCGCATCCCCGGCGCCTACCTCGGCGGCAGCACCCGGCAGAGCCTCGCCAGCACCGCCACCGCCTACGGACAGGCCGTCAGCGCCCTCGCCGTCGCCCGGTTCCGCCCCGACCACCGCGCCGTCTACGCCGAACGCACCCACCCCGAGCGGCTGATGGACCCGCAGGTGCTCGCCACCTGGACCACCCGGGTGCTGCGCCCCCTCGACGCGCTGCCCCACCACACCCGGGCCGAACTCCTCGCCACCACCCGGCTCGGCCTGGAGTTCACCGCCGTCAACGCGGCGAAGGTGCTCGGCGTCAGCCGCAACACCGTGCGGGCCCGGATGGAACGCGTCGAGAACCTCCTCGGCACCGACTTCTCCGACCTCACCGTCCGCGCCGCCGTCCATCTCGCCCTCAACACCCAGGTCGCCTTCACCGAGGACCACACCGACGGCGCCGCCGCCCCCGCCCACCTCGGCGATCTGCTCACCGGGCCCGCCCTGCACACCTGGGCCCGTGACCTGCTGTCACGCCTGGACACCGACGGCCGCGACCTGCGCGGCACCCTGCGCGCCTGGATCGCGGCCGGCGGCAACGCCGAACGGGCCGCGCACCTCCTCGGCGTGCACGCCCAGACCGTGCGCGAACACGTCCGCAGCGCCGAACCCGTCCTCGAACGCCAGCTCCTGGCGTCCGGCAGCGACCTCTACGAAGTCGTCCTCGCCCATCTGGCGACCCGTGACCTCGACCACCCCGACCTGCACGGACACCACGGGCCCGGCGCGGAATAGGGCCATCCGGACTCATCTGTGCACAGGTGAGTCCTCGACGCCGCGAAGCGGGCACCGGCACGATTCACAGACCCCGCGCCCGCCCCGTACGTTCGGGAACACGGCGGCGCGACCGGTACGGGGGACTGGTCGCGCCCCTTGCGTTCCCGCCCTTCCCCGGCTCAGCCGTGCGGACGGACCGGGATCTCCTGCCAGCCGAACGCGATGAACGACGGCACCTGGCTCAGCTCCCCGTCGGCCGCGCGCAGCCGCGGGAACCGCTCGAACAGCGCGGGCAGCGCGGTGAGCGCCTCCATCCGGGCCAGCGGCGCGCCGATGCACCGGTGCACCCCGATCCCGAACGCCAGATGGTCGTCGGCCCCGCGCGTCGCGTCGAACACGTCCGCGTCCGCCCCGTAGTGCTCGGGGTCGAGGCCCGCCGCCGCGTACGTCGTGATGATGGCGTCCCCGGCCGGGACCGTCACGTCACCGACCGTCAGGTCGGTCACCGCGAAGCGCAGCGGCAGCGAGGCGATCGAGGGGTGCGCGCGCAGCGTCTCGTCCACCACCGCGTCCCAGCCGATCTCCCCGCTGCGCACGGCCGCGAGCTGCTCGGGGCGGCGCAGCAGCGCCACCACCGCGTTGCCGATGAGGTTCACGGTCGTCTCGAACCCGGCGCCGATCACCAGCAGCAGCGTGTAGAGCAGTTCCTCGCCGCTGAGCCGGTCGCCGTCCTCGTCGCGCACCCGGATCAGCTCGGTCGTCATGTCGTCGCCGGGATGCTCGCTCTTGTGCGCGATGAGCCCGCCCAGCACGGTGCCGATCTGCTCCTGCACGAACGCGGCGTGCTCCGGGCTCGGATCCGAGGTGTCCATGATCGCCGCGATCAGCCGGGCGGTGGCGTCCCGCATCTCCTCCGGCACCCCGAACAGCTCGCAGATGATCCGCATCGGCAGCGGATGCGCGAACCCCGCCTTCAGGTCCACCACCTCACCGCCGGTCTCCAGACCGTCCAGCAGCTCCTTGGTGATGGTCTCCACCCGGGCGCGCAGGGCCTCGGTGCGCCGGTGCGTGAAGCTCGGCGCCACCAGTTTGCGCAGCCGCGTGTGGTCGGCGCCGTAGGTGGAGAGCATGTTGACCACGCCCACCCAGCCGAGGATCCAGCCCCAGGAGGGGTGTTCGCCCAGCTCCGGCCAGAGCCGCCAGTGCTGCCGCGGGTCCTTGCTGACCCGCGGGTCGAGTATCAGCTCCTTCAGCGTGTCGTAGCGGGTGGGCGCCCAGGCCGGGATGCCGCCGGGCAGCTCCACGGGCACGATCGGGCCGAGGGCGCGCAGCCGGGCGCTCTCGGCGGGAATGTCGGCGCCCAGCGGGTCGAGGACGAAACGGTCGGTCACGGTCACGACAGGACTCCTGGCTGTTCTGACTCAGCCGGCTGATCCGGCTGATCCGGCTGGTCCCGCCGGTGCGGCCGGTCGGACCGGCCGGCGGCGGGGGAGCGGGGGCTGAAGCGGACCGGCAGCGCGGTCAGCGAGCGGTGGAACGGCCCCGGCCGCCAGCTCAGCCGGTCGCGCGGCAGCACGGGATCGAGGTCGGGCAGCCACTGGGTGAGCCGCTCGATGGCCTCGGTGACGATCAGCAGCGTGTGCTGCTTCACCGGACAGGCGTGCGCACCCGCGCCCCACGACAGGTGCGAGGCGTCATGGGGATGCCGGCCGTCGCCGCCCCGCTGCTCGGCGAAGTGCCCGAGCGCCCCGTACGACACCACCACCGGCACCGTCTCGCGCAGCCACACCCCGTGGAAGGACAGGGGCCTGCGGGCGTAGTAGATGCCGTAGTTGGTGAGCGGCGTCTCGTGGTGCAGCACCTCGACCACCGCGTCCATCACCGGACGGGCGCCGTTGGTGAGGGTGGAGTAGTAGTCCGGGTTGCCCAGGATCCGCGACAGGGTGTTGGACAGCAGGTTCGCCGTCGGCTCGTACCCGGCGCCGAGGGTGAGGAACACCTGCCAGGTGACCTCCTCCGGGGTCAGCCGGGCCGGATGGTCGAGCAGCCGGCTGGGCAGGTCGTCGCCGCGCCGCTCGGCCTTGGCGGCGATCAGATCGAGCACGTACTGCGCGTACTCGGCCTCGCCCTGCGCGGCCTGCGCGCCGCCCTCCATCATCTTGCCCAGGGTCCGGTTGAGCAGGTCGCCCTGACTGTCCGGCAGCCCGAACAGGTCGTTGAGGACCAGCGCCAGCAGCGGCCGCGAGAAGTCCGCGACGAGATCGGCCTCCCCGAGCGGCCCGATCCGCTCGGCCAGCAGCCGCACCGCCCGCTGCACCCGCGCCCGCAGGTCGTGCGGCTCCACCAGGTCGAACACGTCGATCAGCGTGGTGCGGTAGCGGACATGGGCGGCGCCGTCGGCGAACAGGGCGTTGGGCCGCCAGCGCATCATGCCGAGCACCGGGGAGTCGGCCGGCACGGTCTCCTCCCACGCCCGCGGGTCGTGCGAGAACCGCTCCTCGTCGTGCAGCACCTCCAGGGCGGCCCGCCGGTCGGTGACGAGATACGCCGGCACGTTGGGCGCCAGCTCGGCCCAGCCGACGGCACCCTGGGCGCGCAGCGCCGAGTAGTAGCGCAGCGGGTCCGAGGCGAAGCCGTCCTCCCACAGGCGCACCGGCGCCGAGCGCGCGAAGTCCCGCCGGTCCGGGGGATAGGTGGTCACCGGGCCTCCAGGGGGTCACGGGTGATGAGATGGTCGACCAGCGCGAGCAGCGCGTCGATCGAGGAGTTGGTGTCCCGCGCGTCGCACGTCACCATCGGCGTCCCCGGCTCCAGGTCCAGGGCGCGGCGCAACTGCTCGGGGCCGTGGTTCCGGGGCGCGTCCGGGAAGTCGTTGAAGGCGACCGCGTACGGCAGCCCGCTGTCCTCCACCAGCCCCAGCACGTCGAACGACGCGTCGAGCCGCCGGCTGTCCACCAGCACGAGCGCGCCGAGCGCCCCGTAGGCGATGTCGTCCCACAGCGCCCGGAACCGCTCCTGGCCCGGGGTGCCGAACAGATACAGCACGACCCCGCCCGGCAGGCTGAGCCGGCCGAAGTCGATCGCGACGGTCGTGCTCGCCTTGTCCCGCACCCCGGCCAGGTCGTCCACCGTCGCGGACGCCTCGCTGAGATGCTCCTCGGTGTGCAGCGGCCGGATCTCGGACACGGAGTCGATCAGGGTGGTCTTGCCCACCCCGAACGGCCCCGCGACCAGGATCTTCACCAGGTCACGGGCGGTGTCCGGCAGATGGATGCCGTCGGCGCCGGCCGCGTCGCGGGGGCGGCCGGAGGAATGGGCGCTAGGTGTGCTTGAGGGCGCGGAGGCCATCGGCCACTCTCTTCAGCAGGTCGGGGTCGAAGCGTTCGGCGGGCGGGATCGGCGCCCGGGCCAGGATCAGGTCCCGGTCGACCAGGTCGGCCGCCAGCACCCGCACCGCGGACACCGGCAGCCGCAGCAGCGCCGCCGCCTCCACCACCGCCAGCGAGCCGCCCTCCAGGGCGTCCAGCAGGGCGAGTCCGGCCGGCGGGAGCCCGGCGGGCCGGGCTCCGTCGCCGAGCGCCAGCACCGTCAGCCGCTCCATGTGGGGGCGGCTGGGCCTGGCCACTCCGCCGGTGGACAGATAGGCGGGGACGAGGGGACGGCCGGCCGGTCGGCCCGTCATGCGGGAGCGGTGTCGTCGGCCCCTCGGGACGCGGCCGCCATGGCCTTCTCGCCCAGTCGCACCACCTGGGAGTGGACGCGGTGCGCCAGCATGTCCAGGCGCACCTCCCCGTCGCCGTACGCGGCGACACAGGTGCCGTGGTCGGTGGGCACGATCAGCACATAGCCGAGATCGGACTCGATCACGATCTGCCGTACGTCGGCCCGCTCCCGGTCGGCGAACGCGGCCGCCGCCGTTCTGCACGCGCCCTGCACGGTGCTGGTGATGGCGGCGACCCGCTCGGCCGACGGCTGCGACAGGGCGTCGGTGTACCCGGTGACGAGCCCGTCCCGGGTCAGCATGACGGCCGCCGTCACGTGCGGCACCTCGAGGATCGGTTCCAGCACCCATGCCGTGTCGCCGGTGTTGCGGCTGGTCATCGGGCCGCACCCCCTTCTGTGCGGTCGTCTGCGAGGTCGTCGTCCGCGCGGTCGTCTGTGTGGTCGGTCTGCTCGGTGTCGTCGGCGCCCGCCGCGAAGGCCCCGGGCAGTTCGGCCGCGCCCGCGCGGGCGGCGGCGGTGCCGGACTGGAGGGCGCCCAGCGCGGCCGCCGCGTCCCGCGGACTGCGGGCCGGCCATCCGGCCCCGGCCGTGTGCTCGGCGGCCGGCTCGGGTACGGCGCTCTCCGCCGCGGCCGGCTCCGGTACGGCGGGCCGGGTGCGGCGACGGCGCTGCGGGAGCGCGTCGGTGTCCGGGGCGGTGTCCGGGGCGGTCCGGTGTCCGGCCGGTTCCGCCTCGCCGTGCTCCGTCCCGTACGCATGGGGGGGCACGGCCGTCTGTTCGGACGCCGGCCTGCGGGTGGTGGGCGCGGCGCTGGCCGCCGGGGGCCGCTCCTCGGGGTCGATCCGGCTGAGGAGGTGCTTGTCGATCCGCAGCACCGCCCGCACCCCGCCGTAGGGGGAGGTCGAGGAGACGTCCACGCCCAGGTCGAACTGGCGGGTCAGCCGGCCGATCGCCGCCAGTCCCATCCGCGGCGGGTCGCCCAGGTCGGTCAGCAGGATCGGGTCGTCGCCGGCCACCAGCCGCTGGGCGCGCTCGCGTTCGTCGCGGGTCATGCCGAGGCCCGCGTCGTCGACGGTGACACAGACCCCGTGGTGGACGTGGGCGAGGCTCACCAGGACCTCGGTGTCCGGGGAGGAGTGCCGCAGCGCGTTGTCGAGGAGTTCGGCGACGATGATCGCGACCGGCTCCACGGCGTGCGACACCAGGGCCGTGCCGGGTTCGAGGTGGTTGTGGACCGTGACCCGCTGATATCCGGCGAGCCGGGCCTGACCGCCGGTCACCGCGTCGACCAGGTGCGACTCCTCGCGGGCCAGTCCGACCCAGGCCCCGCACACCACGGCGGCGACCTGCGCCCGCCGCAGCGACTGCTCGTTCTCGTGGTCCAGTTGGAACAGCGTCTGCGCCAACTCGGGGTCGTCGTAGCGCTGTTGGAGTCCGCGCAGGGCGTCCTGGAGCCGGTACAGGGCGGCCTGGATCTCCCGGGTCGCGCCGCGCATCCCGGCCTGGGCGGCCGCGTCCACCCGGGTGCGCTGGGCGGACACCTCGGACTGGAGCGCCAGCAGCACGTTCTCCAGGGCGATCCCGGCCGGGGTGCCGAGGACGGACGGCTGGAGCGGGCCCGGCACCTCCAGGTGCGGATGGGCGACCTTACGGGCCGCCGCGGGCACCCGGTGGTTCGCGAGGTGCTCGACCTCCGCCGTGAACGCCCGTATGGAGGCGTCGAGTTGATGGTGCAGGGCGGATATCTCGGCGCGCTGCCTGCTCTGTTGCCGTCGCAGCCGCAGCAACGTGCCGGCGAGGGCGAGCGCGGACAGTGTCCCGGCGGCGAGACCGCCGACGGCCAGGTCCGGTAATTGGATCATCGATTTTCGGTTCCAGAAGAGGGGACGTCGTTCCGGGCGAGCGAGCAGGCGGGGGGAAGGCGGGCAGGGCACAGGAATGCCCGGGAAGGAAGGTGTGTCCGGGCACTCGCAGCACAGTACACACCGTCATCGACCGATCCCGCACGGTTGAGCGATACTCGCCTCAGAAAGTGCCCGGCATGTGTTCACATCTGTGCCGAGTGTCTGAATTGCCGTGCGGGACAGCCGAGTTGGGCCTCTCAACAGCCCAAATATGTCATCCGGGTGGCGCTATTCCGCGTACAGCGGTGTCAGCACGGCCAGCGTGCCGTTCGCCTGACGCAGCGCCAGTTCCAGCGTGACCGGCGCGTGCAGGGAGCCCGTGCCGTCCGGTGGCACGAGCCACTCCACGAACCGGGCCGGCCGGTACGGCGGCGGCACCGCGACCCAGGAGCCCCGGCTCGCGTGCCGCAGTCCGGCCCCGATCCATCTGCTGCCGGGGTCCGGCGGCAGGAAGAAGCCCACCCGGTGGGCCGCGGTGTCCACCAGGGTGGGTCCGGGGACGGGCCGGGCCGACTGCCACAGCAGGTCCAGCGCCAGCATGCCCAGCCGGTCCGGCACGCTGAGCACGTCCCAGTAACGGCCCGCCTCCAGGAGGGCGATGCCCTCGCCCTGGTCCCAGTCCCGTTTGCAGACCCGAGGGTCCTTCGCCGCGGCGGCGAGCCATTCCACGCCGCGATCCCACATCACTTCGTTCATCGACCGGCTCCGTCCGATGTCCCCAGGACCCGGCCGGACGCTGGTCGGCACGCCGCCGGGCGGTCGCCGTCGGCGCGCATGCCGACTCGGCATATGCATGCTGGTAGATATTTCTACATGGCGGAAGGGGTGGCGGGGCCTGGCGTTTCGGTCTGTTTCGTTCGATGTCCGCGCCCTTGTTCGACCGGCGCGGGCGAGGTCGTCAGGTCCTGGCCCCACCTCCCTGCGGCACGGGAAGCTGCGGACGGGACAGCGGGGCGTCGGTCAACGGGGCGTCGGTGAGCGCAGTGTCGGTGAGCGCAGTGTCGTCCAGTGGCGCATCGGTCAGCGGCGCGTCCGCCGGCCGGGGTCCGGGCAGCGGCGGGTCCGCCTGGCGCAGTTCGGCCAGCAACTCGTTCTGTCCCGCCAGGAGTTCGGTCAGGATGCGGCGGGCCGCCCGCAGCAGCTCGGCGACGTCACCGCCGGCCAGCGCGTAGCTGACCGTCGAGCCCTCCCGGATCGACACCACGATCCCGGAGCGCCGCAGCACCGCCAACTGCTGGGAGAGGCTGGACGGTTCGATCTCGATCTCGGTGAGCAGGTCCCGCACGGCGACGGGGCCGCTCTGGAGCAGTTCGAGGACCCTGATACGGACCGGGTGCCCGAGCATGCGGAAGAACTCGGCCTTTGCCTGGTAGAGGGGGACCTGCATGGTCGTTCGCTCGCTCCCTGCCGCGGTGGGTTGAGTGGTGCTCGGCGGCGCGGCGGCCCGCCTCCGTGTGCCGCCGCGCGCGAGGTCCTGCGTCACGATCCTCGTGGCTGCGGGCTCCGCACACCCCGGTGATGCGTTGATCTGGATGTGTCGAGATGAAGAAATCTGCAAGTCGAGGGTGTGCGAAGCCGAGGATCGTCCGGATGCCTACACCTCGAGTTCGGCCTCGATGCGCTTGAGCTGGTGGCGGGCCATGGCCAGATTGGAACGGGCCCGGTCCAGCACGAGGTAGATGAACAGCCCCGTGCCCTGCCGGCTCTGGACGAGCCGGATGAGGTGGTACTGACTCCCCAGGGTGATCAGGATGTCCTCGATCTCGCCCTTCAGGCCGAGGTGTTCCATGGTGCGGACCTTCGCGCGGATCACATCGGTGTTGCCCGCCGCGGCGACCCCGAGATCGAGGTCCTTGCCGCCGCCCATGGTCCCCAGGGCCATCCCGCTGGTGTAGTCCACGACGGCGGCACCCACCGCCCCCTCCGCCGTGGTCATGATCTCCTTCAGAGAGATTTCCACATTCGCCATGGCGCTCCTCCTGCCGTTCGTACGGGTCCGGGTTCCTCCCGTCCCGCTCGTGAACGACCGTACGGAGCCCGTCCGGCGGGGGAGCGGCACGCTCCGGGACTGGCCGGGAAGGGTTCGGAAATCGAAGATCCGTGACCTCAATCGACCACGGTCGTACGGGAGTTGTGCGAATCAGCGGTGCCGGGGCCCACACCTGCGTGACAGCCCCGCCGGGGTGTCGCTTGCGGCCCGGCGGGGGAGCGGGCAGGGTTCCGTTCCGTGGCCACCTTGCTGATCGTCCATCACACCCCCTCGCCGAACTGCCAGGCGCTGTTCGAAGCGGTCGTCTCGGGCGCGACGGCCCCGGAGATCGAGGGGGTCCGGGTGGTGCGCCGCGCCGCGCTCGCCGCCACCGCCTCCGACGTCCTGGACGCGGACGCCTGTCTGCTCGGCACCCCGGCGAACCTCGGCTACATGTCGGGCGCGCTCAAGCACTTCTTCGACCAGGTGTACTACCCGTGCCTCGACGCCACCCGCGGCCTGCCCTTCGGCTACTGGGTGCACGGCGGCAACGACGTCACCGGCGCGGTGCGCGCCGTCGAGACCGTCACCACCGGGCTCGGCTGGCGGCGCGCCGCCGAGCCGGTCACCGTCACCGGTGAGCCGGCCAAGGCGGACGTCGAGGCGTGCTGGGAACTGGGCGCGACGCTGGCGGCCGGCCTCATGGAGTGACGCCGGTCAGTTCCACAGGGGAAGCGTGACGACCCGGTCGTACTGCGGCGGCCGCTCCCCGAGGTAGGTCAGCGTCATCCGGGTGTAGTGCTCGACCCGCGGGTTCTTCTTCCACGGCTCCGGCCGGTCCAGCCGTACCACCACCGCGTACGGGTGGAAGCTGCCGGCCGCGCAGTACGGATCGCAGTCGTTGACGACGTTGACCCCGGTGGCGCGCGCCGACCGGGCGCCCCAGGTGTCCCAGTGCAGCGAGACGAGCCTGCTGTTGCCGTCGCCGCAGGCCAGGATGAACGCCTTCGGGCGCACCTCGGGCTTCCAGAGGCAGTCGACGAGGACAGGGTCCGGGGCCTGCCGCACCACGGCCCGCTCCACTGTCGGCGGGGCGGCGGCGGGGGCCGCCGTGGCCGTGCCGACCGTCGCGGTGAGACCCAGTGCCGCGCCCATGATGACCGCTGTTCTCGTCGTGTGTCGCATGTCCGCTCCCGCCCGCCCGTCCCGGGACCCGTCCGTGCCGGATCACACGGATCACCCGGTGAAGTGCTGTATCGACGCTACGACGGCCCGCGGGAACGGACCACTCGAACGGCCCAGGCACCTGGTCATTTCCAGCCGTTGTCTTGGCATTCCCATGACAAAGCCGTGCACGCAGTGCCAGGCTGCTTCCCGAAGTTCACCGGTGCTTCACGCTCCGTCACCGCAGTCCCCCACCCCTGCGATCTCATCCCCTGCGATCCCACCCCCCTGCGATCCCACCCCCACCTCGGCTCGCATCACGGGCCGACCTTCGCAGAAGGAGAACACGTTGCCCCGGCGACCCCGCCTCGTCACCCGGCGCAGACGCGCCACCGTCCTCGCCCTCACCGCCGTCGGCACCCTGCTGGC
This sequence comes from Streptomyces antibioticus, assembly GCF_002019855.1. NCBI lineage: Bacteria > Bacillati > Actinomycetota > Actinomycetes > Kitasatosporales > Streptomycetaceae > Streptomyces > Streptomyces antibioticus. Next base: position 576,293 of record NZ_CM007717.1, on the reverse strand, counting down.
CCTCGGCGCCCCCGCCGGACCCGTCTCGGCCGCGCCCGCCGACCCCGGCCCCACGACGATCACCGCCACCCCCCGCGCCGGTTCCGCCCCGGTGACCCTGACGCCGTCCCGCCGCACCGCGCTGATCAAGAGCGCCCAGAGCGCCTCGGCGGCCACCGCCCAGCGACTCGGCCTCGGCGGGCAGGAGAAACTCGTCGTCAAGGACGTCATCCAGGACGCCGACGGCACCACCCACACCCGCTACGAGCGCACCTACGCCGGACTGCCCGTCCTCGGCGGCGACCTGGTCGTCCACCTCAAGAACAACCGGACCACCGTGTCCAAGGCCGCCACCGCGCGTCTCGGCGTGCCCTCGCTGACCCCGAAGCTCTCCGCCGCGCAGGCCGGCAGCCGGGCGGTCGCGGCCGCGAAGAGCGCCGACGTCTCCGGCACCGCGACCGAGCGCGCGCCGCGCCTCGTCGTCTGGGCCGCCGGCACCGGCAAGCCGGCGCTCGCCTGGGAGACGGTGGTCGAGGGCGTCCAGGAGGACGGCACCCCGAGCGAGCTCCAGGTGGTCACCGACGCGACCACCGGCAAGCAGATCCTGGCCGCCGAGAAGGTGCACACCGGCAGCGGCACCGGCCAGTACAGCGGCGAGGTCACGGTCGGCTCCACCCTGTCGGGATCGACGTACCAGCTCGTGGACCCGGACCGCGCGAACCAGCGCACCTACGACCTCAACCAGGGCACCTCCGGCACCGGGACCCTCTTCACGGACGACAACGATGTCTGGGGCGACGGCACCACGGCCAACCGGCAGACCGCCGGTGTCGACGTGGCCTTCGGCGCCGCCGCCACCTGGGACTACTTCAAGAACGTGCACGGCCGCAACGGCATCCGCAACGACGGTGTCGCCGCCTACAGCCGCGCCCACTACGGCAACAACTACGTCAACGCGTTCTGGCAGGACAGCTGCTTCTGCATGACGTACGGCGACGGCTCGGGCAACACCCACCCGCTGACCTCGCTCGACGTGGCCGCGCACGAGATGAGCCACGGTGTCACCAGCGCCACCGCCAATCTGACCTACGCGGGCGAGTCCGGCGGTCTCAACGAGGCGACCTCGGACATCTTCGCCGCGGCCGTCGAGTTCGACGCCGGCCTCACCGCCGACGTCCCGGACTACCTCGTCGGCGAGAAGATCGACATCAACGGCAACGGCACCCCGCTGCGCTACATGGACAAGCCCTCCAAGGACGGCTCCTCGCGCGACTACTGGAGCTCCAGCCTGGGCGGCATCGACGTCCACTACTCCTCGGGTCCGGCGAACCACTTCTTCTACCTGCTCTCCGAGGGCAGCGGCGCCAAGACCGTCAACGGCGTCGCCTACGACAGCCCGACCTACGACGGCCAGGCCGTCACCGGCATCGGCGTCCAGAACGCCGCCGCGATCTGGTACCGGGCGCTCACCACGTACATGACCTCCTCCACGAACTACGCGGGCGCCCGCACCGCCACCCTGTCGGCCGCCGCCGACCTGTTCGGCGCCTACAGCCCCACCTACCTGGCCGTCGCCGACGCCTGGGCCGCCATCAACGTCGGCAACCGGATAGCCCTCGGCGTCAACCTCGCCCCGATCGCCGACCAGACCAGCGGCATCGGCCAGGCGGTCAGCCTCCAGGTGGACGCCTACACCACCAACACCGGCGCCGGCCTCACCTACGAGGCGACCGGACTGCCCGACGGCCTCACCATCAGCCCGAGCGGTCTGATCACCGGCACCCCGACCACCCTGGGCACCGGCGACGTCACCGTCACGGTCACCGACAGCACCGGCGCCTCGGTCTCGGACACCTTCAACTGGCGGATCGCGTACGTCTACGCCAACTCCACCCGCGTCGACATCCCCGACAACGGGGCCGCCGTGGAGTCCGCCGTCACCATCGAGGGACGCGAGGGCAACGCCTCCGCCACCGCCTCGGTCTACGTCAACATCGTCCACACCTACCGCGGTGACCTGACCGTCGACCTCGTCGGCCCGAACGGCACCGTCTACTCCCTGCTCAACCGCAGCGGCGGCTCCGCCGACAACGTCGACCAGACCTTCACGGTCGACGCCTCGGCCCAGCCGCTCAACGGCACCTGGAAACTGCGGGTCCAGGACCGCGCCTCCATCGACGTCGGCTACATCCAGCGCTGGCAGCTCACGCCCTGACCACGCCGTCGTCACACCGCCGCCCGGGCCCCCGAGGGTCCGGGCGGCGGTGCGTCACGGGCCCGGACCGACCCGCGGGCGCGGTGTTTGTTAGGCTCCCCTCGCCCCCCGCGGGGGAAGTCCGGTGAGAGTCCGGCGCTGACCCGCAACGGTGTGCGCGGCGACCCCAGGTCCGCCGCGTGAGCCCGATCGCCCACGGTGGGTACGCGACCCGTTGAACGCTCGCCGTGGACTGCGAGAAGGGGGACCGCGCGGCCGTGCGTCCGGGCCGTCCGGGCCGTCTCCGTGCTCCTCAGGCGGCCCCAGCCGAAGGACCGCCTCCGCCCGTGCGCCGACCACCGACGGCGAGCCCCAGCCGCACCGCCCCCGCTCCGACGAGCCCCCGCCGCACGCCCCTCGCCCCCGTGGCCGCCGGACTCGGCCTGCTCCTGCTCGTCTCCCTGCTGGCCGGTGTCACCCTCGGGGCCGCGGGCGTCGGCACGGGCGACGTCTTCCGCTTCCTGTGGGCCGGGCTCACCGGCGGCACCGTGGCCGCCGCCGACGGCCCCGCCTACACCATCGTCTGGGAGATCCGGCTGCCCCGCGTCGTGCTCGGCGCCGTGGTCGGCGCGGGGCTCGCTTCCGTCGGCGTCGCCGTGCAGGCCATGGTCCGCAACGCGCTCGCCGACCCCTTCGTCCTCGGCATCTCCTCCGGCGCGGCCGTCGGCGCCAACGCCGTCATCCTGCTGGGCGTGTTCGCCGGGCTCGGTGTGTGGGCGCTGTCCGTGTCCGCGTTCGCGTCCGCCCTCGCCGCCATGGCCCTGGTCTACGCCGCCGCCCGCACCCCGCGCGGCCTCACCCCGCTGCGGCTGATCCTCACCGGCACCGCCCTGGCGTACGGCTTCGAGGCGGTGACCACCGTGATGGTGTTCGGCGCGGCCCGCGGCGAGGCGGCCCGCTCCGCGATGATGTGGCTGCTGGGCAGCCTCGGCGGCGCCACCTGGGCCCAGGTGCCCATCGCCGCCGTCACCGTGACGCTCGGCTGGGTCTGGCTGCGCCGGCGGGCGGAGGCGCTCAACGCGCTCGCCATGGGCGACGAGACCGCCGCCGCCCTCGGTGTCCCGCCGACCGTGCTGCGCCGGGAGCTGTTCGTCGTCACCGCCGCCGTCACCGGCACCGTCGTCGCGGTCAGCGGGGCCATCGGATTCGTCGGGCTGATGGTGCCCCACCTGGTGCGCATGGTGGCCGGCGCCGACCACCGCCGGGTGCTGGTCCTCGCCCCGCTCGCCGGGGCCGTGCTGCTCGTCTGGGCCGACCTGCTCTCCCGGCTGCTGCTCGCCCCCGCCGAACTGCCCGTCGGCGTGATCACCGCCGTGGTCGGTGTCCCCGCCTTCCTGCTGCTCATGCGGCGCGGCACCCGTCCGCTCGGAGGCCGCTGACCATGACCACCCCCGGAGGACACCATGCGTCTTGACCTGGACGGCGTGACGGTCGAGGCGTCCGGCGCCCGGATCGTCGACGACATCCGGCTGACCGTCCCCGACGGACGGTTCGTCGGACTCATAGGCCCCAACGGCAGCGGCAAGTCGACCCTGTTGCGCTGCGTCTACCGCGCGCTGCGCCCCGCCGCCGGCACCATCCGCCTCGCCGGGGACGATCTGCACGCGCTGCCCCCGATGGCCGCCGCCCGGGTCCTGGCCGCCCTGCCGCAGGAGTCCGCCGCCGAGTTCGACTTCACCGTCGCCGAGGTCGTCGCCATGGGACGGCTGCCGCACCAGGGCCGCACCGCCCGCTCCGACGACGAGATCTGCGCCCGGGCCATGGACAGCACCGGCGTCGCCCACCTCGCGGGACGCGGCTTCCTCGCCCTGTCCGGCGGCGAGCGGCAACGCGTCCTGATCGCCCGTGCATTGGCCCAGCAACCCAAGGTGCTCGTCCTGGACGAGCCCACCAACCACCTCGACATCTCCCACCAGTTGGACCTGCTCGCGCTGGTCCGGCGCAGCGGACCGACCGCGCTCGCCGCCCTGCACGACCTCAACCTCGCCGCCGCCCACTGCGATCTGCTGTACGTCATCGACGGCGGCCGGATCGTCGCCCACGGCACCCCGCACGAGGTGCTCCGCCCCGATCTGCTCGCCGACGTCTTCGGCGTCCGGGCCCACCCCGTGCCCCACCCCGTCACCGGCACCGTCCAGCTCCTCTTCGACCTCCTCCCGTAAGGAACCCCCGTGCCCGCCCAGCGCCCCCTCTTCCCGGCCGCCGCCCTCGCCCTCGTCCTCGCGCTCACCGCCACCGGCTGCGGCGCCACCGTGGAGACGTCCGCCACCGCCGACGGCAAGGCGATCACCCTCACCAACTGCGGCCGGAAGGTCACCTACGACAAGGTGCCCGAACGTGTCGTCACCAACGACGTCGGCATCACCGAGCTGATGTTCGCGCTCGGCCTGGAGGACCGCATGGCCGGCTTCGCCATGCCCGACGACAAGGGCGACCTGAGCGGCGTGCCCTGGAAGGACGGCTACGACAAGGTCCCGTGGCTCTCCAAGGACCAGCTCACCAAGGAGAACGTCCTCGACGCCCGCGCCGACCTGGTCTTCGCCGGCTGGAACTACGGCTTCCGCGAGGACGGCGGCTTCACCCCGGCCGCCCTGAAGAAGCTCGGCATCCCCTCGTACGTGCTCACCGAGTCCTGCCGCAACGGCCGCACCGAGACCTCACGCGGCATCATGCCGCCCCTCGACGCCCTCTACGCCGACCTCACCAACCTGGGCAGGCTCTTCGGCGTGGAGAAGCGCGCGGCCACCCTCATCGCCGACTTCAAGAAGCAGGTCGCCGACGTCCGGGCCCAGGCCCCCGCCGCCGCGGACCGGCCCACCGTCTTCCTCTACGACAGCGGCCAGGACCAGCCCTTCACCTCCGGCCGCTTCGCCGCGCCCGAGCAGATCATCAGCGAGGCCGGCGGCACCAACGTCATGCACGACCTGGCGGACTCCTGGACGGCCGTGGGCTGGGAGACGGTCGTCGAACGCGACCCCGACGTCATCGTGATCTGCGACTACGGCGATGTGAGCGCCGAGCAGAAGAAGGACTTCCTGCTCTCCTACGCCCCGCTGCGCGACGTGTCCGCCGTGAAGCACCGGAGGATCTTCGTCCTCGACTACGTCGACCTGGTCGAGAGCCCCCGCAACCCGTCGGCGATCGCCCGCCTCGGCGCCTACCTGCGGACGGTGGCGGGCGGCGCCTGAGGGGCGGCGTCTCAGGTCCGGCGGGGCGCGGCGGCGGGCACCCCGGCCACGAGCCGGTCCAGCGGGGTGCCCCGCGCCCACAGCCGCAGCCGGGGCCCGTCGACCAGGACGGTGCGGCCCTCGCGCGCGGCCCACACCTCGTCACGGTGGCTGAACGCGCCCCGGTGGACGACGAGCCGCAGCGGGGGCCCCGACCGGGCCCGCGCCCGCGGCCGGCGGCAGGAGCACGCCGTGTCCTCGTCGGGCAGCGGCTCGGCCACCGGCCGGAACGCCACGTCGAGCAGGCGCCCCCGGCCGTCCCGGGCGGACAGATGGAAGGTGTCGTGCCGGGGCGGCGGCAGCACCCGCCAGCCGTCCCGCCGCAGCATCCGCGCCACCGCGACCACCAGCCCCGGCATGTCCAGCTCCGCCAGCTCCTCCGGCGTGTAGTACCCGCCGCGCCGCCGGGCCGGCAGCCGCGACCTGCGGAGCGCCACGGCGGCGCCGACGCCGAGCGCCCCGACGGCCAGGGCACCCGCCCCGGCACCGAGGCCGCGCACGACGAACACCAGCCCCACGACCGCCCCGCACCCGGCCGCCACCAGCAGGGCGAGCGCGGGCAGCACCTCGGACAGCCGAGGTCCGTCCCGGCCCGCCGCCCGTAACTCGCTCACCGTCCGTCTGTGCCGGGCGCGCGCCGACTCGCCCTTCCGCGCCCGCCTCCGTATGCCTGCCATCCGGGTCGGCCCCCACCCCCGTAGACGTGATGTGCGCGTGAGGAGGGATACCCGCCGCCCCGGAGGGGATGCGGTGAACGCCCCCGTGCGCCCCCGGCCGCCCCGCGCGCGCCCGGCTCCGCCGCCCGGTCACCGGGGGCCGTTGTCAGTGGCGGATGCCAAGCTGCTGGTCATGGACGAGGCTGAATTCCTGCGGGGCCGGGTCTACGGCGCCGATCACGACGACGCGGGGCCCCGCCCGGACCGGGTGTACGCCGAACTGGTGGGCGGCCCGCTGGACGGCCTGCTCCTGGACGTCACGGACCGGACGGAGCGCGAGCCGCGCGAGGTCGCGCTGACGACGGAGATAGGCCGCTACGGCCCCGGCGGACGGTCCGTGTACGTACGGCGCGGGGGCGACGGCCGCCGCTTCGACTGGCGCGGGGACACACCGGGCACTTCCTGACGGACCGTCACCAGGGGTCCGGGGCGCCTTCGTTCGATCGTACGAACCTTGTCTTCGGTGGGGCCGGGTCTGTCCGCAGCACTTGATAGGAAACTTTCCTGACAGTTCAATGTCGGTACTCCCGCAGCACGGCCATCCCCCCACCCCCCACCTGGAGCCACTGTGGTGCACAGTCATTCCCGCCGTACGTTCCTGACCCTCACCGGCGCGCTCGCGGCCGTCCCGCTCCTCGGCGCCCCCGGCGCGGCGGCGGCCGCCCCCGGACTCGACGACCCGGCGAAGAAGGAGATCGCCATGAAGCTGGTGTCGAGCGCGGAGAACTCCACGCTCGACTGGAAGGCCCAGTACCAGTACATCGAGGACATCGGCGACGGCCGCGGCTACACCGCCGGCATCATCGGCTTCTGCTCCGGCACCGGTGACATGCTCGACCTCGTCCAGCTCTACGCCGACCGCGAACCCGGCAACGTCCTCGCCCGCTACCTGCCCGCCCTGCGCGCGGTCGACGGCACCGACTCCCACGCCGGGCTCGACCCCGACTACCCCCGCGACTGGCGCAGGGCCGCCCAGGACCCCGTCTTCCAGCAGGCGCAGAACGACGAACGCGACCGCGTCTACTTCAACCCCGCCGTCCGCCAGGGCAAGGCCGACGGACTGCGCACCCTCGGCCAGTTCTGCTACTACGACGCGATCGTGATGCACGGCGACGGCACCGACCCCACCAGCTTCCGCAACATCCGCGGACGCGCCCTGAACCGGGCCAGGCCCCCGGCCCAGGGCGGCGACGAGACGACGTACCTGCACGCCTTCCTGGACGCGCGCGTCTGGGCGATGCGGCAGGAGGAGGCGCACAGCGACACCAGCCGCGTCGACACCGCCCAGCGCGTCTTCCTGCGCAACGGCAACCTCGACCTCACCCCGCCGCTCGACTGGCAGGTCTACGGCGACAGCTATCACATCGGCTGAACGGCCCCGCTTCCCTGAACGGCCACCGCTCCCCGCCGGCCGGGCGCGTACACGTCCGGTTCGTGGGTAGTCGCGCCGATATGAACGGGGAAACGAAGACGGTCCGAAGGACGCCGGCCTCCGGCGTCGGTGTCGGTGTCGTCGAGACGGCGGTGGAGCTGGACGGCGCGGACGGCTCCATCGCCCGGGCCCGCGCCCTCACCGCGGACTTCCTCACCGCCGCCCCCCGGGGCGGCGGGCAGGGGAGCGGCGGGGCGGTGCCGGCCCGGACCGTGGACCTGGCACGGCTGGTGGTGAGCGAGCTGGTGACCAACGCGCTCCGCCACGCCCCCGGCCCGGTCCTGCTCAGGCTGCGCCTCGCCGCCTCCGCCGTGGAGATCACGGTCCGGGACGGCGACCCCGCCCTGCCGCGGCCCTGCGCCCCGGACCCGACGCGCATCGGCCGCCACGGCCTGGAGATCGTCCGGGCCGTCGCCGACGAGTTCCACGCCGTACGGGAGACGGCCGGCAAACGGGTCGTGGTCCGCCTCAGGCTGTGACGGACGGCGCCCGGAGGACGGTGAGCTTCGCCGGGCCCACGGTCAGCACGCCGTCCGACAGCGGCGTGCAGCGCACACCGCCCTTGCCGCGCAGGGCGCGCTGCGCGCCCGGTCCGACGGCGACGTCCATCCAGGCGCAGGGCCGGGCCGGCCGGTTCACGGCGAACGTGACCGGTCCCGACCCGCTGTCCAGCGCGATTGTGGACCCCACCAGGGAGTCGACGTCGACGCCCCGCAGCAGGACGTTCCGGCGGGTCTGGGGCAGTCCTGCCGAGGGGGCGATGTCCCGGGGCAGGTTCTCCTCGGACATCAGGGTCACGGCGGCGTCGCGGTGCGCCGGGCGGCCGAAGTAGCGGTCGCCGACCAGCCCGAGACCGGCCCGCACCCGCACCTCGCCCACCAGTTCGTCGTCGGGGCCCGGCGCCGGGCCGTCCGAGGGACGCCCGGCGAGCCGGTGCGACGGCGACACCAGCAGTTGCACCACTTCCACCTCGGTCATGGTGTCCACCGTAGGGCCGCCGTCGCGCGCCCGGCCGGTCAGGGCCTGCCGGTCAGGGCCGCAGGGGCAGGGTGGCGCAGTTGGAGCCGGCCGGCTTGCCGTTGAGCCGGTCCGTCAGCCAGGAGATCGCGGAGCCCTGGTCGGCGAGCAGCGGCGTCATGTGGTTGAGCAGCGCCCGGCCGAGACTCGGCAGGATCACCGGCTTGTACGTGACGTCCGCGCCCTTGGCGCACCAGGCGACCGCGAGCGACCGGGCCTGGGCGTGGGGCACCAGGTTGTCGGCGGTGCCGGTCGCCAGCCGTACCGGGGACGCGGGCGCGATCGTGCCGAGGCTCTGGTCGTCCAGGAACGCCTTCAGCGCCGGTTCCGACGCGATGACGTCGTTGAGGGACCGTCCGTCCTTGGTCCAGGACGTGCTGCGCGCCGAGTTGTAGGAGAGCAGCGCGTCCCCGACGCACATGCTGGACAGGTCCTTGAGCGCCGCCCAGCCCTTCGCGCTGAGGTGGGTGTCGGCGATCGCCTTCAGCTCGGGGTCCGACTGGAGGAAGCCGTTGACCGACCAGGCGAGCGCCCCGGCCAGATCGCTGCCGTCGATCGCCCGGGTGACCGCCGTCAGGTCGGCGGGCGGCGCCCCGGCGTAGCTCCCGGCGAGGGTGACGTCGGGGGCGTAGGAGGGCTGGAGTTCGGCCGCGGCGGCCGCCGCCCCGCCGCCCTGGCTGTAGCCGTACAGCGCCACCCGCGAGGCCGCCGACAGCGAGGTGCCGGGCAGGGACCGCGCGGCCCGTACGGCGTCCAGGACGGCGTGGGCCTCGTCGACCCGGTTGACGTAGGTGTGCAGCCGGTCCGTCGCGCCCAGCCCGGCGTAGTCGGTGACGACGACGGCGATGCCGCGGGCGAGCATGCGGTAGATCGCCAGGATCTCGTAACCGACGGACAGGGTCTGGGTGTTGACGACGACCGGGTGCTGAAGGTTGAAGGAGGCGGAGCACTGGTCGCCCTGGCCCATGGTGCCGGGCGCGACGGCGATCAGCGGCCGTGCGCCGCTGCCCTTCCAGCGGGCCGTCGGCTCGATGTAGGCGCCGGTGACCGCGACCGGACGGCCGTTGCCGTCCGTGGACTTGTACATCAGACGGGTCGCCCTGCCGGGGAGCGGGCCGCCGATGCCGGGCAGGCTCAGCGCGAGCGGGAGCGGTTCGCTGCGGACCAGGGTGCCGTCGGCCGCGGGGAGCGTCGCGGGCGGGTTGTAGAACGTGGGGATGGTGATGCCGCGGGAGACCACGGCGTCGGCGGCGTCGGACTCGGCCGCGCCGGCGGGGACGGCGGCGGTGCCGAGACAGGCGGCAGCGGTGACTGCTGCGGCCAGCAGGCGGGTGGGGGCGGGCATGGCGGACCTCCGGGGCAGGGGGAGGCCCGAGCCATCGTCTGCGGCTCGGGTGTGGGGAGAGCGGCGCGGGGCCGCGGTCGCCCACCGCTGCCCCGTATCGCTCGTAGACGAACTGTCAGGACCGTAGCCAGCGCTTCGTTACCTCGGGTAGCGTCAGGAAGGTTACGGTTCAGTAATATGGCGTTCGGTGACAGGTGATATACGGCCCGGGTTCAAGAGCCGTGGGGGAGTTGGGGCGCCGGATGATCGAGTGGTGACCCTCAGGGCACGGGCGTAGCGTCGGACGGGTGCACGGACGGCGGGCGCGACCACGCGCCGCACGCCCCAACCGGCCGCCTCCGAGCGCGCGATACTCATGAGCAGCCTTCCGCAGCCCACTTCCGCAGCCGAGACCTCCGCCCGCGACAAGGGCGGGGGCGGGAACGCGATGGCCCTTCTGGTCATCGCCTCCTGTCAGCTCATGGTGGTGCTCGACATCACGATCGTGAACATCGCGCTGCCGCACATCCAGCGGTCCCTGGACTTCTCGACCACCAGCCTGTCGTGGGTCGTCAACGCCTACACGCTCACCTTCGGCGGACTGCTGCTGCTCGGCGGCCGCGCCGGTGACATCCTCGGCAGACGCCGGGTGTTCGTCGTCGGTGTCCTGCTGTTCGTCCTGGCCTCCCTGCTCGGCGGGTTCGCCCAGGGATCGGGCCAACTCCTCGCCGCACGCGCCCTCCAGGGCGTCGGCGGCGCCATCGCCTCGCCGACCTCGCTCGCCCTGATCAGCACGACGTTCCCCGAGGGTCCCCAACGCAACCGGGCCTTCGGGGTGTTCGCGGCCGTCTCGGCGGGCGGCGGCGCGATCGGGCTCCTCGCCGGCGGCATGCTCGTCGAATGGCTCAACTGGCGCTGGGTGTTCTTCGTCAACGTCCCCATCGGCCTGCTGATCGCCCTCGCCACACCCCGCTGGATCAAGGAGTCCGAACGCCACCCGGGCCGCTTCGACATCACCGGCGCCCTCACCTCGACCCTGGGCATGGTCCTCCTCGTCTACGGCTTCATCCGGGCCGCCCAGGACGGCTGGAGCGACCCGCTGACGCTCGCCTCGTTCGGTGCCGCGGTCGTCGTCCTGACCCTCTTCGTTTTCGTGGAACGCCGCTCCCGGCAGCCCATCACGCCGTTGCACATGTTCGCGGACCGCAACAGGGCGGGAACGTACGGGATCATGCTGTGCCTGGCCGCCGCGATCTTCGGGATGTTCTTCTTCCTGACGCTCTTCGTGCAGGACGTCCTGAACTTCAGCCCGCTGGCGGCCGGTCTGGCCTTCCTCCCCGTCAGCGCCGTGATCGCGGTGGGCGCGGGTCTCGCCTCCCGCTTCCTGCCGACGTACGGTCCGAAGCCCTTCATGGTGATCGGCGCGATCCTCGCCGCGGCCGGCCTGTCCTGGCTGACGCTGACCGACGTCCACTCCACCTACGCGGGCAGCATCCTCGGGCCGATGCTGGTCTTCAGCCTCGGCATGGGCATGGAGTTCGTGTCCCTCACGCTGATGGCGCTCTCCAACGTGCCCACCGCGGAGACCGGCGCCGCCTCCGGGCTGCTCAACGCGACCCAGCAGGTGGGCGGTTCCCTCGGCCTGTCCATCCTGGTCACGATGTTCGGCACGGCCAGCCGCAACGAGGCGACCGACCAGGTCGCCGACTTCCTGTCCCAGGCGAGCCCGGCCGAACGGCTGCGGTTCCAGCGCACCGGCGAACTCCCCGCGCCCTGGTCCGACGAGGTCCTCACCGCGGGGGTGTCGGCCGCCTTCGTCATGGCCGCGATCTTCACGGTCGTCGCGGCGATCATCGCCCTCGTGGTGATCCAGGTCCGGCCCTCGGACCTGGAACGCCTTCAGGGCGGTTCGGGTCCGGGGCCGGGTGCGGGCTGACGGCCGAGGATCGGGTGAGACGCGCTAGCGGCGGCCTCGGTCCAGTCGGTTCAGGACGGCTTCCGCCATCGCCGCCTCGCCCTTGGCGTTGGGGTGCGCGGGCGCCGCGGGGGCGGAGGGCCGCAGCGGCTCGATCCAGCGGACCTCGGGCGACTTGCACATGTCGTGCCCGACCGTCGGACCGTACGTGTCCACGTACTCCGCGCGGCTCACCAGGGCCACCAGCCGCAGCATCAGGTTGAGCCGCTTCTCGGTGTCCCGGAGGTAGGGGAAGTCCTTCGTGGCGAACGGCACCTGGGGCGCGCAGCCGCTGCCGTCGTCGGGCAGCAGGGCCGGATAGCCCACGACGACGACCCGGGCGTGCGGGGCCCGCGCGCGCACCGCCCACAGCACCTGCGCGATCTTGGGAGCGGTCCGGGCGATCGTGACGGACAACTGGTCGACCCCCTTGGTGCGGTAGTGCCGTCGGCAGGGGTCGCCGGACGGGTCCTGGGCGTACAGCCCGGCACACGTGGAGATGATCGAACCGAACCCGATGTCGTTGCCGCCGATCTGCACGGTCACCAGGTCGGTGTTCCTGCTCAGCGCGTCGAGCTGCGGGCCGTTGGTGCCCTGCGGCTTCCACATGTGCTCGGTCGTCGCCCCGCCGCAACTGACGTCCTTGAACGCGGACGTCCGGATCCGCGCGGACACCAGCGACGGGTAGTTGCGGTCGGAGCGGGCGCAGTTCGCATCCACCTGCTGAGGGATCAGGGGACCGGAGGTGTAGGAGTCGCCGAGCGCCACGTACGCGCGTGCGCCGCCCGAGCCGTGACCGGTGCCGCTGCCGTGCCCGCCCCCGTGCGCTCCGGCGGGCGTCGCGGACGTGGCGACGAGGGCGCAGCCGCCCAGGGCGGTCAGGAACGCGACCCCCCGGCGACGACGTCCGGCCCCGGCTCCTCTGCCTGTGTCCGCTGCTCTGTGTGCGTCGCGCCGCATCGCGGTCCTCCCGTTGAACCCACCACGCCCGGATGTATGACAGTTCGACTGTTCAACTGTTCGCCTGGGCTTGTATACCGCCCGGTATGTGGAGGGGGCCAGAGTCATGACGACACGTGTTTCCCGCCGTCCGTTCACTCGGACGGCTGGTTGTCGGGCCGGTTTTCGGGCGCGCCCGCATGCCCTGGTCATATGCGGAGCAGCATCGCGGCATGGAGAATCCCACAAGTGAGAGCCCGCTCTCCGCGCGGGGCCCCACGCCCGGCCCCGCCGTCGTCTTCACGGCGGACTTCACGTCCACCCGCCAATGGGTGGCCGGCCGTTCATGGGCGTATCCCCACGGAGGCCCGGTCAACCCGGGCGACGACAAACTGGACTACCTGGTCGAGGACCCCGCCTACAGCCGCTCGGGCACCTTCCGGGCCACCCGCCGCCGGGACGGACGGTGGAACACGGGACTGCTCACCACCGAAGGAAGCGAGGAGGCGTTCACGGTCCGCGCGGGCGACGTGCTGGAGGCCCGGGTCCGGCTGCCCTACGAGGCCGGTGCCTGGCCGGCCATCTGGACCTGGCGGGACGGCGATCAGGAGATCGACGTCTTCGAGTACCACCCCGACAACCCCGATCTGCTGGAACTCACCAACCATGTCCGCGGCGCCAACCTCTACCACCGGGACCCGGCGATCCGGCCCGGCGCGTGGGTCGGCCTGCGCGTCGAGTTCGGGGTGCGCTCCGTGGTGTGGTGGGTGAACGGCGCCCAGGTGTTCGCCGACCGGCGGGGGGTCGGCCGCACCTGGCACGCCTATCTCATCGTCAACCTCTCGGTCTGCGGCGGCCGTTACCACCCGCCGCCGTCCCCCAGGACCACCGAGATGTCGTACGAGGTACGGGACCTGGTGGTCCGGCGTCCGGCCCGGGTCCTCGATCTGCTGGACGACGAAGGGGGTGAGGACGAGCGGAGCGACGACGTCGGCGACGAGAGCTGACATCGTGGACATGGTCATCGGTACCCGGCCGCAGCGGGCACAATGCGATGATGTCGCCGACACCCGTTTCGCCCGTATGACCGTCAGGCGGCGTCATGGCACGGTGGATTCGCCCCGGCGGATCGGCCGCGTGCCCGGAGCCGTTCACCGCGTTCGGCCAGGCCGACCGACCACGAAAGCAGAGCCTCTTCCGTGTTCTCCGTCTTCGACGACACGCCGATCTACTCCCGCCTGGTCACCGAACGCGGGGACGTGCCCGCCCAGGTCCGCGGTGAGGCCGAACGCATCAAGCGCGACCTGGACCGCGTCATGTCCGGCGGCCCGTCCCTGACCCCGGGGCTGCCGACCCAGCGGTCGTTCTTCGGCTGAGAGCCGCCTCAGGAGCAGTCGTACGTGAAGCGCGCCGTCGCGGTCTTCCGGGACGGCGACAGGATGTGCAGCTCCGCCTCTGCCGCGTACCGGCCGGGACCCTGGAACGTCCAGTAGAGGTGCAGCCGCACCTCCTCCCGGCCCCGGTCGACGCTCGCGTGCAGGACGTCGGAGGTGGTGCCGTCGTTGCGCACCCAGCGGTAGGAGAACTCGTCCGGGCGCCCGTCGGTGCGGACGACACCGACGACGTCCGCCGTGCCGTCGCAGCCCGTGCCCGGCTCGGCGGCCGTCGCCGAGACACTCCGCACCGTCAGCTCGGGCGGGGAGTGGCCCCGCCAGAACAGGAAGATCACGGCGGCCACCAGGACCAGCGCGGGCAGCGCGTGCCGGCGCAGCCGACGGTGCCGGCGGACCGGCGGAGGTGCCACGGGGGCCAGCGTCGTGTGCACGCCCTGCGACAGGGACGCGGTGACGCCGGGGCCGAAGCGCAGCATGGTGCCGTCCACCCGGCCCTGCGGCCCGGTCGGTCCGGTGGGCACGGTCGGTTCGGGGGTGTCCGCCGTCGTACGGTCCAGCGGCTCGGGTGATGGCGCCGCCCCGGCACCGGCGCCCGCCAGCATCGTCGTGGCGTCGTCCGGGCGCTGGATCCAGTGGCTGGCCAGCATCGTCGCGCTGTACTCGTCGTCGTCCTCGACCCGGGTGTCCGCCAGGGGCGCGGGGCTCGTCGGGTCGTCGGCGCCGGGCCGGCGGTCGTGGGGTGTGCTCATCGCAGGTCGCACCGCCGGGTCAGGAGTTGCTGGGACGCGCCGCCGTCGGCCGAGGCGGGGTTCGTGGTGGCGCGCACCGTCCAGTAGCAGCCGTTGCCCTGGAAGGTGTGGTCGACCGCCAGCGTGTACTGCGTGGCACCGCTGCGCCGGAACGACACGGGCGCCCCGTCCGCGGCGCCGGACTGCCCGGCGGCGTCGCCCGAGAACCAGGCCACGGAGATGGTGAGCGGCCCCGTGCCGTCCGTGGTGACCGTGATCGTCGTGGTGGCCGTGGCGGTGCCCGTCTGCCGGAAACCGGTCACCGTGACGTCCTTGACGGCGGGCGCGACCGGCGGCTCGACCGTGCTCGTCGACGGGCTCGGCGAGGCCGACCCGCCGGGCGGCCCGGAGGGGGTGCCGGGGTCGGACCAGGTGACCGTCGGCGAGACGGAGGCGCCGGTGTCGTCGGACGGCGACGGCGCGCCGTCGGAGGCGGACGCGGACGCCGACGCGGAAGTGGAGGCGCTGGGCGAGGGGGAGAGGGACGCGTCGGATGCCGACGGCGACACCGAGGGGAGCGCGCTCGTCCCGGACACCGGCGAGGGCACGGTCGTCGCGACGGCCTGCCCGGAGGCCGCCCCGGCCCCCTGCCCGAGCCCCTGGCCCAGCAGCAGCGCGACGAGCACCGCGGCCGTCGCCACCACCAGCCCCGGCCAGGTGGGCCGCCACGGATGCAGCCGCCCCGCCCCCGGCTCCCGGCGGAGCACCGTGCGGGCGGTGTCGACGGTGGTCCCGGACGCCGTCCCGGGAGTGGCCGGGATCAGGAAGAGCAGCAGCGCCACGAGCGCCGCCAGCCGGCCCCGGCCGCGCTCCTCCCAGTCCTCGCCGTACTCCGCGACCGCGGCCCGCTCCAGGTCGGCCACGAACGCCGCCGCGTCCGCCGGCCGCTCCTCCGCCGTCTTCGCCAGCCCCCGGCGCACCAGCGCCCGCACTCCCGCGGGCACCTCCTCGTCCGGAACCTCGCCCTCGACGTGCTGGAGCGCCAGTTGCGCGAGGTTCTCCCCCGCGTACGGCTTACGGCCCGTCAGACACTCGAAGAAGGTGGCGGTGGCCGCGTACACGTCCCCGGCGGGTGAGGCCGGCGCGCCCGTCCACTGCTCGGGCGCCATGTACGCCGGAGTGCCCGCCACCCCGGCCCGGATGCCGGCGTCCACGGCGATCCCGAAGTCGACGAGCTTGGACGTCCCCTCCGGGGTGACCAGCACGTTCTCCGGCTTGTAGTCCCGGTGGACCACTCCGGCCCGGTGCGCGTCGGCCAGACCGAGCAGCGAACCCTTGAGCACCACCAGCGCCGACTCGGGCGACAGCGGGCTCTCCCGGGTGAGCAGCGTCCGCAGCGAGACCCCGTCCACCAGCTCCATCACGATGGCGGCACCCTCCGGTGCCTCCACGTACTCGTAGAAACCGGCCACGTGCGGGCTCTCCAGCCCGCCCAGCAGCTCCGCCTCCGCACGGAAGCCGTGCACGAAACCCGGCCGGGTGCGCAGCGACTCGCTCAGGTACTTCACGGCCACCGGCAGACCGGTCGGCTCATGAACGGCGAGCACCACCCGTCCACTGGCTCCGGAACCGAGTTCGAGCGACTCGGAGTATCCGGGTACCGCCCATGTGTTCATCGCGCCTCCCCCCTGCGGTCGTGCCACCCTGGCACGGGACGTCCGGGCCACGGCAGCAGAGACACGAATTCGGCCAGTGCGGTTGCAGGCCGGGAGAACGTCCTGCACGGCGCCGCTCAACTGCCGCGCGCCGGAAGGAAATTGTCAGTCCCGTGTTGAAGAATGCGCGGAAGTGAGATCAACCTCGCCGAATCGGGGTAAGTGATCTTGAGTCGCTCCGCCTGAAAGAGGTCACCTCCCGTGCCCGACGCCCGCTCCCGCGCTCAGCTCACCGCAGCCGAGGCCGATGTGCTGCGCATCGTCTGTGACGCGCGACGCCCCGTGTTCGTCACCGTGCACAGCAACGGGCGCCGCCGGTACAGCTATTGGCGGCCGCTGGACGCCGGGTCCGGCCGGGGCGGCTGCTATGTGGCCCTGCCCACCGAGGAGTGCGACCGGCTGCACGCCGCCGGGCGGATCGTCCTCGGCGAGCCGGTCACCGACCCCGCCAAGACGACGTACCGGGTCAGCGCGGCCCGTCCGCCGGCCGCGCCGCTGCGCCTCCCGATGGCCGCCGTGCCCGCGCCCGCTCCGGTACGGGCGCTGCGGGCGCGCGGCAGGGGGTACGCGGCCTGAGACGGTGGCAGCGGTGGCAGCGGTGGCAGCGGCGGCAGCGGGAGTCAGTACACGGAGTCGCCGGGGGCCACCGGGAGCGTCTCCAGCAGCGGAGAGGCGAGCAACTCCGCGATCAGCTCCGGTGATCCGCCGATGTACGTGCTGACGAGGTCCACGTCGCCGCCCACGCACCAGGCGCGGTCCTGCGGCCACCACAGGTCCGGCAACTCCGCGAACTCGTCCGGCTCGACGGGGGAGAGGACGTCGTCCAGGGGCCCGGAGAGCAGCACCCTCTCCCGGTGCGGCGTCTCGAAGCACGGCACCCCGTCGAAGCTCCGGCGGCCGTAGCCCGCCCACAGTCCGAACCAGCAGCGCCCGGCGGTCCCGGTGTGCCGGGCCAGCACGGGGAGGAGACGGCGGGCCACGCCGACCGGTGTCGGCCCCTCCGCCGGGTGCTCGTCCCAGACGCCGGGCAGGCCGTGGTCGGACGCGTTGTGGTAGAAGCGCTCCGTCCCGACCAGCCGGTGCCATTCCGCGCCCGGCTCCACCGACCGTCCGTAGGCGGCGGCCACCTCCGCCCACGACACCGGCCGTTCGTCCAGCGACGCCGGATGCAGCACCCGTACGTACGCGGCGAAGCCCGGCACGGCGATGCCCGCGACGGTGCCGAAGTCCTCCTGCCCCGGCCCGAGTTCGGCCAGCCAGCGGGCCGCGCCGAGGTCGTCCCGCTCCACCCGCAGCCGCCCGTAACGCTCGGGGGCGGATGCCACGTACCACCGTCGAGTGTCGTCCACCCGTCCCATTCTGCCCGGCGGCGTTCCCGTTCGCCGCAGCCCGTTCCCGGCGGTCCGGGCGGCCGGTCCGGACCCGTTGTCAGTGGTGGGAGGCAGGATGGCGGGTATGACAACACCTGGTGCAGTGATCGTGGATGCCGCCGCCTACGCGCGGGCGGTCGAGGACGCGGTGAAGGCGGCGGCCGCCTACTACGAGGGCGGCACGTCCGTGCTGGACGACGACGCCTACGACCGGCTGGTGCGCTCGATCGCGGCCTGGGAGGCCGCACACCCCGACCAGGTCCTGCCGGACTCGCCGACGGGCAAGGTGGCCGGCGGCGCCGTCGAGGGCGACGTACCGCACACGGTCGCCATGCTGAGCCTGGACAACGTCTTCTCGGCGCAGGAGTTCACCGCCTGGACCGCCTCGCTCGCCCGGCGCGTCGGCCACGACGTGACCCGGTTCAGCGTCGAGCCGAAGCTGGACGGCCTGGCGATCGCGGCGCGCTACACGGAAGGCCGCCTGACGCGGCTGATCACCCGCGGGGACGGGACGGCCGGGGAGGACGTCTCGCACGCCACGGGCACCATAGAGGGCCTCCCGGAGCGGCTCGCCGAACCGGTCACGCTGGAGGTGCGCGGCGAGGTCCTGATGACGACGGCCCAGTTCGAGCACGCCAACGAGGTGCGCATCGCGCACGGCGGCCAGCCCTTCGCCAACCCGCGCAACGCCGCGGCCGGCACCCTGCGCGCCAAGGACCGCGCCTACACGGTGCCGATGACCTTCTTCGGCTACGGCATGCTGCCCCTGCCCGGCACCGAGGACACGCTCGCCGTGTCCCTCGCCGAGAGCCCGCACAGCGATCTGATGGAGCGGGTGGCCGCCCTCGGCGTGAACACCACCGCCGGCACCGCCGTGCCCGGCACGACCGCCGACACGCCCGGCGAGGTGCTGGCCCGGGTGCAGGAGATCGCCGCCCTGCGCGCGGAGCTGCCGTTCGGCATCGACGGCATCGTGATCAAGGCCGACCTCGCCGACGACCAGCGGGCCGCGGGGTCGGGCTCACGCGCGCCGCGCTGGGCGATCGCCTACAAGCTGCCGGCCGTCGAGAAGATCACCCGGCTGATCGGCGTGGAGTGGAACGTCGGCCGGACCGGCATCATCGCCCCGCGCGGCGTCCTGGAGCCCGTCGAGATCGACGGCTCGACCATCACCTACGCCACCCTGCACAACCCCGCCGACATCACCCGTCGCGATCTGCGCCTGGGCGACCACGTGATGGTGCACCGCGCGGGGGACGTGATCCCGCGCATCGAAGCCCCCGTCGCCCATCTGCGCACCGGCGACGAACAGCCCATCGCCTTCCCCGAGTCCTGTCCGCGCTGCGGCGCCGACATCGACAGCAGCGAGCAGCGCTGGCGCTGCGCCAACGGCCGCAACTGCCATCTGGTCGCCTCCCTCTCCTACGCCGCGGGCCGCGACCAGCTCGACATCGAGGGCCTCGGGCACACCCGGGTCGTCCAGCTCGTCGAGGCCGGTCTGGTCGCTGATCTCGCCGACCTGTTCACCCTCACCCGCGACCAGCTCCTCGCCCTCGACCGGATGGGCGAGACCAGCACCGACAATCTGCTCGCCGCGCTGGCCGCCGCCCGCAGGCAGCCCCTGTCGCGGGTGCTGTGCGCGCTCGGCGTGCGCGGCACCGGCCGCTCCATGTCCCGGCGGATCGCCCGCCACTTCGCGACGATGGACCATCTGCGGGCCGCCGACGCCGAGGCGATCCAGCGGGTCGAGGGCATCGGCACCGAGAAGGCGCCGTCGATCGTGGCCGAGCTGGTCGAACTGGCCCCGCTCATCGACAAGCTCGCCGCGGTCGGCGTCAACATGACCGAGCCCGGCGCCACCCCGCCGCCGCCCCCGGGCACCGAGGACAGCACTGAGGAGGGCGCGGCGGGTGCGGGGCCGCTGGCCGGGATGGCGGTGGTGGTCACCGGTGCGATGACCGGCCCGCTGGAGAAGCTCAGTCGCAACGAGATGAACGAACTGATCGAGCGCGCGGGCGGCCGCGCCTCCTCCGGTGTGTCCAAGAAGACCAGCCTGGTCGTCGCCGGGGAGGGCGCCGGATCCAAGCGGACGAAGGCCGAGACGCTCGGCGTCCGCCTTCTCACGCCGGACGAGTTCGCGGTCCTGGTCGCCGACTGCCTCGACGCGGCGGACAGGGATCCGGTGGATGCCGACCCGGCGGACGCCGCACTGGTCGGCTGAGCGGCCGGCCGATCCGGGATGGTCTCCGCCCCTGCCCTGCGGAGACCACCCCGGTGGATCAGCCCGGCCGGTCGGCTCGTCAGGGCTTGCGGGCGAGCCCGCCGTGCTCGGCGATGACCGCCGGCGCCGGGACATCGGCGTCGGGACGCCACAGCGGGACCGACACCACACCCGGCTCGAGCAGTTCGAGCCCGTCGAAGAAGGCCGTGATCTCCTCGACCGTCCGCAGGTTGTAGGGGACGGCACCGCTCTCGTTGTAGGCGTCCTGGGCCTGCTCGAAGACCGGGTCGAAGCCGCGGGAGCCGTCGTTGATGGAGAGGTAGCTCCCGGAGGGCAGCGCGTCCATCAGACGGGAGGCGATCGAGCGGGCCTGGTCGTAGTCGGCGATGTGACCCAGGATGTTGCTCAGGATCAGGGCCGTGGGACGCGAGAAGTCCAGCGTCTCGGCCGCGGCCTCCAGGATGCGGTCGGGCTCCAGCACATTGGAGTCCACGTAGGCGGTCTTGCCCTCCGGCGTCGAGTACAGCAGCGCGCGGGCGTGGGCGAGGACCATCGGGTCGTTGTCGACGTAGACGATCCGGGTCTCCGGAGCGATCCGCTGGGCGACCTCGTGCGTGTTGTCGGCGGTGGGCAGACCGGTGCCGACGTCCAGGAACTGCCGGATGCCCGCCTCGGCGACCAGGTAGCGGATGTTGCGCTGGAGGAAGGCTCGGCTGCTGCGGGCGATCGTGACGATGCCGGGGAAGACGTCGGTGTACGCGTCACCGGCCGCCTCGTCGACGGGGTAGTTGTCCTTGCCGCCCAGCCAGTAGTTCCAGATCCGGGCCGAGTGAGGCACCGACGTGTCGATCTTCTGCTGCGCCGCTGAGCCGGGCGCGGGGGCGTGATCGGTCATGAGCAGTGTCCGTCTTTCAGCCGAGTCTTCAGTGTTCAGCGCACAAGATATGCCGCAACGACCCTACTGTGTACACCAGTTCATCCTTCCGGCCGGTACGGCCCCGAATACCGGCAGCGGGTGCCGTGACCGTGGCACCGGATGCCGTGGATACTGCCCGCATGCGACTCGGGGTGGTCATGGGGATTCTGTACTGCGTGCAGTTCAGCCGCGAGCTGGGCGACGACGAGGTCGGACGCATCGCCGGCATGGTCCTGGAGCGGCCCCTGTACGACCTCACCGCCGAGGAGCAGTACACCGCGGTGGAGGCCGCGCTCGCCGAGGACGTCTGGGACCAGGACCTGTCCTGGCAGCCGCACGACGAACCGGCCGTCCGCGACTTCCTGCGACGCCTGCTGGCCCGGCTGGACGCGGCCCGCCCCTGGCGGGAACCGCCGCTGCGCGCCCTCGGGTTCGACCGGTGGGAGGAGTACAGGCACGGCACGCTGCTGGCCCGGGTCCGGCTCCACGCCCCGTCGCAGGACCGGCTGCACGCCCGCCTGCGCACGGTGCCCGGCGATCCCGAAGGTCTGCGCGGTGTCGTCCTGCGCCTGCGCTCCGGGGACGAAGTCGCCCTGATCGCCCCGCCGTTGCCGGACGGCTACGAGGCGCACCTGAGGGCCCTGCCCCCGCACCGCCCGGCGGCGGAGCTGCTGGAGGCGTTCCTCACCCACACGGAGTGCGAACCGGAACGCGTGACACCGGCGCGCCCCGCCCGGGGGTGACCCTCCGGTCCGGCTCACGGTGTCACGGAGTGACTCGGACCGGCTCCTCCAGGCCCGACCCCGCTTCCCGTACCGGTCTGAACTCCACCGCCACCACCCCGTCGACATTGCGGCACAGCTCCTCCAGCTCCGGCACCGTGACCCGGGAGGAGAGGCGGCCGCTGAGGACGACATGGCCGTGCGCCACGTCCACATGGACCGCCGACGGCGACTCGCCCAGCATCCTGACCAGGACCTCCTCCACGATCTCCGTACGGATCGCCTGGTCCTTGCGGAGGAACACCTGAAGCAGGTCGCCCCGGCTCACCACGCCGATCAGCCGCCGGTCGTCGTCCACCACCAGGAGCCGCTTGATGCCGTGCCGGGCCATCACCCGGGCCGCGTCCACGACGCTCCAGTCCTCCCGCGCGCACACCGGCGGCGAGGTCATCAGCCCCGCCGCGTCGGTCGCCCACGCCTTGGCGGGCCGGGGCGCGCCGTCGGGGTCGTGCTCCGACCGCCCCCACATCTTGTGCAGCAGGTCCGCCTCCGAGACCACGCCCACCGGGCGGTCGTCCTCGTCGACCACGGGCACCGCCGTGATGTCGTACTCCTGGAGGAGATGGGCGATCTCCTTGAACGGCGTACCGCCCTGGACTCGCACGACCACATCGCTCATGAGGTCGCGTACCTGCTGATGGTTCATGGGGGCTTCCTTTCTCAGACCACCCGTCGTAGGGGAAACGTCCGGCGGCGCCCCGGTGATCCCCCCTGACGCACACTGTCCATGGTGCCTGATATGTGTGTGTCTGTTCCGCGCCGGAGATCACCGGCGCGGAAATACAGATGCCCCGCCGCCCGCGGCCTCCGTAGCCTCCTCCCATGGCCCACGTCCACACACCCGCCCTCCTGAACGTCATCGACGTCGAAGCCACCTGCTGGGACGGGCAGCCGCCGCCCGGCTCGGTGAACGAGATCATCGAGATCGGGCTCACGGTCGTGGACGTGGCGGCGCGGCGGCGGGTGTCCCGGCACCGGATCCTGGTCCGGCCCGGCCGGTCGACGGTCAGCCCCTTCTGCACCGAGCTGACCGGCCTCACCCAGGCCGAGGTGGACCGCGGTGTGTCGTTCGCCGAGGCGTGCCGGACCCTGGCCGAGGAGTACGAGGCGGGCGTACGGCCCTGGGCGAGCTGGGGCGACTACGACCGCCACCAGTTCGCCCGCCAGAGCAAGGCTGACGGCGTGGCCTACCCCTTCGGCCACCCCGCCGAACGCACCCACACCAACGCCAAGGCCGTCTTCACCACGTCCTACGGTCTGCGCCGCAGGCCCGGCATGAGCCAGGCCCTCGAGATTGCCGGGCTGCCCCTGGAGGGCCGCCACCACCGGGGCGAGGACGACGCCTGGAACATCGCCGCGCTCGTCCTGGACCTGGCGGCCCGCGACGCCTGGCCGCGGCCGGCGGCGGATCCGTGGTCGGCGGCGAGTGCCACGCGCGCCCGCTGACCCCGCGCACCACCTCGCTCAGCGCCCGCTCTCCCCGTGGCGGTTCCCCGGCAGGAAGTCCTGGATCTTGGCCTTGAAGCCCTGCCGGACCATCGCCCCGCGGTCGCTGTCGCCCTTGAGGACGGACGCCACGGCCGCCTCGATCTGTTCCAGCGTGGCGTGCGGCGGGATCGGCGGTACGGCGGGGTCGGTGACGAAGTCGAGCACGCACGGCCGGTCCGCCACGAGCGCGGTCTCCCACGCGCCGGCCACCTGCTCCGGCTTCTCCACGCGTACCCCGGCCAGGCCGATCGAGCGCGCGAAATCGGCGTAACCGACGTCCGGGAGCGCCTGTGAGGGCAGGAACTGCGGGGCGCCGGACATGGCCCGCATCTCCCACGTCACCTGGTTCAGATCCTGGTTGTTGAACACGGCGACGATCAGCCGCGGATCCTCCCACTCCCGCCAGTACTTGGCGACGGTGATCAGCTCCGCCATGCCGTTCATCTGCATCGCCCCGTCCCCGACGAGCGCGATCGCGGGCCGGTCGCCGTGCGCGAACTTCGCCCCGATCGCGTACGGCACACCAGGACCCATCGTCGCGAGCGTGCCCGACAGCGAACCGCGCATCGCGCCGCGCAACTTCAGATGGCGGGCGTACCAGTTGGCGGCCGAGCCCGAGTCGGCGCTCAGGATCACGTTCTCCGGGAGAACGTCGTTGAGCGCGTGGGTGACCTGCTCCGGGTTGATCGGATCGGCGTCGACGGCGGCCCTCCGGTCCATGACCTCCCACCAGCGCGTGACGTTGTCCTCGATCTTCGTCCGCCACGCCGGGTCCTCGACCTGCTCCAGCAGCGGCAGCAGCCGACGCAGGGTCCGGGCGGCGTCCCCGACGAGGTTGACCTCGAACGGGTAGCGCAGGCCGACCATGTGCGGGTCGATGTCGATCTGCACGGCCCTGGCCTGCCCGAACTCCGGCAGGAACTGGCTGTAGGGGAACGACGAGCCGATCACCAGCAGCCCGTCGCACTCCCGCATCATCTCGTACGACGGCCGGGTGCCCAGCAGTCCGATCGCGCCGGTGACGTACGGCAGGTCGTCGTCGAGGGCGTCCTTGCCCAGGAGGGCCTTGGCCACTCCGGCGCCGAGCCGGTCGGCGACGGCCATCACCTCCGTACGGGCGTGCCGTGCGCCCTGGCCGATCAACAGGGCTATCTTCCCGCAGGAGTTGAGGACGTCGGCGGCCCGGCGCAGATCCTCGTCGTCCGGCACCGGCGCGTAGTGCGGCATGCCGAGGCTGGAGGGCACCATCTTGAAGGCGTGCTCGGGCGGGGAGTAGTCGAGCTGCTGCACATCGGCCGGGACGATCACGGCGGTCACCGTGCGGCGGGCGATCGCGGTGCGCAGCGCCCGGTCCAGCACGTTCGGCAGTTGCTCCGGGACGGTGACCATCTCGCAGAAGTCCGAGGCGACGTCCTTGTAGAGGCTCAGGAGGTCGACCTCCTGCTGGTAGGAGCCGCCCATCGCGCTGCGGTCGGTCTGCCCCACGATCGCCACGACCGGCACATGGTCGAGCTTGGCGTCGTAGAGGCCGTTGAGGAGGTGGATGGCGCCGGGGCCCGAGGTGGCGGCGCAGACCCCGACCCGGCCGGAGAACTTGGCGTAGCCGACCGCCTGGAAGGCCGACATCTCCTCGTGGCGCGACTGGATGAACCTGGGGTTGTCGTCGGCCCGGCCCCAGGCGGCGAGGAGGCCGTTGATGCCGTCCCCGGGGTAGGCGAAGACATGCTCCACCCCCCACTCGCGCAGCCGTCGCAGGATGTGGTCGGAGACCTTCGTCGACATGGTCGCAGCCTTTCGCAAAGGGGTCGGAAGCGGGGCGGGACGCGGTCAGAGCGACCGGGTACCCCGGAAGTCCACGTCCCTCGCCCCCACGATCCGGGCGTCCATGTTGCGCTCCATCATCTCCAGGGCCGCCGCCTCCAGACGGGGATGGATGGAGGCGACCGCGTCCCTCGGCACGACGACCTCCAGATGGCGGATGTGCGCGTCCAACGCCGAGTACAGGACGCACTGTTCGGTGACCTGGCCGCACAGCACCACCTGGCCGACGCCCAGTTGGGACAGCAGATAGGCCATCGGCGTCTCGTAGAAGATGGAATGACGGGCCTTCATCACGAACAGCGAGTCGTCGTCGGGCAGGATCGGCTCGATCAGGTCGGAGTGCGGACGGTCCAGCGCGGTGCGTACGAGTTCGTCGTGCTGGGAGCGCCAGAGCCCGAAGTTGTCGTTCGCGTAGATCACCGGCACGTCCGCGTCCCGGGCCCGCCGGATCAGCTCCGCCAGGACGGGCACGACCCGGGCGACGGAGGAGACGAGCAGGTCGGCGTCCTTGTGCTCGTAGGTGTTGATCATGTCGATCACGACGAGGGCGAGCCCCGTCGCCGATCCGGCCGTGCGCATGGTGCCATCACCACCGTCGTGCGTGTCGTGCCCGGCGTCCGTCCGCCGTGAGGCAGGGGCGCTCGCCCCGCGGGCGCGGGCCGCCGTTCGGGAACGTGCTGCCGAGTACCCGAGGGGGCGCCCGCCGGAACACCGTCGGCGCCGGGCTTCCGTGTGGCCGGCCCCGGCGCCGGGTACCCGGGCCCCGTCACAGGAAGCGAAGGGAGTGGTCATGAGGCCGAACGCACCGGTGCCCGCCCGCGCGCACGGCTCCGCTCCGCCCGGCCTGCACGTGGCGGCCGACGGGTCGGAGCCGCATCCGCCGCCCCGGGAGCCGGACCTGCCGGCCGACCGCAGTCAGGCGATCCTGGAGACCACCAAGAAGGTGGGCGCCGTCCTGAAACGGGCCGGGCACCGGTTCGCGCTGGCCGGAAGCGTGGCGGTCTACGCGCAGGGCGGCAGCGCCCGGGGCGGGCTCCAGCACGACGCCGACTTCTGTGTCCTGCCCGAGGACGCCGAAGCGGTGGCGGCCGCGCTGCGCGACGCCGGGCTCACCGTACGCGTCCCGCCCGAGGACTGGCTGCTCAAGACCACCTGCCTCGGCCAGGACGTCGACATCATCTTCGAGCTGTCGTACGGCCCCGTCACGGCCGAGCTGCTGGACCGCGCCGACGACCTCCCCGTGGACTCCGTGCAGATGCCCGTACTGTCCGCGACCGATCTCCTGGTCGGCCTGAACAGCGCCTTCTCCGAGCACCACTGCGACTTCGGGGCGGTGCTGCCGGTGGCCCGCGCGCTGCGCGAGAAGGTCGACTGGACGGAGGTGCGGCGCCGCTGCGGGGACCGGCCCATGCCGGCCGCGTTCCTCTACCTCCTCGAACGCCTGAACGTGATCGAGGAGGAGGGGCAGGGGGAGAGGCAGGGGGAGGACCGATGACCGCCACCGAGTACCGCGTGGCCCACCTCGTCGAACGGCTGGCGGAGGGACACCCCGCCACCCTGGGCATCCGCGTCGAGACCCGGGGCGAGACCGTCCTGGTGACCGGCACGGTGCCGTCCGCCGAGTGCCGCGACGACATCCTCGGCATCGTCCACGAGACCCTGCCCGGTGTGCCCGTGCACGGCGATCTCGTCGTCGCGGACACCACCGCGCCCGATCACGCGGAGGAGCTTCCATGACCCGGGTGGCAGCCGTCGGCGACATCCACATGGGGCCCGAGAGCCAGGGCACCCTGCGCCTCGCCTTCGAGACCCTCCCCGACTGCGCCGACGTGCTCCTGCTGGCCGGCGACCTCACCCGGCACGGCACTCCGGAGGAGGCGCGGGTGGTCGCGCGCGAGATCACGGACCTGGGCGTTCCGGTGGTCGCCGTGCTGGGCAACCACGACCACCACGCCGACCGCGCCGACGAGGTCACGGCCGTCCTGCGGGACGCCGGCGCCCAGGTCCTGGAGGGCGAGGCGACCGTCGTCACCCACGGCGGCGAGCGCATCGGCGTGGCGGGCACCAAGGGGTTCGGCGGGGGATTCGCGGGCCGCTGCGCCGGTGAGTTCGGCGAGCCCGTCATGAAGGAGTTCGTCCGCTACTCCCGCCTCCGCGCCGACAGTCTGCGCGGCGCCCTGGAGGAACTGGCCGGCAACGCGTGCGACGTACGGATCGCGCTGACCCACTTCTCGCCGGTGCCGGACACGCTGGCCGGTGAACCGCTGGAGATCTATCCGTTCCTCGGCAGCTATCTGCTCGCCGAGGCCATCGACTCGGCCGGCGCCGACCTCGCCGTCCACGGCCACGCCCACTCCGGTACGGAACACGGTCTGACCAGCGGCGGAGTGACCGTACGCAATGTGGCCCAGCCCGTCATCGGACGGGCCTTCCACGTGTACCACCTCAGGTGAACGCCTCGCGCAGCGCGGGCAGCAGCGTCTTCTCCGACCAGTCCAGGAACCGGTGCTGCGACTCGCCGCCGATCTGGACGAGCGCGACCTCGGTGAACCCGGCCTCGGCGTACGGCCGGACGGCCTCCACGAAGTCGTCCGGGTCGTCGCCGCACGGGACGGCCGCGGCCATGTCGTCGGGGGTGACGAACCGGGTCGCCTCCTCGAAGGAGTCCGGGTGCGGAAGCTCGGAGTTGACCTTCCAGCCGAGCCCCGACCAGCGGAACTGGTCGTGTGCGCGCCGCACGGCGGTCCCCCGGTCGGGATCGTGACAGACCGGCAGTTGGCCCACCTTGGGCTTTCCGCGGCCGCCGTGCTCCTCGAACGCGTCCAGCAGCCCCTTGTCCGGCTCGGTGGCGACGACCAGGTCCGCCAGCCGCCCGGCCAGCGCGCACGAACGGGCCCCGGAGACGGCGATCCCGACGGGCGGCGGCGGGTCGGGAAGGTCCCACAGCCGGGCCGAGTCCACCTGGAAGTGCGGGCCGTGCCGCGTCACATGGCCGCCCTCGAACAGCTCCCGGATGATCAGCACGGCCTCTTCGAGCATCTCGTGCCGTACGTCCACCGAGGGCCAGCCGCGGCCCACCACGTGTTCGTTGAGGTTCTCGCCCGCCCCGAGCCCCAGCCGGAACCTGCCTTCGGCCAGCAACTGGACGGTGGCCGCCTTCTGCGCCACCACCGCCGGGTGGTAGCGGACGGTCGGGCAGGTCACGTACGTCATGAGCGGGATGCGCGAGGTGGCCTGGGCGGCGGCGCCGAGCAGACTCCACGCGTAGGGGGAGTGGCCCTGCGAGCGCAGCCACGGGAAGTAGTGGTCCGAGGTGACGGAGAAGTCGAAGCCCGCCGCCTCGGCGCGGACCACATGGTCCACCAGATCCCGGGGGCCGGCCTGCTCGGTCATCATCGTGTATCCGATCTGCACCATAAAGGGACGACTATCCCTTCTGCCGGACCGAAAACGACCTGACCTGTTTGCGCCGCACCCGTGTCGCCTCCCTCCTCCCGGGTACGCGGGGGCCGGACACCCACTGCCTGTGACGAGAGGACGTTGAACGATCATGCGCATCGCGTTTCTGACGGCACCCGAGGGCGTCGAGCAGGTCGAGCTGACCGAACCCTGGCAGGCCGCGCTGGACGCGGGCCACGAGCCCGTACTGGTGTCGACCGAGCCGGGCGAGGTGCAGGCCTTCGACCATCTCGACAAGGCGGACACGTTCCCGGTCGACGAGACCGCGGGCGAGGCGTCCGTGGACTCCTTCGGCGGGCTGGTCCTGCCCGGCGGGGTCGCCAATCCCGACCTCCTGCGCACCGACCGTGACGCCGTGGCGTTCGTGAAGGGCTTCTTCGACAACGGTCTGCCGGTCGCGGCGATCTGTCACGCGCCCTGGACGCTCATCGAGGCGGACGTCGTACGCGGCCGCGAGCTGACCTCGTGGCCGAGCCTGCGCACGGACATCGGCAACGCCGGCGGCACCTGGGTCGACGAACAGGTGAAGATCTGCGACCACGGCACGAACCTGCTGGTCACCAGTCGTAAGCCGGACGACCTCAAGGCGTTCTGCGAGACGTTCCTGGACGTGTTCGCCAAGGCCGAGGAGAAGACGGCGGCCGCGGGCTAGCGGCAGCCGTGCGCCGGGACCGCCCTCACGCCGGTGAAGCGCGGAGTCGGTCCAGCCTGCGCCGGGCGGGACCCAGTACGCGGCCCCGTCCGCCCAGCTCGGCCCAGGGGCGGGTGCGGGCCTGCTCCAGGGCGTCGGCGACGCTCCACCGGCGCGGGCCGAGGCCGGGGTCGTCCAACTGCTCCCAGTCGAACGGGGTGGCCACGGGCGCGCCCGGCCGGGCCCGCACGGTGTAGGGGGCGACGACGGTCTGGGCGTAGGCGTTGCGCTGGACATCCAGATAGAGCCGGTCGCCGCGGTCCTTCTTGCGGGCGGCGACGGTCAGCCGGTCGGGGTGTTCGGCGACGAGCAGTTCGGCGGCGTCGCGCGCGAACGCGCGCACCTCGTCGAAGCCGTGGCGCCGTTCGAGCGGGACCACGACGTGCAACCCGCGCGAGCCCGTCGTCATCGGCGCGCAGGGCAGGCCCAGCCGGTCCAGCAGCGCGTGCACCCGGCGGGCCGCCTCCCGTACGGGGGCGAAGTCGTCCGTATCCGTGCCTGTGCCTGCGGGGTCGAGGTCGAAGACCATCAGGTCGGGCCGGTCCGGCCGGTCCGCCCGCGACAGCCAGCGGTGCAGGGTCAGGCACGCCTGGTCGGCGAGCAGGACCAGGGTGGCGGGGTCGTCGCACACCAGGTGGCGGACCGTTCCGCCCTCCTTCGGCATCTCGACCCGGGTGACCCACTCCGGATAGTGGTCCGGGGTGTTCTTCTGCATGAACCGGGGTCCGTCGAGCCCGTCCGGATACCGCTCCAGCATCAGCGGCCGGCCGCGCAGGTGCGGCAGCATGAACTCGGCCGCCGCGCTGTAGTACTCCACCAGGTCGGCCTTCGTGCACGCCTCGCCGTCCCCGAGGCCGGGGAGCAGCACCTTGCCGGGCCGGTGCACCTCGACGGCGCGCCGCCCCGCGCGGACCGTGCGCGTGTCGTCGGCGTTCACGACGGGACCGCCTGGGCCATGGCGACGCCTTCCTGGGCCGGGGGCCGTTGACCCGGCCCGCGTAACCCGCTCCGGCTGGTCGAAACCCCTCCGTGCCCGACCCGGCGTGGCATGCTCGGACCATGGAGAGCGACCCTGCACTCCCCGACCCCGCGCTCCCCGGGCCCGCTCGCCCCGACGAGGGCGCCGCCCCCGGGGTGCTCGCCCTGGCCAAGGTGGTGGCCAGGCTGCGCGCCGAGGTCGTGGACCTCGAAGGCGTCGCCTCGATGACGGCCGTCGTCGAACGGGCCAAGGGCGTCCTCATGGCCCAGGCGGGCGTGCCGGCGGACACCGCGTACGAGCTGCTGCTCACCAGGGCCGCGCGGCACCGGCGCACCTTGATGGAGGAGTGCTGGATCACCCTGGGCCGCACCGGTCGCGCAGCCCGCTCCGGCCACGGCTCCGGGCAGCCGCCGTCACCCACCGCGGGGCCGGACACCGAGGCACCCGAGGACGGCTCCGGCCCCTCCCCGTTCGAAACCGTCCAGTACCTGCCCGGCACTGCCCGGCCGACACCGCTGTCCGGGCTCGCCGACGCCCTGGCCGGCGCCCGCACCTGCGGCGACATCGCCCATCTGCTGCGGACCGCGCTGTCCGGCGAGGCGGGCGTGGACGCCGTGATGATCTACACCGTCACGGCCGCCGGCACCCTGGAACTCACCGGGCACGCGGGCATCGACGCCGCCCTCGCCGCCCAGTGGAGCCACATCCCGCCGCTCGCCGGTGTCGCCGCCCTGCAGGCGGTCGCCGAGGGCGAACCGCTCTGGCTGGAGGACCCGGCGCGCGACGCCACCCGCTATCTGCTGATCGGCGATCCGCCCACCCGCTGGCCCTCCCGCGCCTGGATCCCCGTCCCCGAGGAGCGCGCGGCCGAGGCCGCCGTGGGCTTCCTTCGCACCCGCCCCGGCCCGTTCGACACCGCCACGCGGTCCCTGCTGCGCCGGTCCGTCCGCCTGTGCGCCGGACCGCTGCGCGGCCCCCTGCCCGGCCGCCCGCCGCGCCGCCCCTCGCGCGACGGCCGGGACGGGGCGGGATCCGACCCGGTGCGGGACGACGTCGACACCGTCCAGCGGATCTTCGACGCCCTGCCCGGACCCGCGGTCCTGCTGCTCCCGCTGTGGACGGAGACGGGGGCGGTCGAGGACTTCCGGATCGAGGCGGCGGCCCCCGAGTCCGTCGACGTGGCGGGACGCCGGGGCAAGGAACTGGTGGGCCGCAGCATCCTGGAGACGTATCCGACGGTGGCCGGCAGCGCCCTGTGGGACGCCTATCTGGACACCCTGGCGACGGGCACCACCTACGACAGCGAACCCTTCGCCTACGAGGAGGTGCTCGCCGGCGTCCCCCGCCGTTCCACCTACTCCGTGCGGGTCTCCCGGCTCGGCGGCCGTCTGGTCGTGTCCTGGATCCGCCACGACACGGGCGAGCGCGAGGCCCGCCGCCTCGCCGACATGCAGCGCCTGGGCAATCTCGGCTGGGCGCGGTGGGACCTCACCACGAACACCATCACCTGGTCCGAACAGGTCTACGCGATCTTCGACCGGGATCCCGCCCAGGGCCCGATGACCCTGGAGGAGCTGCCCGGGCATCTGGTCCCCGACGACCTGCCCAGGCTCGGCACGGCCGTACGGCGGCTGCTCGGCGAGGGCCTGGCCGTCGACCAGCACTTCCGGATCACGGTCGCGGACGGCGTACGGCATCTGCGGATCGTCGCCGAGGCGCAGACCGACGCCGACGGCAACGCCGTGGAGGTGCACGGCTTCTTCCAGGACCTCACGGCACAGCGCGACGCCGAGATCGCCCTCTACGAGAGCGAACGCGCCGTCCTCGTCCAGCGTGGCATGCTCCAGGCCGAACGCGCCCTCGCCGCCCGCCTCCAGGAGACGCTGCTGCCGATCCCCGAACAGACGCTGGAGCTGGCGGGCCTGTCCGTGGACGTCGCCTACATCCCCGCCGACTCCGGGGTGAACGTCGGGGGTGACTGGTACAGCGCCATCGAACTCCCCGGCGGCAACGCCCTGTTCGTGGTCGGGGACGTGGCCGGGCACAGCCTCGCCGCCGTCGGCACCATGGCCCAACTCCGGTTCACCGCCAAGGGGATGGCCGTCACCGGATCGGCCCTCCCCGACGTGCTCAGCCGGCTCAACACCCTGCTGCTGCACACCGCGGGCGACGCGTACGCCGCCAACGCCACCATGATCATGGGCTGTTACCGCGCCGAGGACCGGCGGCTGACCTGGGTACGGGCCGGACATCTGCCGCCGCTGCTGATCCGCGGCGACGAGGCGACGTTCCTGCCGCAGCCCGAGGGCATCCTGCTCGGGGCGGCGCGCGACCCGGTGTTCGGACAGGCCGTGATCGACCTGCTGCCCGGCGACCACCTCCTGATGTACACCGACGGCCTGGTGGAGAACCCGGGGGAGGACATCGGCGTGGGCTTCGACCGGCTCGCCGAGACGGCGCTGCGGCTGCTGCGCACCGACGGCGTCGAGGCCCTCGCCCCCGCCCTGGCGGCCCTGCGGCCCCGCCACCGGGACGACATCTGCGTCCTGGACATCCACGTGCCCGACGGATCGGCCGCGTCCGGCGTGGGGTAGCGGCCCCCGAAACGGACTAATGTTCATGCATGGGCGGTTTTCGAGCGGCCGTGCCGCACGCCGCGCCGGACGCCGTGCCCGACGCGATGGACGCGGCGCTGCTGGACGTGGTCGACGACAGCGGCGCGTCCCGCGGTCTGCTCTACGTCCTGCCCCCTTCCGGTGACGCCCTGTGGCTGGTGGCGCTGACCGGCGCGCCCCGCGAGATGGCGCTCCCCTGGGCCCGGGTGGGCCTGTCCGAGCCCGTGGCGGTGGCGGACGCCGTACGCCGCGGCGAGCTGGTGTGGGTCGGCGACATCGAGGAGATGGCGCGCCGCTACCCGCGCACCTCCCTCGTGCTGCCGTACCCCTTCTCGCTGGCCGCCGCCCCGCTCACCGCCGAGGGCGCGGCCGTCGGCGGTCTGGTGCTGCTGTGGCCGGGCTCGCACCCCGCCCTGCTCGGCGACCGCGAGCGGGCCGCCGTCGACGCGGGCTGCCGCCGCCTCGGCCGGCTGCTGCACCGCGTGGCCGGCGACGGCGGACTGTGCCCGCCGGACGAGCCGCGGATCCTGCCGCACCCGCTGCGCACCCGCGCCGTGTCGGCCGAGGCGGGCGAACTGGCCGCGTACGTCGCCCGGCTGCCCGGCGGCGCCTGCGCCCTGGACATGACCGGCCGGTTCACCTTCGTCACGCCCGGGGCCGCCGACCTCCTCGGCGTCCCCGTCGAGGAGCTGGTGGGCGCGCTGCCCTGGGAGGCCCTGCCCTGGATGGACGTCCCCGAGATCGAGGACCACTACCGCTCGGCCGTGGTCAGCGAGCAGCCCACCCGTTTCGGGGCGGTGCGCCCGCCGGACCGGCCACTGATCTTCGAGCTGTACCCCGACCCGTCCGGCATCAGCGTCCGGATCACCCCCGGCGACCCCCTCGCCGGGACCGGTCCGTCCGCCGCGGCCGAACGCCTCGCCGCCGGACCCGGCCGCGCCGGACTCCTCTACCACCTGATGCACCTGGCCGCCACGCTCACCGAGGCCGTCGGCGTGCAGGACGTCGTGAACCAGGCCGCCGACCAGCTCATGCCCGCCCTCGGCGCCAAGGCCATGGCCCTGATGGCGGCCCGCGACGGCCGGCTGCGGATGCTCGGCCACCGCGGCTACGACGCCGAACTGATGGCCCGCTTCGACGACCTCCCCCTCACCGCGGACACCCCCGCCGCGCGCGTGGTCGACACCTGCACCCCGCACTTCTTCACCAGCTTCGACGAGCTGCGGCGCCTCTACCCGCGGGCCGTCCAGCTCGACGACAAGGCGTCCTGGGCGTTCCTCCCGCTCGTCGCCTCCGGGCGCGCCATCGGCTCGCTCGTCCTCGCCTACGACCGCCCCCAGCACTTCCCGCCCTCCGAACGCGCGGCCCTCACCGCCCTGGTCGCCCTGGTCGGCCAGGCCCTCGAACGCGGCCGCCTCTACGACACCCAGTACACCGTCGCCCATCAGCTCCAAGCCGCCCTGCTGCCCCGGCGCCTGCCGACACCGCCCGGCCTGCGGGTCGCCGCCCGCTACCGGCCGTCCGGCCACGGCATGGAGGTCGGCGGCGACTTCTACGACCTGATCCGCCTCGACGACACGACGGTGGCCGCCGCGATCGGCGACGTCCAGGGGCACGACGTGGACGCGGCCGCGCTGATGGGGCAGGTGCGCACCGCGGTCCACGGCCACGCGATGGCCGGCTCGTCGCCCGCCGACGTCCTCAGCACCACCAACCGGCTCCTGGTCGACCTGGACGCGGGCCGGTTCGCGAGCTGCCTCTACGCCCATCTGGACCTGGTCCGCCGGACCGCCTGCCTGGCCAGCGCCGGCCATCCGCCCGCCGTGCTGCGGCACCCCGACGGCCGCACCGAGGTGCTCCACGTCCCGCCCGGCCTGCTCCTCGGCATCGAGGCCGACACCACCTATCAGGCCGCCGCCTTCCCGCTGCCGCCGGGCAGCGTCCTCGTGCTCTACACCGACGGGCTCGTGGAACGCCCCGGACTCGACCCCGACGAGGCCGTCACCGCGCTCGCGGGCCACCTCGCCGCCGCCGACCCCGGGGACCTCGACGCCGTTGCCGACCAACTCATCGGCCATGTCTCCGAGCCGGTCGACGACATCGCCCTGCTGGTCATCGGCGTGGACCCGGCCGGGTGACAGCGGAGCGGACGCGGCGGTTCCGTGGCATTCAACGCGCGGCGGCGGGTACCCGGCGGCGATGAACACGACACTTGCGCAGACAGCCGCCGCGGCATCGGGGGCGGGCATGGCCGTCATCGTCGTCCTCGGGGTGCTCATCACGGTGATGCTGGTGTGGGCCGTACGCCTCGGCATCGGCGTACGACGCCGGGAGCCCGCCCCGCCGCGGCCCGCCGAGCAGCCGACGCCGCCCGCCTCGGGGCCGGTCCACGAGGAGCGCGAGGCCCGCGAGCCCAACGAGGTGCCGCGGGCCGGCGCCGACGGCGAACGCCTCGACCCGCACCAGCTCGGCGGCGGACCCACCCGGCGCAGCGCGGACCAGTCCCGGCCGCGATTCGACGACAGGGCCTGAGAGTCCCTTACGAGGGCAGGACCGTGCCGCCGTTCTTCCAGGCGTCCAGCAGGCGGGCCGCCAGGCGGTCCTCCAGGAAGGCGGTCGTCCGGATCCCGAACACCACGTCGGCGTCCAGGTGCGGTTCGCTCTCCAGGAGGCCGCCCACGACGTCATGGCGGACGACCTGTTCGTGGACGGCGTCCGCCTCCACGTGCTCCGTGTAGAACCGCACGGCCGCGGGGCCCGCGCCCACCCGGCGCAGGGCCTCCGCCAGCCGGCGGGAGGCCGGGGACGAGGTCACCTCGACGGCGGCGAAATGCCCGACCAGCGCGGCGCGCAACGCCCGGTGGAGGCCGAACAGGGACATCTGGTTGACGACGGCGAGGGCCTCGGCCGGCGCGGAGTCCAGATAGTGCCCGTACGCCGTGTCCAGCCCCAGGTCCTCCATCAGGTCGGCGAACAGCTCCGCGTGGATCTCCTGCGGGCGGCCCGCGCCGAACTCGTCGAACTCCACGGCGACCATGGCCGCCTTGGCCCGCCCGCGCAGCCTCGGGATGACCCAGGCGTGCGGGTCGGCCTCCTTGAGGTGGTACAGCGAGCGCACCGCCGCGTACTCGCGCAGCAGGTCGACGGTGCCGTGGTCCCGCAGGAAGTACGACACGCCCCCGTCGTCGCCGACCGGCTCGATCTGGAGCGCGTCGAGCGCCTCCACGGCCGTCTGCGTGTCGTCCACGGGCACATCCGCCCGCAGCGCGCCGAGGAACCGGTCCTCCAGGGCGGCGCGGTGGGACAGCAGCGCGCCGTCCCACTCCAGCCGGTCGGAGACACCGTCGAACCCCTCGTAGTGCAGTTCGTAGAGGACGTACAGGGCGAGCTGCAGGTCGTCGCCGTAGGGCGGGCAGTCCGCGGGCACGGGGGAGAGGCGCATGGCGCGCGGGTCGCGCAGGGCGGCCAGCACCTCGGCCGAGAGCGGGCCGCGCGGCTCGGGCAGCGGCGGCGGGCGGCGGCGGACATCGCGTCGGGCGGGGGCCTCGGTCATCGCGTGTCGTCCCCTCGGCGTGGCTCGCGGCGGCGGTGGCTGGTGTCGCACCAGGGCATCGTCCGGCTGCGGCGGCAGGTGCACAGCGCCACCGTGAACCGGTGGGACACCTTCACCTCGCCGTCCTCGCCCACCACCTCGACCGGGCCCTCCACCAGCACGGGGCCGTCGCGCTGCACACGGACACGGCGCGGACGCTCAGGCATGTTCGGCACGGATCACCACCAGTTCCTCCGTCGTACTGTCCGCCGTACCGTCGGCCACCAGCCCGCGGGCGCGCAGCCAGGACAGGCGTGAGCGCAGGACACGGCCGAACGGCAGCCGCGCCCGGTCGACGACCTCGGCACGCAGCCCGGCCGCCGCGAGCCGGTCCACCGTGGCGTCGACGCCGCTCAGATGCGAGTGCACCATCAGCAGCGTCCCCGCCGGCCGCAGCACCGCCGGTGCGGCGTCGCAGATCCGGTCGATCAGCAGCCGGCCGTCCCGTCCCGCGTCCCACGCCCTGGCCGTACCCCGGGGCGGCGCGTCGTCCGGCGCGGGTACGTACGGCGGGTTCGAGACCACGAGGTCGAAGCGGCGGCCCGGCACGGCGTCCACCAGGTCGCCGTGGCGCACCCGGACGGTCTCGCCGTTGAGCAGCGCGTTGAACCGCGCGGCGGCGACGGCCCGCCAGGAGATGTCCACCGCCGTCACCCGCCCGCCCAGGCGCGCCGCCTCCACCGCGAGCAGACCGCTGCCGGTGCCCAGGTCGAGGACGTCGGTCCGGTCGCTGATGCCCTCGCGGCGCATCGCCCGTCTCAGCAGACCGGTGTCGGCCTGCGGGCGGTAGACGCCGCGGGGGACCCAGCAGCGCGGCGGCGGAGCGAGGGCGAGGGTCTCGACCGTCATCGGGGCTCCTCCGGAAGGGTCGTCGGTGGATGGGGCGTCACACGAGTACCCCCTGGTCGCGGACGTAACGGCGGGCCGGTCCGGCGGGGTCACGCGGGCGGGGCGTCCGGCAGCGCGGCGAGCGGCGGCGCGGGCGGGTCGTCGTAGACGGCGTCGGCGCCCGCCGTCTCCAGGTCGTGGCGCGGAATGCCTCCGCACAGCATGCCCACGCGCCCCGGGCTCGTACGTGCGGTGGTCCGCGTCGGACGGGGGGACTCCTGCGGGG
This sequence comes from Streptomyces antibioticus, assembly GCF_002019855.1. Classification (NCBI taxonomy): domain Bacteria; kingdom Bacillati; phylum Actinomycetota; class Actinomycetes; order Kitasatosporales; family Streptomycetaceae; genus Streptomyces; species Streptomyces antibioticus. Next base: position 538,566 of record NZ_CM007717.1, on the reverse strand, counting down.
ACATAGGGAACTCCTCGTCACGTGGGGGGCATTCAGAGGTCGCGTCGTTCCAGCGGTCGGACGGCGGGTCCCTGGAGGACCTGGCCGTCCGGGGCGAAACGGGAGCCGTGGCACGGGCACTCCCACGCCCGTTCGGCGGCGTTGAAGGCCACCAGGCAGCCGAGGTGCGTACAGCGCGCCGACACCGCGTGCAGACGGCCGTCGTCGTCCCGGTGCACGGCGCACGGCCGCCCGTCCACGCGCACCACGGCTCCCTGGCCGGGCGGGACGTCCTGCGGGGCGGTCCCGGTCGCGGCGGGCAGCCGGTCGCCGACGAAGTGCCGGGCCACCTGCGCCTGGTGCTTGAGGAAGGTCGTCCCCTCACGGACCACGGACGCCACCCGGCGGGGATCGTAGAGGTCCTGCCACGCGACCTTCCGTCCGGCGAGGAGGTCGGCGAGCAGCCGGCCCGCCATGACGCCGCCGCTCAGCCCCCAGCCGCCGAACCCGGTCGCCACGTACGTGTGGCGGCTGCCGGGGTGCAACGGCCCGATCAGCGGTACGGAGTCGGTGGAGTCGTTGTCCTGCGTGGCCCACCGGTGGGTGACCGTGAACCCGGGGAAGTGCTCGCCGGCCCAGGCCGCCAGCCGCGCGAACCGCTCCTCCACGTCGGCGGTGCCGGGTGTGAAGTGCTCGCCGGTGACGATCAGCAGGCGCCGGCCGTCCCCGTACGGCGCGGAGCGCACGGACCGGGTGGCGCGTTCCGGCGTGATGTACATGTCGCGCGGGGCCAGGGCCTCGTCGACGGGTCCCGCGAGGACCAGTTCGCGGCGCGGGGAGAGCCGGGTGAAGAGGAGGGCGCGGTCGAAGACGGGGTAGTGGGTGGCGACCACGACCTCGCGGGCGCGCACCGAGACCCCGGCGTCGGTGGTCAGCACGCACGGCTCGCCCTCGGACAGGCCGACGACGCGGGTGCCCTCGTACACGGCACCGCCGCGCTGGCGCAGCTCCTCCGTGAGCGCCAGCAGATACGCGCGCGGGTGGAACTGGGCCTGCCCCGTCACCCGGACCGCTCCGGCGACCGCGAACGGCAGTTCCGTCTCCGTGACGAACCGCGCGGGCAGACCCGCCTCGCGCGCGGCCGCGGCCTCCGCCCGCAGCCTCGCCACCTGCCGGGAGTCCTCGGCGTATGTGAAGGCCGCCGTCTCCTCCCAGTCGCAGTCGACGCCCAGCTCCTCGGCGATCCCGGCGGCGTGCCGGATCGCCTCGCTCTGCGACCGCGCGTACAGCCGTGCGCCCTCGGGGCCCCGGGTGCGGCGCAGATGGTCGTAGACGAGAGTGTGCAGCGCGCTCAGCTTGGCCGTGGTGTGCCCGGTCACCCCGGCGGCGACCCGCCCGGCCTCCAGCACGGCCACGCCCCGCCCCTGCCGGACCAGCTCCCAGGCCGTCGACAGCCCCGCGATCCCGGCGCCGATCACGGCGACGTCGACGTCGAGATCACCGGTCGGCGGCGGCGCGGGCGCGCCGGGCGGCGCGGTCTCCAGCCAGTAGGAGCCCTGGACTGCGGTATCGCTGTTCATGCCGCCCGAGTGCCCATCTGCCGACGACCGGAACGGGCGTCCGGCCGGAGCCACCGTGATCCGGAGGTCTCCATACAGTGGGCGCGGCGATGCGCCCGACCCTCTGAAGCTCCTCAAGTCCCTTGGCAGGCAAGGAATCCGGCGGTCAGGATGCCGTGCATGACAGGATTCCTGGGGCTGAGCCGGACGAGCGACGTGGTGTTGACGATCCGGGACGCGGACGTGGTCGCCGCGGCACTGCGCGAGGCGCTCGCGTCGGCGTCGCCGGAGGAACGGCCGGGGCTGGAACGGGCCGCCGCGCTCGTGGAGTCGACCGCCGGCGCCGACGGGCCGCGGCTGCGCGCCCGCTGGGTGCGCGCGCGGCTCGCGGCGGCCGGTTTCGAGGGGGATCTCACCTCGGTCGCGGCGGTGAAGGCGCTGCGCCGCGCGGAGCCGACGCTGAGCCTGCTGGCCGCCGTACAGCTCCAGCGGGAGGCGGTGGCCCACCCGGAGTGAACGGGCTGAAAGCTATCTCCTTCACGATTTCCTCACACGGCGAACACCCTCTGATCACCTCGGGTAGGCTCCACACGCTTCACTCGCACCAATGAGGGGGGAATCCTCATGTCCATACGCCGTGCCTTCGCCGTGTCGGCCGCCGCTGCCGCCGCCGGGACGCTCGCCGTGGTCACCGCCGTGCCGGCTCAGGCCGCCGAGTACACGTCCGCGCTGAAGGTCAAGGGTGTCCAGTACGACGCCCCGGGCAGCGACTCCAACCGCTGCTCGGGCGGCAACACCAAGAACGAGTACCTGACGATCAAGAACTACTCGCGGACCGCGACCGTCAACCTCAAGGGGTACGTCGTCAAGGACGCCACGGGGAACAAGTTCACCTTCACCGCCTCCCACAAGCTGGAGCCGGGGGACTACGTGAAGCTGCGCGGCGGCCGGGGCACCGACTCCGACGCCGGCAATGTCGTCTACCGCCAGAACTGCAACTTCATCTGGAACAACGACAAGGACACCATCTACCTGCTGAAGCCCGGCGGGGCCCGTGCCGACGTGCACTCCTACACCAAGCGCGCCAACGACGCCGACGGCAACGGGTACATCAACTACCACGGCTGACGGACCGCGCGGGTCTCCGCGCCCCCTTCACGACGAGCCGTCCGCCCGGATCAGGCGCACCTGACGGGCGCGTGCCGCACCCCGGTGTCAGGCTGGGAAGACCGCTCCGTGAAGGGAACCCCCATGATCACCACCGACTTCGCCCCGGGCAGCCCCTGCTGGCTCGACCTCGGCGCTCCCGACGTCCGGGCCGCCGCGTCCTTCTACGCCGCGGTGCTGGGCTGGGAGTACGAGCCGATGGGGGAGGGGGTGGAGGGGGGTATGTTCCGCAAGGACGGAAAGATCGTCGCCGGGCTGGGCAGACTCACCGAGGAGGGTGCCCGCCCGGCGTGGATGATCTACTACAGCGTCCCCGACGCGGACGCTGCCGCGCAGACCGTCGAGCGCCTCGGCGGCACCGTCCGGGTGCCGCCGACGGACCTCGACGAATGGGGCAGGATGGCCCAGTTCAGCGATCCGCTCGGCGGCCAGTTCGCCGCCTGGCAGCCGGGCACGACCAAGGGCGTGGACCTGGTCGACGCACCCGGCTCCCTGTCCTGGGTCGAGCTGTACACGACCGACGCGGCGGCCGCGAAGGAGTTCTACGGCGAGGTCTTCGGCTGGAGCTTCGACGCCATGGACCTCCAGGGCGACGCCGGTGAGTACGACCTGATCACCCCCGCCGGACTGCCCGAGGAGCGGATGCACGGCGGCGTCATGGAGATGACCGAGGTCAACCTCACCCTCACGGACGGCCGCCCCTACTGGCACCCGGTCTTCGGCGTCGAGGACTGCGACACCGCGGTCGCGAAGGTCACGGAGAACGGCGGCAACATCCAGATGGGCCCCGAAGACGTCCCCGACGTCGGCCGCCTGGCCGTCTGCCTCGACCCCTGGAACGCAGACTTCGTCCTCCTGGCCGCCCAGCGACCCACGACGACCTGAGCCACCGCCCGCGCGTCCCGTCGTCGGCGGCGCGGATCCAGGCAGGGTGCACAAGCGCGAGGACCAGACACGCCGAGGACATGGCGCACCACAGTCCGCCTGCTCCGGCCCGGTCGAGCAACTGCGTGCCGGCCAGCGGCGCGACGACCCCGGCGACACCCCAACTCGTGCCGTACACCGCCAGATAGCGTGCCGTCCCGCCGACGGGGGCGAGGTGCGCGACGAGCGCGTACGCGCGTCCCACGAGAAGCAGATCGCCCGCGCTCCATGTGACGGTCGCCGCGAGGTGGCCGAGCAGGCCGTGGGCGAGCGCGTATCCGGCGAGGCCGAGGGCCATCAGGAGATAGCCGCCCGCGAAAGCGGTGGGTGTCGGGAGCGCGGCCAGCGGTCTCAGCCGCAGGAGTGGCTGTCCCGCGGTGAGCGTGAGCGCGGACACCGCGAACAGCAGCCCGGCGTCCGCGGGTTGTAGTCCGCGCGCTTCCAGGGACAGCGGCACCCCGATCGCTATCTGGAGATGGGCGACAGCGAACAGCGTCCCCGCCGCGAGCATCACGAGCAACGACCGGTCCCGCCAGGGGGCGACACCCGCCGCCTCCCCGGCCGCCGTCGCCGCCGTGACGTGGTCCGCGGGCAGGACCAGGTGCACGGTCAGCGCGCAGAGCAGACAGGTGAGGGCGTCGGCCACGAACAGCCACCGCAGGTCCCAGCGCCCGAGCCCGGCCGCCAGCAGACCCGCGCCCATGCCCGCCACGGCCAGGGCCGCGTTCAACAGGCCGTAGGCGCGGACCTGTTCACCCGGTGCCACGACATCCGCGATCATCGCCTGGCTGGGCGGCTCGTAGATCTCGAAGGCCAGCCCCAGCAGCACCGCGAAGCAGGCCACCGGCACCAGGCCGTCGGACGCCGCGATCCCCAGTTGCGCCACCGCGCACCCGGTCAGCCCGGTCACCATCGTGCGCCGTCGGCCGATACGGTCGGCCAGGCGCCCGCCGACCAGACGCGAGGGAATCGTGGCGAGCCCGAAGGCGGCCCCGATGTACCCGGCGACGGCCGTACCGGCGCCGAAGTCCGTCGTGAGCAGCACGGTGAGGAAGGGCAGCGAGAACGCCCCCAGCCGGTTCACCGCCCGCGCCACGATCAGCAGCCGCACCGCGCGCGGCAGGCGCTTCTCGCTCTGCGCAGACTCCACGCATCCCCCCTCGCGTATCTCTCGTGCGTGACCGACCACATGGATATCGTCGGTCGCACAGGCACGCTAGAGATCGAAGGAGTGACCGGTCAAGTGATGTTCGATGGTCACGTGGTGGCGCTGCTCGACGCGGCCGTCTCCCTCGTGAATACGCTGACCGACGGCGAGCGGCAGGGACGCCCCTACACCGCTCCGCGGGGGACCCGGCTGCCGCAGGCGGTGCACGAGGCGCTGCCCCCGTCGCCGCACCGCTCCTCGGTCGAGCCGGGACACGCCACCCACCTCGCCCACACCGCACAGCAGATGCGGGCGGTGTTCGAGGCCGTCGACCGCGACCGACTCGACGAGGCGGCCCGCACGGTGAACGTCCTGCTGCTCGCCACCGGCGCCCGCCCCCAGCTCGACCGCGTCGAGGGCGAGCCCTGGCAAGTCCACTTCCACGGCTCCGACGACAGCCTCTCCGTGGGGTGGAGCGCCGGCTGCGCCACCGCCCTGGCACTGGCGATCGGCAGCGACCTCGCCGGACGCCTCGGCGTCTGCGCGGCCCCGCACTGCGACCGCGTCTACGTGGACGCCTCCCGCAACGCGGTCCGCCACTTCTGCTCCACGGCCTGCCGGAGCCGGGTCAAGGCGGCGGCCTTCAGGGCCCGCAAGGCGGCCCGGGACTGAGCGTCCCGAGCCGCTCTCGGCCCCCGGGTGACCGTCAAGGGACCCGGGTGACCGTCAAGGGATGAGCCCCGCCCCGGCCAGATGCTTGGCGACCGCTTCCGTTTCCTGCGGGGTCAGGGGGATCTGGGGGTCGGCCGTGGTCGGGTGGGTGATGATGCCGCGGAGGTGCAGGGCCGTCTTGAATGCGCCGATCGCTGCCGAGGTGGGGCCCATGCGGGTCGGGTCGGGGGCGGTCGTCATGGCGAACAGGGCGCACAGGCGCTCCTGTTCGGCTCGGGCCCGTTCCAGGTCACCGGAGCGGCAGAGGCGGGTCAGGCGGACGTAGCCGTCCGGGTCGACGTTGGCCAGGCCGGGGACCGCGCCGTGCGCGCCGAGGGCCAGGGCCGCGTCGACGGTCAGTTCGGAGCCGGTGAGGGCGCTGAACCCCGGCAGCGAGCGGGCGCCGTGGACGACCTCGCGGAAGCCGGCCAGGTCGCCGCTGGAGTCCTTGAGCCCGGCGAGCGCGCCCTCGTCGGCCAGCTCCAGGACGAGCCGGGCGGGGAGCTTGGTGTGCACGGCGGCCGGGATGTCGTAGGCGAGCACCGGGACGGGGCTGCGGGCCGCGATCAGCCGGAAGTGGCGGGCGATCTCGGCGGGGTGGGTGCGGGTGTAGAAGGGCGCGGTGACGACCACGGCGGCCGCGCCCGCCGCCGCGGCCGTCTCGACGTGGTCCAGCACGCGGGGCGTGGTCATGTCGATCGCCCCGGCCAGCACCGGCAGCCGCCCGGCCGTGTGCGCCACCACCGTCTCGGTCACCAGCCGGCGCTGCCGGTCGGTGAGATGGGCGGCCTCCGAGGTCGAGCCGAGCACGAACAGCGCGTCCACCCCGGCGGCCGTCAGATGGTCGACCAGCCGGCGCAGCGAGGGCACGTCGAGCTGGCGGTCCGGGGTTAAGGGCGTGCAGACGGGCGGGATCACTCCGGTCAGCGGGGCGGGCAGGGTCATCGGTGCTCCCAGGGCTGGCTCGTACTTACGAGGTCGTTCGGTCGCCTCGTCCTCCTGGAGCAGATGGTGACAGCGGGGGCGGGCTCCGGGCCGTGACGCGGCCGAGAGGGGGGGGGAGGACAGGGCTTCACGGCCCGGACCCCGCCCCGCGCCCCCGCGGTCAGGGTGCGAGCAGGCGGCCGCGTTCGAACCAGGCCCTGGTCTCCCGGTGCCCGGACAGCGCCACCACGAGCGCGCCCCACCCGATACCGACGGCCCCCACATGGTCGTACGTCAGAAATGCGGCCAGACCGCCCAGAACGGTCACCCAGCCGACGGTGAGCGCCCCCGTCCGCACCGCCGTACCGCCCTCGGTGAACCGCAGCGACACCATCAGCGCCGCCCCGGCCGTCAGTACGCACCCGGCCGCCGCGAGCAGGAGCAGCGCGAGGAGCGGCGCGCCCAGCGCCCCCGTCTCGAACGTCACCGCGGTGAACCCGAGCCGCAGCGCGCAGCCGGCGGCCGCGAGGACGAGGGCGGCCAACAGGCCGCGGGCGCACCGGGCGGGAGCGGGCATGCGCGTCATTTACGGCCCTTCGGTCGAAGCGGACAGGGCGAGTTGGCAGGTCAGAGCCGAATGTGACCGCCCTCATAGCGGTGATGACGTTCGCACAGGGAGTCTGCCCTCGCAGGAGTTTCCGAAGAACTGTTATCCGCCGCCGGTCCCCGGATCTCCCCTCGTAGACGGACAGCATCGACGACAGGGAAGCAGCGATGAGCACACGGCACACGACGGACCCGGCGGAACTGGTGAGCGCCGCCCGAGCGGGCGACCCGTCCGCCCAGGACGCGCTCGTCAGCGCGTACCTCCCGCTCGTCTACAACATCGTGGGCCGCGCGCTGAACGGTTCGGTCGACGTGGACGACGTCGTGCAGGACACCATGCTCAAGGCCCTCGACTCGCTGGGCGGCCTGCGCGCCCCCGAGAGCTTCCGCTCCTGGCTCGTGGCCATCACCATGAACCAGATACGGGCCCACTGGCACCGCAGGCAGCCCGCCCAGGGCGCCGTCGACGAGGCCGAGGGGGTCGCCGACCCGGGCGCCGACTTCGTCGATCTGACCATCGTCCAGCTCCAGTTGTCCGGGCAGCGGCAGGAGACCGCGCGCGCCACCCGCTGGCTGGAGCCCGACGACCGCGGCCTGCTGTCCCTGTGGTGGCTGGAGTGCGCCGGTGAACTGACCCGCGCCGAGATCGCCCAGGCCCTCGACCTCTCCCCGCAGCACACCGCGGTCCGCGTGCAGCGGATGAAGGCCCAGCTCGAAGCGGCCCGGGTGGTCGTGCGGGCGCTGGACGCGCAGCCGCCGTGCCGGGAACTCCGGGGCGAGCTGGCCGGCTGGGACGGCCGGCCCTCCGCGCTGTACCGCAAGCGGGCGGCCCGCCACGCGCGCGGCTGCGCACGCTGCTCCGGCCTCTGGAGCGGACTGATGCCCGCCGAGGGCCTGTTGGCCGGTCTCGCGCTGGTCGCCGTCTCGTCCGCGCTGCTGGCGCGGATGCCGTCCGCCACCGCCGACACGGTGGCTCTGGCCGGCTCGTCGACCGCGCTCGCCGCCGAGGTCGACGGGGTCTCCTCCGTGCCGGGCCGGCACCGGTCCGGCAGGGACCAGGGCCTCTCGCGCGGCGAGGCCCGTCGCCGGCGGCGGGTGCGGCGCCGCGCGGTGGGCGGCGCGGTCGTGGCGGTCTGCGTGGTCGGCGGCGGCCTGTACTACTTCGGCATCCAGGAGGGCGGCGGGACCAAGGAGGGCACCGCCGCCCTGCCCGCGAACGGCACGGTCGTCACGGACGAGCCCACCCCCGACGGCGACCGCTCCGCCTCGGCGTCCTCGTCCCCCTCGCCGTCCGCCTCCGCGGCCGCCTCGCCGTCCCCGTCCAAGTCGCCGAGCGCGAGCGCCTCCCCGAGCGCCCGGACGGAGAAGAAGAGCACGCCCGCAACGGAGAAGAAGGCCGAGCCGCAGAAGACCTCCTCGGGCGACAAGCAGACCCAGTCGGGCAGCGGCAAGCCGTCCGGTCTCGGGGCGCAGGTGATCGCGCTGGTCAACGAGGAACGCGCGTCGGCGGGCTGCGGCCCGCTCACCGACGACAGCCTGCTGCGCGCGGCCGCCCAGGGCCACTCCGAGGACATGGCCGCCCGCGACTTCTTCGACCACACCAACCCCGACGGAGAGGACCCGGGTCAGCGCATCACGGCCGCGGGCTACCGCTGGTCCACCTACGGCGAGAACATCGCCAAGGGCCAGCAGACGGCCGAGTCGGTGATGACGTCCTGGATGAACAGCCCCGGCCACCGCGCCAACATCCTCAACTGCGACTTCAAGAACATCGGCGTGGGCATCCACAACGGCTCCGGCGGTCCGTGGTGGACACAGAACTTCGGTGCCAAGCTCTGACGTGAGAAGGGGAGGGGTTCCGCGGCCCCGGCCACGGAACCCCCCTTCCGCCCCGCCTGCCGTCAGTACGTGTGGAGCGTCAGCCCGTACCGGTTGAGGATCTCGTTCACCGGCTGGAACCAGGTCTCGCCGCCGCTGGAGCAGTTGCCCCAGCCGCCCGAGGTCACGCCCTGCGCCTGGTCACCGCTGATGAACGACCCGCCGGAGTCGCCGCCTTCGGCGCACACACTGGTCTTCGTCATCTGATGCACCGCGCCCTGGGCGTAGTTGACCGTCTGGTTCTTGCCCAGCACGGTGCCGCAGTGCCAGTGCGTGGTGGAACCCGAGCGGCAGATCGACGCGCCCACCGGCGCCTCGGCGGAGCCGCGCACGAGCCGGTCGGACACCGTGCCCCAGCCGAGCACCACCGGTACGGTCCACCAGCCGCTGCCCACGTTCACCCAGGCGTAGTCGTTGTCGGGGAACGACGAGCCCTGGAAGTTGCCGATGTAGGAGCCGTCCCAGCCCCTGACACCCGCTCCGGCCTGACCGCAGTGGCCGGCGGTGACGAACCCCCCGTGGACCGAGAAGCCGATGGAACAGCGCACGTTGCCCGTGTAGTACGGGTCGCCGCCGACGGTGCCCGCGGCGAAGGTGCCCGGGGCGCCGGCGACGGTCTCGACGGTGACGGGTCCCGCGGCGCGGGCCCGGGTCAGGAAGCGTTGGACATCGTTGTCGGCGAGCTTGTCGCGGACGACCGAGACGACGACGGAGTTCGCCTGTGGGTCGACGTGCCAGCCGGCCACGGCCGACGGGGCGTCGAGCTGGTCGACGCGGTCGCGGGCCGCGTCCAGTTGGCGTGCGCTGTGCTCGACGAGGCGGACCGCGGCCCCCGCCTTGCTCAGCGCGTCGCGTGTCGCGCGGGAGGCGTCCGGGGTGACGGCCACGGTCAGCCGTCCGGCCTCGGCGTCGTACCAGGAGCCGGCGTACGCGGCCCCCGCGGTGCCGCGGGCCTTCGGTTCGAGGGTGGTCGCCGTCCGTTCGGCCGCGAGCCGGGCCTTCGCCTCCTCGGCGGAGAGACCGAACTCCTTCTGCATCGCGCCGAGCAGACCGGCGGATACGGACGCGGTGTCGGCCGTGGAGGCGGCGGAGGTGGTGGCGGACGCCTCGTTGCCGCTGGCCGACGCGGGGAACGTGCCCGCCCCGCCGAGTCCGGCCAGCAGCAGGATCGCCGTCACGCCGATGTGCTTGAGTCTGGTGCGTCTCATGGGTGTTGCCCTTCGTCGTTCCAGTGAGTGGGGGTTGGAACAGCCGATGAGTGAGAGCGCTCTCAAATGTGGCGCGGCAGAGCCTAGCGGCGCATGGGTGTCAGGTCTATGCCAATGCGCCGCAGATGCGGAGGGTTTTCAACGAAGGAGGGGGCAAAGCATCCTCAAGTACCGCGTCCCGGGCGCATGACGCCCGTGCTGCCCCGCGCGATCAGCCCCGGCACCGGCACCCGTACCGTCTCCGCCGGGCCTCCGTCGAGCAGTGCCAGCAGGGCTCGCGCCGCCGTCCGCCCGAACTCCACGCTGTCCCGGGACAGCGCGGACAGCCACGGCTTCACCATGCGGCACAGCGCGGAGTCCTCCCAGGACACCACCGACACGTCCGCCGGTACGGAGAAGCCGAGTTCGGCCGCGGCCGCGACACCGGCGACGGCCATCACGTCGTTGTCGTAGACGATCGCGGTCGGGGGAGCGGTGCCGCCCAGCACGCGCCGGGTGACCGCCGCGCCCGCCGTGTCCGAGTAGTCGGTCGGCACCGACTGCACCTCGCTCAGCCCGAGCCGCTCCGCCTCCGCGCGCAGGGTGCGGATCCGGCGCCGGGTGTGGGCGAGGTCCGGCAGCCCGGCGATGTGCACGATGCGCCGGTGGCCGAGCGCGTACAGCTCGTCCACCACCGACGCCATGGCGCCCGCGTCGTCCGCCCACACCGCCGACAGGCCGGGGTGGCGTTCGTCGGGCGCGCCGCCGATCACCACCGCGGGCAGCCCGAGTTCGTCGAGCAGTCCGGGCCGCGGGTCGTCCCGGCACGGGTCGACGACCAGCACGCCGTCCACCCGGTGCTCGGCCCACCAGCGCCGGTAGACGGCGCACTCCTCGTGGACGTCGTGCCCGATCTGGAACAGCAGCCCGAGGTGGCGTTCCGCCAGTACTTCCTGGATCCCGGAGACGAGTTGGAGGAAGAACGAGTCGACGCCGAGCGTGTGCGCCGGGCGGGCCAGGACCAGGCCGACCGTGGCCGCGCCCTCGCCGGACAGGGCACGGGCCGCCGTGCTCGGCCGCCAGCCCAGCTCCTCGGCGACCCGGCGCACCCGGTCGCGGGTGATCTCCGAGACCCCCGGACGTCCGTTCAGCGCGAAGGAGACCGCGCTCTGGGAGACCCCGGCCCGGTCCGCTATGTCCCGCATGGTGGGCCGGCGGACCGGCGAGCGCTTTCCCGGCAAGGTGGTTTCCCCCATTCCCACGGCAATTCCCGGCCAGTATGCACTAATGCGCTTCAGCTCAACACCCTAATGCGCATAAGCGACTAATGAAATTAGCTCGGCGCACGGCATTGACGGGCCGGTCAACGGGCGTGCAGGGTCTGCGTCGTTGGCCCATTGCCGCTTCAACTCCACAGCAACGGAGGCCGTACACCGTGAACATCTCCCGCAGAGCCCTGATCGCCGCCGCCGTCTGTGCCGTCCTGCCGTTGAGCGCCTGCGGCTCCGGCGACGACGGCGGCCCGGCCGACGCCTCTGGCAAGATCGAGGGCGACATCACCTTCCAGACCTGGAACCTGCGCGCCAACTTCAAGCCCTACTTCGAGGGCGTGATCGCCGACTTCGAGAAGAAGTACCCGGGCACGCACGTGAAGTGGATCGACCAGCCCGCCGAGGGCTACGCCGACAAGATCAGCGCGGACGCGGCCGGCGGCACCCTCCCGGACGTCGTCAACGTCTCGCCCGACCTCGTCGCCCCCCTGGCCAAGGCGGGCCTCGCCCTCGACCTCGACAAGGCGGCCGGCACGTACAGGAAGGAGTACCTGGAGGGCGCCTGGGCCAGCCATCAAGTCCCCGGCCTGAGCGGCACATACGCCTTCCCCTGGTACCTCAACACCGGGCCCCTCTTCTACAACAAGACCCTCTTCCGGCAGGCCGGACTCGACCCCGAGCAACCGCCGAAGACCTACGACGACCTCTTCACCGACGCCCTCGAACTGGCGGACAGAAGCGACGGCAAGGTGGCCACCCTCGCCAACGTCCCCACCATCGAGGACTTCGGCCGCTACGGCGTCCCGCTCATGAACGAGGACGGCACCGCCTTCCGCTTCAACGACGCGAAGGGCGTCGAACTCCTCACCCGCTACAAGGAGTTGTACGACGCCAAGGCCCTGGACCCGCAGGCGCTGACCGCCACCCCGGAGTCCTCGGGCAAGAAGTTCCTCACCGGGGCCGTCGCCATGAACCCCGGCAGCGCCCTGGACCTCGGCAACTTCAAGAAGCAGGCGCCGAGCCTCTACGACAACATCGGCATCACCGAGCAGATCACCAGCACCGGCCACGTCAACATGTACGTGATGGGCGTGATGGTGAACGCGCGCAGTAAGCGGACGCCCGCCGCCGTCGCCTTCGCCCACCATGTCACCGACGCCGAGCGCCAGATGTCGTTCGCGAAGCAGGTCGCCATCTTCCCGAGCACCGCGGGCTCCCTGGACGACCCGTACTTCACCGAGGAGGACGGCACCGACGAGACCCGCGTCCGGATCGCCGCCGCCAAGTCGCTGAAGAACGCCGTCAATTACACCCCGGTGCTGTTCAGCGAACAGATGAAGACCGCGCTGCGCAACGAGGTCGCCAAGGCGCTCCAGGGCCGGCAGAGCCCCGAGGAAGCCCTCGACAACGCTGTCAAGGAATGCGACACGCTGCTCCGGCAGCAGGGCTAGCGGGGCAGACCGATGACCGCCCCCACCGCCCCCTCCCGGATCCGCCGCCAACTCCCCTCCAGCCCCTGGCTGTTCGCCGCCCCCGGACTGCTGGTCGCCGGCGCGTTCGTGCTCTGGCCGTTCCTCTCCACGCTCGCCGACTCCTTCACCGACCGCCGCACCCTGATCCCGGGCCGCTTCGTGGGCCTCGCCAACTTCCGCGAGATGCTCGACGACGACATGTTCTGGATCGGGCTGCGCAATAGTGCGCTGTACGTCCTCGGAGTCGTCCCGGCCCTCGTGGTGCTGCCGCTGCTGCTCGCGCTCCTGGTGCAGAAGAACATCCCCGGCATCACCTTCTTCCGGTCCGCCTTCTACACCCCGGTCGTCGCCTCGATCGTCGTCGTCGGACTGATCTGGGTGTGGCTCCTCGACGAACGCGGCCTGGTCAACTCGCTGCTGGAGACGGTCGGTGTGGGCCGGGTCGGCTTCCTCAGCGACCAGTGGCTGCTTCTGCTGAGCGCCATGACCGTCACGGTGTGGAAGGGCCTCGGCTACTACATGATCATCTATCTGGCGGCGCTCTCCGGAGTGCCCCGTGAACTGCACGAGGCCGCGGCCGTGGACGGCGCCGGCGCGGTGCGCCGCTTCCTGACGGTCACCGTGCCCGCCGTCCGCTCCACCATGGTCCTGGTCGGGGCGCTGTCCTCGGTCGCCGCCTTCAAGGTGTTCTCCGAGGTGTACCTGATGGCCGGGCCCAGCGGCGGCCCGGCGGGCGAGGACACCACGCTCGTCATGCTCGTCCAGCGCACCGGCACCGGCCTCACCGGCCGCGTCGGCTACGCCTCCGCCCTCTCGGTCGTCGTCTTCGTCGTGACCGTCGCCCTGATGCTGCTCGTGCTGCGCGCCGACCGGAAGGAGGAACGGGTATGAGCGTCCTGGAGAAGACCCGGCCCGCCACGGCACCCCCCGCCGCCACCCGCGCGCGCCGGGTCACCGACGAGCACGGCCGCCGCGTCCGCGTCGGCGAACTCGCCCTGCGCTACCTGCTGTTGCTCGCCGTCCTCGCCCTGACCGTCGGACCGTTCCTGTGGCAGCTCTCCACGTCCCTCAAGGGTCCCACCGAGGACATCTACAGCTCCCCGCCGAGCTTCCTGCCCGCCGATCCCACCCTGGACAACTACACGCGGGTCGCCGACACCGTCCCGGTGTGGGACTACGCCCTGAACTCGCTCAAGGTCGCCACCGCCAACGTCGTCACCAACTGCGCCGGTTCGGCCCTCGCCGGGTACGCGCTCGCCCGGCTGCGCTACCGGGGCCGCCGGGCCGCGACCCTCGCCTTCGTCCTCGCCATGCTGGTCCCCGTCGAGGCCATCATCATCGCCCAGTTCACGACCATGCGGGAACTCGGCCTGAACAACACCCTCGTGGGCGTGGTCCTGCCGGGCTGCATCGGCGCCATGAACGTCCTGCTGATGCGCAACGCCTTCCTCAACCTGCCCTACGAGATCGAGGAGGCGGCGTTCGTCGACGGCGCCAATGTCTGGCAGCGGTTCCTGCGGATCGCCCTGCCGTCGGTGAAGGGCACCCTCGCCGTCGTCGCGATCTTCGCCTTCATGGGCGCCTGGGACGACTTCCTGTGGCCGCTCATCGTGCTCAGCGACCCGTCCAGGTTCACCCTGACCATCGGCCTCAACTATCTGCACGGCACGTTCGCGAACGACGAACGCCTGGTCGCCGCCGGCACCGTCATCGCCGTCGCCCCGCTGATCGTCCTCTTCGCCTGCCTCCAGCGGTACTTCTTCCGCGGGGTCGGCGAGGGCGCCGTCAAGGGCTGAACGGTCCTCCCTCCCGTCGTCCAAGGGACTCCGCATGCCTCCTGCCGTGCGCTTCGGCGTCAACTACACCCCGAGCGAAGGGTGGTTCCACCACTGGCTGGACTTCGACCTCGACTCCGTCCGCGCCGACCTCGACTCCGTCGCCGCCCTCGGCCTCGACCACATCCGCGTCTTCCCCCTCTGGCCCTACTTCCAGCCCAACCGCACCCTGATCCGCCCCCGCGCCGTCGAACAGCTCCGCTCCCTGGCCGTCGCCGCCGGGGAACGCGGACTCGACGTCAACGTGGACGGACTGCAAGGACACCTGAGCAGCTTCGACTTCCTCCCCGCCTGGACCCGCACCTGGCACCGGCGCAATCTCTTCACCGATCCCGACATCCTGCACGCCCAGGCCGCCTACCTGCGCACCCTCGCCGCCGCCCTCGCCGACCTGCCCAACTTCCTCGGCATGACCCTCGGCAACGAGGTCAACCAGTTCTCCGCGGGACCGCACCCCGACCCCGACCGGGCCACCGGCGACCAGATCGACACCTGGCTGGAGCGCATGCTCGCCGCCTGCGAGGAGGGCGCCCCCGGCCGGCTGCATCTGCACGCCGAGTACGACGCGACCTGGTACCAGGACGACATGCCGTTCCTGCCCGCCCAGGCCGCCCGGCGCGGCGCGGTCACCGCCGTGCACTCCTGGGTGTTCAACGGCACCGCCCAGCGCCACGGCCGCGCCTCCGTACCGGCCGAACACCACGCCGCCTACCTCGTCGAACTGAGCAAGGCGTGGGCCGAGGACCCGCACCGGCCCGTCTGGCTCCAGGAGGTCGGCGCGCCCGCCCCCCTCGTCCCGGCCGAGCACGCCGCCGCCTTCACCGAGGCGACCGTGCGCAACGCGCTGGACTGCCCCGACCTGTGGGGCATCACCTGGTGGTGCTCCCACGACGTGTCCCGGCAGCTCGCCGACTTCCCTGAACTCGAGTACGGACTCGGCCTGTTGACCAACGAACGCAAACCGAAGGACACCGCGCTGGCCCTGGCCCGCGCGGCGGCCGCAGCGGCGCCCGCGCCCGCCGCCCGGACCACGGCGCTGGTCGTCCCCGCCGACCCGGCCCGCCGTTCGGCCTGCGCCCCCGGCGGCCCCGTCTACGACGCGTTCTTCCGGCTGACCGCCGACGGCGCCCGCCCCACCACCGTCCTCGACACCCGCGCCGCCGACCGCGCCCATCTCGCCCGGCGCGGCATCACCGAGGTCGTCCCACCCGATCAGGTACTCCCCACCCCACAAGGAGGCACCCGCTCGTGAACCCCACCCGACGCACCGTCCTGCTCGCCGCCGGCGCGGCCGGAGCCGCCGCCCTGGTCCCCGCACAGCCCGCCGGAGCCGCCCCTCGCCAGGCCGCCGCCGCACCCCCGCCGTACGCCGCCTACTGGTACCCCGACTCCCTGCCCGCCGGCACCCCCGGCACCGGGATCACCTGGCGCAGCCTGAAGAGCTGGACCGCCGAGGACGACACCGACCTCGCCTTCAACGCCGCCTCCGTGCCCCTCGCGCCGCGCTTCACCCCGACCCCGGCGAACGCCACCGCCCGCGCGGACCAGGCCCGCATCCAGTCCCTGGTGTCCTTCGGACCCACCTCCGCCAACCCCTCCCAGGGCTCGGCCACCGCCGACCACTACGCCTTCACCCACTGGGCCTACGTCGACGAGCTGGTGTTCTGGGGCGGCTCCTCGGGCGAGGGCCTGATCCTCGCCCCGAACGCCCCGGTCGTGGACGCCGCCCACCGGCACGGCGTGCCCGTCCTCGGCAACATCTTCCTGCCGCCCGTCGCCTACGGCGGACAGCTCCGATGGACCCGTGACCTGGTCCAGCAGGACACGAGCGGCCACTACCCGCTGGCCGCGCAGCTCGTCCGGGTCGCCGCCGCGTACGGCTTCGACGGCTGGTTCGTCAACGCCGAGACCGGCGGCGGGAACAGCGCGCTGGGCACCGCCATGCTCGGTTTCCTCACCGAGCTGAAGGCGCTCGCCGCCGCCCGGGGGCAGCGCGTCACCTGGTACGACGCGATGACCGTGAACGGCGCGGTGAGCTGGCAGGGCGCGCTCAACGCCCAGAACCAGGCGTTCTTCCAGTCGGCCGACGACATGTTCGTGGACTTCCGCTGGTCCGTGGCCTCCCTCGCCTCCTCCGGGCAGCGCGCGGAACAACTCGGCCGCAGCCGCTACGCGTTGTGGGCCGGTGTGGACGTCGAGGCCAACGGCTCGAACCGGTCCGTGAACTGGGACGCGATCGTGCCCAGGGACAAGCCGCACGTCGTCTCCCTCGGCCTGTACCGGCCCGAGTGGACCCGCAACCACCTGCCCGCGGGCGGCAGGGGACCGGCCGCCTTCCACGCCGCCGACGACCGCTTCTGGACCGGACGCTCCGGCGACCCCTCCCGCCCCGACGGCACGGACCCCTGGCGGGCCCCCGCCGTGTCGGTCGCGGACCGCTCCACCGTGACCGCCCTGCCGTTCGCCAGCGTGTTCAACACCGGCCACGGACTGCGCTGGTACGAGGACGGCACGGTCACCTCCGACACCCCGTGGAACCACCTCGGGCTCCAGGACCGGCTGCCCTCACGGCAATGGGCCGTGCACACCACGGGCACGCGGCCCGCCGTCGCCTTCGACTTCACCGACGCCTGGCACGGCGGCAGCAGCGTGCTGGTCTCGGGCACCCTGGACGCACCGGCGGTCCTGGACCTCTACGCCACCCGGCTGCCGCTCAGCGACACGACGGTGGTCGAGCTGACCCATCGCACCGACACCGGCACGGTCACCGTCGAGCTGGCCGTGGCCACCGCCGACCCGGACACACCGGGCACGACACCGCCGTACACCTATCTGCCGCTGGAGGCGGGGGCGGGCGGCGGCTGGCGGACCTCGGTGGTGGCGCTCGGCGGGCTGTCCGGGACCGTGCACGCGGTCGGGGTCCGGCTCACCGCGACCGGCGGCCCGGTGGCCTGGCGGCTCGGCGGGATCGCCGTCCGCGACGAGCCCCGCACGCCCGCCGCCCCCACCGGGCTGCGCATCACCGCGGCCGCAGGCGGCGACCTGCGCCTCGCCTGGGACACCCGCCCCGACGACGTACGGCACCACACCCTGCACCGCGTCCTGCCCGACGGCACCCGGCGCTTCCTCGGCGCCACCTGCCAGTCGGCCTACTTCGTCGGCGGGCTCGCCCCGCAGGACGGGGAGCGGACGGCACGGTTCGAACTGCGTGCCGTAGGGGAGCTGTACACAGCGTCGGCCCCCGCCGTCGTGACCCACACCTGGTGACCCGTCCCCCCACCCGTCCCCCCACCCGTCCCTCACCTTGGAGCACCCCGCATGCATGACGACCGCAGCCTGGTCGAAGCCCGGCTCAAGCGTGTCCTCGACGAGCGCCTCCGTCCCGCCGTGTACCCGGAGTCGGTGCCGCTGGACGTGGCGGTGTGGCACGCGCCCGGCGAGCCCGTGCCCGTCGCCGAGGGACTGGCGGCCGAGCCCGAGCCGATCGCGGTGGGCGCCCGCTGGGGTGCTCCCTGGGGGACGAGCTGGTTCCGGGTCACCGGGACGGTCCCCGAGTCCTGGGCCGGCCGGACCGTCGAGGCGATTCTCGACCTCGGGTTCGACGAGAACATGCCCGGCTTCCAGTGCGAGGGCCTCGTGTACCGCCTCGACGGCACCCCCGTGAAGGGACTCAACCCCCGCAACCAGTGGGTGCGTGTCGGCGCGCCCGTCGCGGGTGGTGAGGAGGTGCGGCTGCACATCGAGGCCGCCTCCAATCCGGTGATCCTCGACTACCACCCCTTCCTGCCGACACCGTTGGGCGACAAGGAGACGGCCGGCGACGCACCGCAGTACAGCCTCGTCCGGATGGACCTCGCCGTCTTCGACGAGACGGTGTGGCAGCTCGTCCTGGACCTGGAGGTCCTCGGCGAGCTGATGGCGGAACTGCCGGTGGACTCCGCCCGCCGCTGGGACATCCTGCGCGCCGTCGAGCAGGCCCTGGACGCCGTCGACCTCCAGGACGTGGGCGGTACGGCGGCGCGGGCCCGCACGCGGCTCGCCGCCGTCCTCGCCGCACCCGCCGTGCCCTCCGCGCACCGCATCAGCGCCGTCGGCCACGCCCACATCGACTCCGCCTGGCTGTGGCCGCTGCGCGAGACGGTCCGCAAGGTCGCCCGCACCACCGCCAACATGACCGCGCTTCTCGACGACGAACCCGAGTTCGTCTTCGCCATGTCCCAGGCCCAGCAGTGGGCCTGGGTGAAGGAGCACCGGCCCGAAGTGTGGGCCCGGGTCAAGAAGGCCGTCGCGGACGGGCGGTTCGTGCCGGCCGGCGGGATGTGGGTGGAGTCGGACACCAACATGCCGGGCTCGGAGGCGATGGCCCGTCAGTTCGTGCACGGCAAGCGGTTCTTCCTCGACGAGTTCGGCATCGAGAACGACGAGGCGTGGCTGCCCGACACCTTCGGCTTCGCCGCCGGGCTGCCCCAGATCATCAAGGCGGCCGGTTCCCGCTATCTCCTCACCCAGAAGATCTCCTGGTCGCGGACGAACACCTTCCCCCACCACACCTTCCGCTGGGAGGGCATCGACGGCACCCGGATCTTCACCCACTTCCCGCCCGTCGACACCTACAACTGCTCCATGAAGGGCGCCGAGATCGCCCACGCGGCCCGCAACTTCAAGGACAAGGGCGTGGCCCGGCACTCCCTCGCGCCCACCGGCTGGGGCGACGGCGGAGGCGGCACCACCCGTGAGATGGTCGCCAAGGCGGCCCGGCTCCGTGACCTGGAGGGCTCCGCCACCGTGACCTGGGAGACCCCGGCCGCCTTCTTCGCCAAGGCCCGGGCCGAACATCCCGAACCGCCGGTCTGGGTGGGGGAGTTGTATCTCGAACTGCATCGCGCGACCCTGACCAGCCAGGCCGGCACCAAACAGGGCAACCGCCGCAGCGAACACCTCCTGCGCGAGGCCGAACTATGGGCCGCCACCGCCGCCGTACGCACCGGATTCCCTTACCCCTACGCCGAGTTGGACCGGATCTGGAAGACGGTGCTGCTCCACCAGTTCCACGACATCCTGCCCGGCTCCTCCATCGCCTGGGTGCACAGGGAGGCCCGGGCGACGTACGCCCGCGTGGCCGCCGAACTCACCGCGATCATCGACGCCGCCCAGCGGTCCCTGGCCGGCGAGGGCATCATCCCGCTCGTCTTCAACGCCGCCCCGCACGCCCGCGACGGCGTTCCGGCAGGTGGCGCGAACACCCCCGTCGCGCACGGCCGTACGACCCTCGCCGCTCGCCCGGACGGCGGACACGTCCTGGACAACGGGCTGCTGCGGGTGGAGATCGACGCGCGCGGACTCGTCGTGTCCGTCCACGACATCGAGGCGGACCGCGAGACCGTCGCACCCGGCCGGGCCGCCAACCTGCTCCAACTGCACCCCGACTTCCCGAACATGTGGGACGCCTGGGACGTCGACGAGTTCTACCGCAACACCGTCACCGACCTCACCGACGCCGACGAGGTCACGGCGGGGGAGGACGGCGCGTCCGTGCGGATCGTCCGGACCTTCGGAGCCTCCCGGGCCGTCCAGGTGCTGTCCCTCCCGGCCGGGGAACGGCGGCTCGTGATCGACACCGAGGTCGACTGGCACGAGACGGAGAAGTTCCTCAAGCTCGCCTTCCCGCTCAACGTGCACGCCGAACGGTACGCGTCCGAGACCCAGTTCGGGCACGTCCACCGGCCCACCCACACCAACACGAGCTGGGAGGCAGCCCGCTTCGAGGCGTGCAACCACCGGTTCGTGCACCTGGAGGAACCCGGCTGGGGCGTCGCCGTCGTCAACGACACGACCTACGGCCACGACGTGACCCGCGCGGTCCGCGACGAACCCGGCGCGGACGGCGGGACCACCACGACCCTGCGGGTCTCCCTGCTGCGCGCGCCCCGCTTCCCCGACCCCGAGACCGACCAGGGCGTGCACCGCTTCCGGCACGCCCTGGTGCCCGGGGCGACGATCGGCGACGCCGTGCGCGAGGGCTGGCGGCTCAACCTGCCCGCGCGCACGGTCACCGGCGCCCACGCCGTCGCCCCGCTGGTGGCCGTCGACCGGGACCAGGTGGTGATCACGGCCGTCAAACTCGCCGACGACGGCAGCGGCGACGTGGTGGTGCGCTTCCACGAGGCCCACGGCGGCCGCGCCCGGACCACGCTCACGACGGGCTTCGCCCTCGCCGGTGCCACTGTCACCGACCTGCTCGAACGGCCCCTGCCCGACGCCCCGGCGCCCGAGGCCGACGGCGACCGGATCACCGTAGGACTGCGGCCGTTCGAACTCGTGACGCTGAGGCTGCGAAGGGCTTAGCCGAACCCGCTTGGGGCGTCGTCAGTTGTTGGAGCCGACCGTGTTGTCGTGGCCGGCGTTGAACACGTCGTCCCCGGCGAACTGACCCCAGTCGCCGAACACGATGGTCACCGAGGGGGCCGAGGAGTCGTCCACGGACACCCCGGCACCCGCGGTCCCGCCGGCGACGAGGACGAGAGCGCAGGCGGCGAGGGCGGTCAGACCGGAACGGACAGCACGCATGGTGGGGCACCTTTCGGCAAGAGCGGACAGACAGCGCCCGAACCTAGACGTGGGAACGCCCGCTGTCCGCGCGCCCGTCACGCCACGGCGTGAGTCCCATCCGAATGGCCGAGGCGGGTCGCCCGCAGGAGCTGGACACGCCAGCGGGCGGCCCCCTCCTCGGGCCGGTCCCGGACCCGGGCGGTGAGCCCCTCGGCGAACCGCCCGGCCGTCGCGGCCGATTCGGGGATCCCGGCGAACAGCGAGGGGCCGAAGGCCGCCATGAACGACGCCGCCACCTCGTCCGCGTACGCCTCCAGGTCGCCGTCCGCCGTGTACCGCTCCCACATCGGGTCGTCCAGCACCACGAACTCCCCTTCCTCCAGCCGGAACCGGTCCCGGAACGGGCCGGAGAGCAGGGGTCCGGTGAACTCCGCCGTCGTGCGGTTCCAGGTCGGCACCGTCATCGCCGCCACCTGCTCGCCGGTCAGCACCCCCTGGTCCACGAGGTGCTCCAGTTCGGCCACCGCCAGGTCGAACAGGCCCTCGGCGCCGCTGAGTCCGTCGTCCGTCGCGGCACCGCCCACCACGACGAGCTGGCCGCCCGGCGCGAGTTCGTCGGCACGGTGGCCGAGGAAGGCGTCCCAGTCCCGCGCGGACCGTTCGCGCAGCGCGTCCCGGGCGGCGCCCCGCGCCCGGGAGCCGTAGATGTGCCCCTCGACCGGCAGCGGGACCCGGGACAGCCAGTGCACGGCGATCGAGGACCACGCCAGATGCAGTTCGCCCGGCGGGAACAGCGGCTCGAAGAAGGAGCGTGCCTGGGCGCAGGCGTGCACGCCGGGGGCGTGGGCGTAGGACGACGGTCCCGTCAGGGTGGCGAACAGCGCGCCGAAGTCGTTCGCGGGGATGTCGGTGTGGGTGACCCAGACCGGTGTGCCGGGGCGGCGGGCGCGCACGGCGGCGACGGTGCGGGCCATCGGCTCCATCGCGTTGGTCCCCGAGGCGCAGCCGAGGTCCGCCACCCGGAAGGCGCGGTCGTCGGCGGGCACGGGCGCGGCGGCCAGGGCGCGGTCGAGCAGGCCGACGGCGGCCTGGAGCCCGGCGTGCTGGGCGGCGGAGTGGCGGCCGTATCCGCTGCCCATCGCCCCTGATCCGGTACCGGCCACGCGGTCACCTCCGTCGTACGGCGGGAGCGGCGGCTCAGGGTGTCTTGCGCAGGACGCTCGGCTCGTCGCCGCCCATGTCGAGGCGGAACGGCGGATAGACGTCCGTCATCAGGGAGGTGTAGGCGGCGAGCCGCAGCACCCACCGGTTGAGGCCGACGATCAGGTCGAACAGGTCCCGCGGGTAGCGCTCGGTGAAGAGCAGGATCACGGCCGCGATCACGGTCAGGACGGCCACCAGCCCGCCGCCCCACCAGCCGGCGTGCCAGCCGCCGACGAAGAAGCCGACGACGATGTAGTGCGGGATGGCCAGCAGCCACCACTTGACGAGGACCAGGCCCCGGGAGAGCCGTTCGGGGTAGGCGACGTCCAGCCGTGCCGGATAGTCCGGCTCCTCACGCAGGCTGAACGGCGGATAGCGGTCGGTGGCCAGGGCGCCGTACGAGTAGAAGCTGACCCGCCAGCTCCAGCGCAGCACGCCGAGATTGAAGTCGAACAGGGGGCGCGGGTAGCGCGCGGTGAACAGGATCGCGAAGAAGGCGATCAGGCCCACCAGGGTGAAGGCGATCCACAGGAAGAAGAGCACCACGACGTGCGGGATGACCAGGATCCATTTCACCAGCCAGAGCCAGCGGGAGAGCGGTGCGTCCAGGCGCGCGGTGACCCGGACCGGAAGGCCGGGCGTGGGTGCCGGGGTGGTCATGGCGATCGACTCCGATCCCGCCCACGGCACCGGATCGGCGCGGCGCGAGGCGTCGGCGTTCCGTACGTTCCTCCTTCCACTGTCCGCCCGCCGGGCCGTCTTCGCAGGGCCGGGACGCCGGTGGCCGGGGGCGCGGGGTCAGAGCCGGATGACGACGAGCGCGGTGTCGTCGCTGTTGCCGGCCGCCGGCAGGAGGTCCGTGAGGAGCGCGTCGGCGAGCGATTCCGGGTCCCGGGCGCGATGCCGGGCGAGGGAGTCCGCGAGCCGGGCCAGACTCGCGTCGATGTCCTCGGTACGGCGTTCGATCAGCCCGTCGGTGTACAGGACCAGCGTGGCGCCCTCCTCGAAGGAGGTACGGGTCTGCGGGCGGGCCAGGTGCTCGGGGCGGGCCGCGAGCGGCGGGTCGGTGGCCCGGTCGAGGAAGGTCACGGTGCCGTCGGGGTGCAGCAGGGCCGGCGGCGGATGCCCGGCGGAGCTGTAGGTGACGGTACGGGCGGCCCGGTCGACGAAGGCCGTCACGACGGTCGTGGATTCGGCGCCCTCCACCGAGCGGGCGTACAGGCCGAGCGCCTCCAGCGCCTGGGCGGGCCCGTCGGCGACCCGGCAGGCCGCGCTCAGGGCGCTGCGGAGCTGCCCCATCACACAGGCGGCGGCCAGACCGTGGCCGACGACGTCACCGACCGCGACCGCGAGATCGCCGCCGGGCAGGTCGACCAGGTCGTACCAGTCACCGCACACGTTCAGCGCGCCGGTGGCGGGTCGGTAGCGCACGGCCGCCGCGTGCCGTCCGGCCGGGCCCGGCGCGGGCAGCATCGCCGCCTGGAGCGCGAGGGCGACCTCACGCTCCCGCGCGTGCGCCCGGCGCAGCCGTTCGTTGACCTCCTGGAGTTCCCGCGCCCGGGTGTACAGCTCGGCCTCCAGGACCCGGGCCCGGTCGTCGTCGCCCGGATTGCCGCGGGCCCGGATCAGCTCGGTGATCTCCTCGACCCGGTGCACGACCAGCGCCACCTTGCCGTCGGGGCCGAGGACGGGGGCGTTGACCGGGCTCCAGTAGTGCTCCTGCCAGACCCCCGGCCGCGCCGGGTCCTCGATGTCGTAGCGCAGCAGCGCCATGGTGTCGCGCTCGCCCGACGCCACCACCCGCAGCATCGACGCCTCGGTCTCCCGCCGGCCGGCGGCGGCCGCGTCGTTGGGGTTCTCGGGGAAGACGTCGAAGATGTAGCGGCCGAGGAGCTGGTCGCGGGTGCGTCCGGCGAGCCGCAGGAAGTCGTCGTTGGCGTCGGCGTACACCAGGTCGGGGGTGAGCAGCGCCACCATGCCGGGCAGGGCCCGGAAGACCGCCGCGTAGTCGATCTGCGGTTTCCTCATGACCTGCCTGTCTGGTTCGCGCCGGGCGTCTTCGTGCCGTTCCACCATAGGAGCGACGACACTCCGCGGTCATCCCGATGCGCTCTGTGTCCCGGACCCCGCCCACCTCTCAGGGCCCTCCCGCGGTGCCCTCCGGCCCCCGGCCCGCCCCGGTGGTGCGGTGCGCGAGCAGCGCCGCGCCCAGGTCGGCGGCCGTGCGGGGGTCGGACAGGGGGCGGGCCAGCAGCTCCTCGACGCGCCGCAGCCGGTAGCGGACGGTGTTGGGGTGGACGAACAGGGTCCGCGCGGCGTCCGCGGCGGAGCCGGCCGCCGCGAACCAGTGCTCCAGGGTCTCCAGCAGCCGCGCCCGCTCCGCCACCGGCAGCCGCAGCAGCGGGGCGAGGACCACCTCGGTCAGATGCGCCGCCTCGGACGGGGCGGCCGCCACCAGCATGGCCAGCGGGTTGTCGTCGAACCGGGCGACGCCCGGCCCGGTGCCGGCCAGCCCGGTCAGCGCCAGCCGCGCGAAGCGCAGCGCCTGGGGCGCATCCCGCAGCGCGTCGAAGGAGGGGCTGACCCCGATCCGGGCCCGGGCCCGGCGCAGGACCCGCAGCCAGGTGCTCTCCGCGTCCGGCGCGGCCAGCGCGACCACACCGATCTGCTGGTCGGGCAGCAGCCGCCAGGCCGAGGGGAGCCGGGCGCGGCGCAGCGTGGTCTCCACGCCCGCCAGGGGTTCCACACCGGGCGCGCTGGCCACCGCCGCGGCGACCGCGTACGGCCCGTGCTCGGGCAGGCCCAGCTCGCGGGCCGCCTCCCACAGCGTGGTGCGGTCGACGAGGACACCGGTGAACAGCGCCTCCACCAGTGCCGAGCGCCGCGCCTCGCGCTGCTGGGTCAGCTCGGCGGTGGTCTCCCGGTGGGCCGCCGCGACGGCCTCCGCGTAGCGGCCGAACAGCGCCCAGATCTCCGCCGACAGCGACACCAGCTCGGCGTCGCTGACCTCCGGGTGGGTCCGCGACTCGGCGACGATCTCCGACCACAGCAGCTCGAAGCCGATCCGGTACGCGTGGAGCGTGTCCGCCAGCGGCATGCCCTGCTCGGCCCGCATCCGGCCGGTGTCCCGGGCCGGGCTCGCGTCCGGATCGCCGCCGCGGCTGAAGTGGCTCAGGACGAGATCGGCGTTGGCGGTGCAGGAGCGGCGCAGCGAGTCGTACGGGATGAGGGACGTGTCCTGATAGGCGTCGACGTCCGCGCGGATGCGCTCCGCCATCAGCTCGCCCAGCTCGGGAAGCCGCGCGTGCAGGGCCGAGGCCACACCGGACAGATCCATCACCGCAGCTTAACGCCGCCTTCTTGTCCCCGGGAACAATCCGGCGCGGCAGACGCTGTCGTACCGCCCATAGGCCGCCGCCATCGGTGGCAGCAGCATGTCGTCCACGTGAACGGCGGATTTCGACGGTGACATTCGTGGAGGCGGGTATGGCCAATCTGGCGCAGTTCCTGGAGGAGACGGCCGGACGGCAGCCGGAACGGCCCGCCCTGCGCTTCGCGGGACAGGTCACCGACTACGCCGAGCTGAACGAGCGCAGCGCCCGCGCCGCCGCCCTGCTGCGGGCCGAGGGGATCCGGCCGGGGGACCGGGTCGCCCTGATGCTGCCGAACGTCCCCGAGTTCGTCGTCCTGTACTACGGCATCCTGCGCGCCGGCGCCGTCGTCGTACCGATGAACCCGCTGCTGAAGACGCGGGAGACGGAGTACCACCTCGACGACTCCGGGGCGGCGCTGCTGTTCGAGTGGCACCAGGCGCCCGGAGAGGGCGCGCAGGGCGCGGCCGCCGCCGGGGTGCGGCATCTCGCGGTCGAACCGGCCGCGTTCGCGGAGCTGCTCGCGGGTCACGAGCCGCTGGCGGAGACCGCCGCGACGGCGGACGACGACGTGGCCGTGCTGCTCTACACCTCCGGCACCACCGGCCGGCCCAAGGGCGCCGCGCTCACCCACGGCGGGCTGCGGCACAACACCGAGGTCAACACGGTCCATGTGCAGCGGATGACGCCCGAGGACGTGGTGGTCGGCTGCCTTCCGCTGTTCCACATCTTCGGCCAGATCTGCACCATGAGCGCGACCGTGCGCGGCGGTGCCTCGCTCACCCTGATCCCGCGCTTCGACCCGCAGGCCGTGCTGGACGCCGTCGCCCGCGACCGGGCCACGGTGTTCGAAGGCGTGCCGACCATGTACGCGGCGCTGCTCCAGCACCCGTCGGACGCGGACGTCTCCACGCTGCGGATGTGCATCTCGGGCGGCGCGTCGCTGCCGGTGGAGATCCTGCACGGCTTCGAGCGCCGCTTCGGCTGCGCCGTCCTGGAGGGCTTCGGCATGTCCGAGACCAGCCCGGTGGTCACCTTCAACCACCCCGACCGGCCGCGCAAGGCCGGGTCCATCGGCACCCCGATCCGGGACGTGGAGGTGCGGCTGCTCGACGACAAGGGCCAGGACGTCGCGCCCGGCGAGATCGGCGAGCTGGCGGTGCGCGGGCCGAACGTGATGAAGGAGTACTGGAACCGTCCGGAGGAGACGGCCGCCACCATCCCGGACGGCTGGCTGCGCTCGGGCGACCTGGCACGGCAGGACGAGGACGGCTACTTCTACATCGTGGACCGCAAGAAGGACATGATCATCCGCGGCGGCTACAACGTCTACCCGCGCGAGATCGAGGAGGTCCTGCACGAGCACCCCGCGGTCGCGCTGGCCGCCGTGGTGGGCCGGGCGGACGACCATCTGGGCGAGGAGATCGCCGCCGCGGTCGTGCTGCGCCCGGGCGCCGGGGCGACGCCCGACGAGCTGCGGGAGTTCGTCAAGGAGCGGGTGGCGGCCTACAAGTACCCGCGCGAGGTGTGGCTCGTGGACACCCTGCCGACCGGCCCCAGCGGCAAGATCCTCAAGCGGGAGATCGTGGCACCGACCGCCTGATCTCGGCGCAGGCCGGGCAACTCGGCGCGCGGGCAGGGTAGTTGGGTGAACTTGGGATGACGGCCGCCATCGACCTGGCGGCCGTTCCCTCGTAGGGTGGCAGCCGCTGTTCGAGGTACCCCCCACCCCGCGCGCTCGCAGAGGACCAGCATGCCGTCCAGATTTGTCACGCACCTGACAGTATTGGCAGTCGTGGCGCTCACCGCGCTCACCGTGATACCGAGCGCGGGCGCCACCACGCAATCCGCGCCCGCCGCCCCCCTCACGAAAGCCGCCGCCGCGGAGAACTGGCAGCCGCCCCTGTCCACCCGAGGCCGCTACGTCGTGGACGCCCGGGGGGACCGCTTCCGTCTGAAGTCCGCCAACTGGGACGGCGCGCAAGGGTCCTGGAACGGCAGCGGCAGCACCGCCGACCCCGCCAACCACCACGCCGGCCAGAACGCCAACGGCATCCCCCTCGGCCTGGACCGCGCCCCGCTGTCCCGGCTCCTCGCCGACTTCCATGAACTCGGCATCAACAGCATCCGGTTGCCGTTCTCCAACGAGATGATCCGCGCCACGGCACCCGTACCGGACGCCGCCGTCACCGCCAACCCGCAGCTCCGCGGCAAGACACCGCTCCAGGTCTTCGACGCCGTGGTGAGCGCGCTCACCGGCAGCGGCTTCGCGGTGATCCTCAACAACCACACCAACACCACCCGTTGGTGCTGCGGCGTGGACGGCAACGAACGCTGGAACAGCAGCCAGACCACCCAACGCTGGGCGGACGACTGGGTGTTCATGGCCCGCCGCTACGCCTCCGACCCGCGCGTGGTGGGCGCCGACCTCTACAACGAGGTCCGCCGCGACGTCTTCGACGACCCCAACTGGGGCCTGGGCGACGCCCACGACTGGTACGCCGCCGCCCGGCTCGCCGCCGACCGCATCCTCACCGAGGCCGACCCCGACCTGCTCATCGTCATCGAGGGCATCAACTGGACCGGCCTGCCCGTCGACGGCCTCCCGCACGAACGCCCCACCCTCGCCCCCGCCCGCACCCTCTCGCACACCCTCCTCAGGTCCGGCAAACTCGTCTACTCCGCCCACTTCTACGGCTACACCGGCCCCCGGCACAGCGGCGCCACCGGAATCGGCGAGACCCACGACGCCCGCTACCAGGACCTCAGCCGCGAGCAGCTCTTCCAGACCCTCACCGACCAGGCGTTCTTCGTCACCACCGAGGGGCGGCACTACACCGCGCCGGTGTGGATCAGCGAGTTCGGCACCGGCGCGAACGAGACGGGCACCGCCGCCCGCACCTGGTTCGGCAACATCACCGACTACTTCGCCGACCGCGACGCCGACTTCGCCTACTGGCCGCTGGTCGGCTGGCAGGGCCACGACGACTGGGCCCTGCTGCGCTACGACACCGACGGACGCCGCCACGGCATCCTCGACGGCGGCGACTGGCGCGGCACCGGCTGGCAGCGCCTCATGACCTCCCCGACCCGCACCGGCCCCGTCGCCCCGGTGGCCGACTGGCGGATGCTCACCACCGACCAGGGCGACGACGTACGGTCCCTGCGGATCCGGGCCGGCGGCGACTGGGACCCGGGCGCCTCCAAGGCCGTCTGCCCCGACGGACTGCGGCTGGCCGGACTCAGCCACACCGGCGGCCGGGGCCTGTGCACCGACGTGACCACCGGCGATCTGCGCGCCGCCGGGGACGCCCGCACCGTCGTCACCGACGAACGCCATGTCCCGGCGAACGGCGACTGGGCCGGCGGCTACACCAAACTCCAGTGCCCCGCAGGGCAGTTCCTGGCCGGCTACAGCCGACGCGGCGAACGGGTCTCGGCGGCGCTGTGCGTCCCCGCCCGCACCACGCTCGGCCGGGCGGGACGGACCGTGTGGTTCGACCGCTCCGACAACCGCCCCGCCGACGGCACCGGAGGGGACTTCGCCCAGAACCACTACAAGGGCCAGTGCGCCGCCGACGAGTACGCCGCCGGCATCGCCTTCACCACCCGCCTGGGCAGCAGGCAGGGCCCGGCGGCCCTGCTGTGCGTGACACTGCGCCCCTGAAACCGGCACACCCGCGGGGCGGGGGCGCCGACCGACGCCCCCGCCCCGCGCTCACGCCAGGCTCACCCACGCCCCCGACTCCGCCGAGCGGCTCATCGCGTCCAGGGCGGCCGCACTGCGCACCGCGTCCTCCAGCGTCGCCCCGTGCGCGGTGCCCTCGGCGATCGAGCGCAGGAAGTGCTGCGCCTCGACGACCTTGAGGTCGTCGTAGCCCATGCTCGACGCGGCCCCCGGCTGGAACGCCCCGTAGTCGCCGTGCCCGGGACCCACGTACAGCGTGCTCACGGGCTGGTCCTGGTACGAGTCCCCCCGGCTGACGCCGAGTTCGCCCATCCGGCGGAAGTCCCAGAAGACCGCGCCCCGGGTGCCGTGCACCTCGAAGCCGTAGTTGTTCTGCTCGCCGACCGAGACCCGGCACGCCTCCAGGACACCCCGGGCGCCGGAGGCGAAACGCAGCAGGCAGTTGACGTAGTCCTCGTTCTCCACGGGGCCCGGCTCGCCGCCCGCGGCCAGGGCGTGACCGGCCGTGGCCCCGGTCGGCCGGGCGCGCTCCGGGATGAAGACGGCCGTGTCGGCGGCCAGCGCGGTGATCTCGCCCAGCAGGAAACGCGCGAGGTCCACGCCGTGCGAGGCGAGGTCGCCCAGCACCCCGCTGCCGCCCCGCTCCCGCTCGTACCGCCAGGTCAGGGCGCCCAGCGGATGGGCGGCGTAGTCACTGAAGAGCCGGACACGGACATGCGTGACCGCACCGATCTCCCCGGAGGCGATCAGCTCACGGGCGTGGGCGACGGCCGGGGCGTTGCGGTAGTTGAAGCCGACGGTCCCCTGCACACCGGACGTGGCGACCGCGTCGGCCACCGCGCGGGCGTCCTCGGCGGTCAGTCCGACCGGCTTCTCGATCCAGATGTGCTTGCCCGCCTCGGCCATCGCGACGCCGATCTCGCGGTGCAGGAAGTTCGGCGCGGTGATGCTCACGGCCCGCACGCGCGGGTCGGCGGCCACCTCGCGCCAGTCCCGGGCCGTCGAGGCGAACCCGAACCGGGCGGCGGCCTCCTCGGCCCGGCCCGGTACCTCCTCCGCGACGGTCACCAGCTCGGGCCGCAGGCCCAGCCCCGGATAGTGGTGGGCGACCCGCGCGTACGCCTGGGTGTGCACCCGCCCCATCCAGCCGAACCCCACGACGGCGACGCCGAGCGTATCCACCATTGGACTGCCCCTCTTTGGACCGTTCCATTTTGCTTGCCCGGCCCACGATGGAGCCCCTCCGGACCGGTGTCAAGGGTCGTCGGTCAGCCGGGTCGGCTTTACAAAGCGGACAGCCGTATGGAACGGTCCACACCATGAGGACCCCGACCATCCGTGACGTCGCCGCGCGGGCGGGCGTGTCCAAATCGCTGGTCTCCCTGGTGCTGCGCGGCGCCGACGGCGTACGGCCGGAGAAGCGGCAGGCCGTCCTCGCCGCCGTCGAGGAACTCGGCTACCGGCCCAACGCCGCCGCCCGCAGCCTGAGCGAGCGCCGCACCCGCACGGTCGGGGTGCTCCTGAACGACCTGCGCAACCCCTGGTTCGTGGACCTGCTCGACGGGCTCAACTCCCGGCTGTACGACAACGGTCTGCGCATGCTCCTCGCCGACGGCCATCTCAACCGGCGCCTCGGCGAGGACCTCGCCCACACCTTCACCGAACTGCGCGTGGACGGCCTGATCGCCGTCGGCACCCTCCAGGACCCCGGCGTGCTGCGCGCTGCGGCGGGCCGGGTGCCCACCGTCGTCGCCGGCGCCCGGGAACCGGTGCTGCCCGCCGTGGACGTCGTCGCGGGCGACGACGAAGAGGGCGCCCGGCTGGCCACCGAGCACCTCATCGGCCTCGGCCACCGGCACATCGCCCACATCGCCGGGCCGGGCGCGGTGGGTGAGCTGCGCCGCCGCAGCTTCGAGGCCACCATGCGCGCGCACGGCCTCGCCGACACGGCCCGGGTGGAGCGGGGCGACCTCACCGAGGAGGGCGGCTACCGGGCCACCGTCCGGCTCCTGAACGGCCCACGGCGCCCGACCGCCGTGTTCGCGGTCAACGACGTGACCTGCGTCGGCGCGCTCTCCGCCGCCGAGGCGAGCGGCCTTGCCGTCCCACGGGACCTCTCCCTCGTCGGGTACGACAACACGTACCTCTCCCAGCTCCGCCACCTCTGGCTCACCACCGTGGACAACGCCAGCCACGAGGTGGGCCGCCGTGCCGCCCAGCACCTGCTCGCCCGTATCGCCGACCCCGATCGCCCCGCCCACGTCGATCTGACGGCCCCGACCCTGGAGGTCAGGGGCACGACGGCGCCGCCGGGCGGCACCCGGGAAGCCTGACGCGGCGGCCCCGGGTCAGTGGTCCTCCGCCACGGGGACATCCCTGTACGGGCCGGGGCCCGTCACGACCCGCCCCCGGCTACAGCCCGGTGTGGACGTACGCCGCCCACTGGGCCGGGATCGCCGGACGGGCCGCGCGCCGGTGCCGGACCGCGTCGTGCAGCGCCTCGGCCGAGCGGGCGGGCCGGGGCGGGGTGCCGCCGCCGTCGGTGAGACGGTCGTAGAAGCGGCGGGCGACGGCCCTGGCGGTGCGGTCCGTGACGGGCCACAGGGTGCCGACGACGGAGCGGTAGCCGGCCAGATGGAAGGCGGCGGTGAGGTGGGTCGCCTCGTCGGCGTGGCGGGGGCCGGTGTCGGTGGTGCCGCACGCCGAGAGATAGGCGAGGCCGGCGTCGGCCAGGCGGAGCCGGGCGATCGTGGTGAGCGTCAGCGGACGCGTCAGGTGGTCGTGCAGGACCAGCAGGCTGTCGGAGGGGTTGTCCAGGTCGGCGAAGCCGTGGCAGGCGAAGTGCGCGACGTCGTGGGTGGTCAGCGCCGCCGTGACACCGTCGTGGGTCGTGGTGCCGCCCGGGGACGGCAGGACGGTCGCCGCGGGGACGAGCCGCCGCAGGCTCGCGGCCTCCTCCGTGGCGCCGGGCAGGGGAGTGACGTCCGGCGCGTCGGGCACGGCGACGACCACCGTGCGTCCGGCGGCGGGGTCCGGCCCCCGCAGCGCACGCGCGTGCAGCAGGGCCCGCGCGGTGGGCGTGTAGGAGGAGATCACCCTGTCGAGCACCGCGTCGGAGCCGCCGTCGTGCCGTCCCGCGGCGTGCAGGGGCAGGAACGTCGCGACACCGACCGGGCACCACCACACCCGCGGCCACGGCCGTCCGGGGGCCGGGGGTTCCGGGTGGCCGAGGGCGTCGAGGACCTCGCGCGCGAAGCTGTCCCACATCCAGGCCAGCACGCCGAGGATCCGCCGCTGGGCGGCGAGCGGGTCGTCGCCGTCCAGGGCGTCCGACGCGGCGCGCAGCACGTCCACCTGCTCGCGGACGGCGTCCTCGGTGAACGCGGGCAACGGCACGGCCCGGACCGGCTCCTCCGCCGCGTCCCGCAGGACGAGGGCGTGGCCCGCCTCGCCGTGCGCGACGAGATAGACGACCGGGCCGTCCACGGCCGCGTGCCGGACGTCCTCGACGGCGGGCGGCGACAGGAAGCCCGCGAGGCCGGGGACCTCCCGGATCCGTCCGAGCAGCCCGTCCCAGCGGGCCATCAGGTCCGCGCGGTCCTCCTCGGTCGCGTCCACGGCGTGGTCGCTCGCCTCGACGGCGTCCCGCAGGGCGTCGAAGCGCGCGGCCAACTCCGGTGCGCGGAGCCGGAGTTCGCCGAGATCGCCCCGGGTGTCCAGGGTGTCGGCGATCAGCAGCCCCCTGGTCTGCTCCAGCAGCTCGACCGCGCGGCCCGGGTCTCCGGCGGCGACCGCGGCCGCCGCGACCGTGGCCGCCATGCCGTGCAGCCCCGTGACCCGGTGCAGCCGGTCCGCGCGCCGCAGCCGCCGCGGCGCCACCAGCCCGACCAGCTCGGCGACCCGTTCCGCCATCACCAGGGCGTGCGCCGGGTCACCGGCCTCCAGATCGCCGTCCGCGGCGTACCGGGCGGAGGCGACCCTGAGGTCCGCCGCGGCCGTCCGGGTGCCGGCCGCCTCGGCGAAACAGCTCCTCGCCTGGTCCAGCTCCCGCCGCTCGCCGCCCCGGTCGAACGACGTCTTCACCGCGACCCCCAGGTTGAACAGATACAGCGCCCGGTCGGGATCGTCGGCCGGGGTCGCCGCCACCGCCTCCCGCGCGACCTCGACGTTCTCCTTCAACGCCGTGACGTCGCCCGTGCGTTCCAGCAGGGTCTGGAGGGCCGCGCCCAGGTTGGAGCAGTACGTCGCGCGGTCGGGGTGGCCGGCCGGTGTCAGGGCGACGGCCCTGCGCGCGGCGCCGATCGCCTCGTCCAGCGCACCGGCGTCGTCCGACTCCTTGGCCAGGGCACGGAGCGCGATCCCGAGGTTGGCGAGCCGTCCGGCGTGTTCGGGGTGGTCCGCGGGGGTGGCGTCGACCGAGTCCCGCGCCGCCGCGACGGCCTCCGTCAGCAGCCCGGCCTCACCGGTCCTGGCGAACAGGGTGTGCAGGACGGCGACGAAGTTGCTCAGCCGGGGGCCGCGGCCGGGATGGTCGGACGGTGTCGCGGCGACCGCCCGCCGGGTCGCGTCCACGGCCTCCCTGAGCGTTCCCAGGTCGCCGAACCGCTGGAACGACGTCTGGAGGATGCCGCTCAGATTGGACAGATACATCGCGAGGTTCGGGTGGTCCGGCGGAGTTCCGGCGACGGCCGCCCGCCCCCGCTCGACCGCCTCCGCCAACGCGTCCTCGTCACCGGTCCGGTCGAACAAGGTCTGGAGGGTGGCGCCCAAGTTCGAGAGACGGCCGCCGAGTTGGGGATCGCCGTCCGGGGTCGCCGTCACCGAGGTGCGCCCGCACTCGACGGCCTCGCGCAGCACGCCGACCTCACCGGTCCGCGCGTACAGGGCCCGCAGCGCGCCCCCGAGGTTCGAGGCGTACCTTGCCTGTTCGGGTGAGCCGTCCGGGGCGGCCGTCACCGCGGCCCGGCCCGCCGCCACCGCGTCCGCCAGCTCGTCGAGGTCCCCGGCATGCGCGTAGAGGGTGAACAGCGCGGTGCAGAGGTTGCCCAGGTACATCGCGCGGCCCGGGTGGTCCGGTGGCGTGGCCGCCAGCACGTCCCGCATCAACCGGACCGACTCGCGCAGTGGTTCCGGGTCGCCGGTGCGTTCCGCAAGGGCCCGCAGCGAGCCGGCCAGGTTGGACCAGGCCATGATCCGGTCGGGGGCGTCGGGCGACCAGGCGGCCACCGCGTCCCGGCCGACGTCCACCGCCTCCGCCAGGACGTCGACGTCCCCGGTGCGCTGGAACAGGCCGCGCAGGCCGATGCCCAGGTTGGACAGGACCGCGGCGCGGTCGGGGTGGTCGGGCGACAGGGCGGCGGCCGCGGCGCGCTCGACGTCGACCGCCTCGCGCAGGGCCGCCGTCTCGCCGGTCGTGTCGAACCGGGTGTGCAGGGCCAGTCCGAGGTTGGACAGGACGCCCGCGCGGGCGGGGGAGTCCGGGGCGACGGCGGCCACGGCGGCCCGCCCGGCCTCGACGGCCTCGTCCAGCAGGGCCGTGTCGCCCGTGGCGTCGGACAACGTCCTGAGCACGGTGCCGAGATCCGACAGGAGTCCGCTGCCGCCCCGCGCGGTGACCGCCTCGCGGAACCGGGTGAGCGCGGCCCGGTCCTCGTCGGCCGGCGGTGTCAGCAGCGCGACGGCCCGGTCGAGGTCGTCGTCGGAGTCGGGCAGCGCGAGGTACCGCAGCCAGTGCAGGCGGCCCAGCGCGGAACGCACCGCGCCGTCCGCCAGGACGTCGGGTTCCGCCAGTTCGGCGAGGACCGCCGCCAGAACGGTGTGGTCGTCGCCCGCGACCGCGTCCGGATCCCCCTGCGCCACCGCGGAGTCCAGGGCGGTCCGTAACCGGGCGAGTGTCCTGTCACGGTCGGTGACCTCGGGCGAACTGACCACGTGCGTCCTTTCCCGGGCGAAGGGGTGGCGCCATGGTGTCACCTGGCGCCGCCCTCCGGCAGGCGGACGGCCCACTTCCCCCCGGGGCTACTCCGCTTCGCGGACCAGTTCCTCGTACTCGGCGGCGGTGAGCAGTCCGTCGAGCCGACGCTTGTCGCCGATCTTGATGTCGATCAGCCAACCCTCGCCGTAGGGCTCGTCGTTGACCAGTTCCGCATTCGCGTCCAGCTCGTCGTTGCACGCGCTCACCGTGCCGGACAGCGGCGCG
This sequence comes from Streptomyces antibioticus, assembly GCF_002019855.1. Classification (NCBI taxonomy): domain Bacteria; kingdom Bacillati; phylum Actinomycetota; class Actinomycetes; order Kitasatosporales; family Streptomycetaceae; genus Streptomyces; species Streptomyces antibioticus. The sequence continues at coordinate 502,896 of NZ_CM007717.1, read as the reverse complement.
TACACCTCGCTGACCGCCTTCACCGACTCGATGGACGCGAAGGGGTCCCCCGCCTCCAGGACCCGGCCCTTGTCCGGCAGTTCGACGAAGACGACGTCGCCGAGCTGCCGTTGCGCGAACTCGGTGATACCGACGCGCACCACATCGGCGCCGGTCTGCTGCACCCACTCGTGGTCCTTGGTGTACTTCAGCTCGGTGGGGACGTTCGCCACGGGGACTCCTTCAGGGCGGTCGGGACGCCGAACGGTCGTGGTCGGCGGGGCCAGTGTGGGCGAGCGGACGGACGTTCCGGCGGACCGTCACCCTGATGGACCACCAGGGCTGTGCCGGGCGGCAGGACAGGAGGCGCAGTTGCGCGAGGTCGCCGCCGCGCACTACCGCTCCGCCGTCGAACTCCCCTCCAAGGGCATCTGAACCGCCGTTCCGCCTCAGGGCGTCGACGGCGCCGCGCACTGGGTGGACGGCGGGCAGAACCACGCGCGGGCCGTGTCGAGCAGCTCGCGTTCGTCCTCGTCGCCGTCGCTCTCGGAGCCGTAGACGATGAGGGCGTAGTTCTCGCTGTCCTCGGCCCGGAAGCGGTAGTCGATGACGTGGAACGAGGAGCCGCTCGACGGTTCGCCGCTCAGTTCGTCGGCCGTGTACTCGTGCTCGGCCGCCTCCCCCTCGGAGGGGTCGGGCACGTACTGGAGATGGATCTCCCGGTAGCCCTCCAGCTTGCGTCCGGCCCGCTGGGCCTCCACCACCGAGGCGTGCGGGGAGTCCTCCATGAGCTGGAAGACCTGCACCCTGCGCACCCCGTCGGGGCCGCGGTACTCGACGACGTCGATGCCGTACTGCGAAGGGCTGCTCTCGCGGCTCCAGCCCTGCGGCAGCGCGATGCGGAAGCCCTCGGAGTCCTCCAGGACCTCGAAACCCGCGGGCGGCGACGGCGACTCGGCCGCCGTCGGGCCGGACGCGGTCCCGCCGTCCGAGGTGCCCTCACCGGTCGCGCCGTCGTCGGTCCCGCCCGGATCGACGGGCGCCTCCTCGGACGGCGGCCGGTACGGCTCCGGTTCGTCCTTCCAGCCGAGCGCCCAGGTGGCGAACGCGAGGGCGCACACGCTCAGGACGGCCGCCGTGCGCCGGATCATGAACCGCTGGCGCGGCAGATCGAGATACTGCTCGGGATGGAAGAGGCGTTCACGGCGTGATCCGGCCCATTCCTGGCGCTCGGTGTCGAACACTCTCATCGTCGCCGTCCTCCGTGCCGCGCTGCCGTGTCCGTCATCGGGGAACTCCGCCCGTCAGGCGAGCAGTTGGGCGATGCCCTGCACCACCGCGGTGGCCGAGGCGACCGCGCCCACGGCCGCCGCCTGCGAGCCCAGCCAGCCCCGCACCCCGCCGAGCAGCCGGGTCAGCCGGGCGGTGCCGGCCGTGCCGGCGCCCACGATCTCGGCCTCGGCGTCGGCGAGTTCACCGTCGAGCACGGCGTCCACCTCGCTGCGGTCCCCCGCCGACGGCAGCGCCTCGCGCAACTCGCGGATGGCGGCCAGGAGTTCGGCGTGCCGCGGGTCGGGCTCGGAGCCGGTCGTGTTGTACGAGGTCGCCGTCCCGTGGCTGCCGGTGGCGATCGACCCTCCGCTCATCGACCCGATGCTCACGCTTCCGGACTGCTCCGGGGTGTTCTGTTCGTCGCTCGGCATGGCGTGCGTCCCTCGTCTCATGGTGCGGGGTGTCTCAGGGGGCGGGGTGGGAGTTGGTCGTCGTCGGCGGATTCTTCGGCGAACTCGGCCTGGACGGCGGCGTGTTGTGGGACGCGCTGCCATGGCGGCCGGTGGCCACCGCGCCGCCGGACATGTCCTTGATGAAGACGCTGCCGCCACTGAGCTGGTACACGTGCTGCTCGAACTCCTCGGTGCGGTAGCCATGCGCCTTGAGCGCCTCCCGGACACCGTTGACGATGCGCTCCCGGATCGTCTTCACATAGCGGGTGCTGTCCATCTCCTGGAACGCGGAGAGCTGTCCGGTGCCCACCAGGGAGCGCAGCGAGACCCGCGGCGCGTCCGGCAGGGCGTCGCCGTCCGACCAGCCCGCCAGGATCGCGTTGCGCAGGGTGGCGAGTCCGCCGAGGCCGGCGTCGACCCCGACCGCCGGGGCGTGCCGCAGGGCGCGCAGGGCCGAGCGGACCCAGGTCTCCGGGAGCCGTTCCACGAAGGTGTCGACGGCGCGGAAGTCGCGCCGGACCGGGCGCAGGACATAGGGCAGCACTTCGAGGACGAGCATGCGGCCCTGGGTGTGGACGCGCACCAGGACGGTCACGACGACCTGTTCGCGCCAGGCGCCCACCCGGATCCGCAGGAACACCCGGCGGCTCTCGCCGCCCTCGTCGACGGCCTCGCGCCGGTGTGCGGCGACCTGGGCGGGGTCGTAGACGGGCAGGCCCCGGCCGCGGCCGGGGCCCCGGGTGAGGGCGGCCGGGTCGGCGACGCCGCCCACCTCCAGCTCCTCGTCGCGGGCCACACCCGCGGGCAGATAGACGAACCGGTCGATCTCCAGGTCCCGCAGCCGGTCCCGGCCGCTCAGCGCGGATGCCTCGCGCAGTCCGGTCAACTGCGGTTCGATCATGGAGAGCGCGGCGTCGGCGGTGAGCGGACCGCTGATCTGACGGGGGACGCCCGGGGCGGTGCCGGTGGTGCCGGTCGTGTCCGTGGTGCCGGGGGTGTCCTCATCGGCCGGGTCGGTCTCGCCGGGGTGCCGGGCGCGCTTGCGCAGTTCCATCGCGAACGACCAGGGGGACCGGGCGTCGCCCAGGCCGACGAACGGGTTCTCGTCGTCGTACAGGGTGAGCGACGCCTCCTGTTCGCGCCGGACGTCGTCCCGCAGCATCTCGAACAGCGGCCCGGCGGGCAGGTCGGGCTGGGTGGCGGTGGGGAAGGTCCAGCGGGCCAGCCAGCGGCACAGCGCCTTGCGCTGGGTGCCCTGGTACCACCAGACGATGAGCACCATCGCGAGCGGGAACAGCAGCGGGTACGGCGTCTGGACGCCGCCGCCGAGCACGCCGAAGACGTACCAGCACCAGTAGAAGGCGGCGAAGGCCCAGGCGCCCGCGGAGAGCAGGGACCCCGCGCCGTCGGCCGCCTTGGCGACCGGGTCCGGTAATCCGGCGGACCGGGCGGCGGCGCCCCCGCCCTTGGCCGTGTGGGCGAACCACACGCCGAACACGACCAGCGCGTACAGCACCGACCAGGGCAGCGGCATCCCGTTGGTGAGCCGGTCGTCGCCCTCGAAGAACGCGGTGAGGACGTCGCTGAAGTGGACGTCCGCGCCGTCGCCCCAGCGGTCGGAGAGGCTGTCCCAGAACATGACCACGTCGGACAGGAAGAAGCCGGCCCAGGCACCCAGCATCAGCAGGGCCGTCCGCGCCTCCTGCCGGGTCGCCCGCAGGGCGTGGGACAGGACGGGTAAGACGTCGACGCCGTTGGGCGGGGCGACCGGGCGCTCCCGGTGGTCGAGGAGTTCCTCGATGACCCGGCGCCGGAAGCCCGCGTCCTGGTACACACCGGCGCACAGCAGGCGGGTGGCCTCCGTGCGGCTGTAGCGGTGTTCCGGAAGTCTCACGCCAGACACGTCGCTCCCCCTGCTGGTCCGTCGTAGCTGATCCGTCGTACCCCCGACGGCGCCGTCCGTCGAGGGACGAGACGGAAAAAGTACAGCCGATGTGATCGCGCTCGGACAGGTTCTGATCCCTGGTGCCCTGATGGAGTGAAAGGCGGCGGAAGCGCTGGACGGGTGTGACTTCTGGGGGTACCGGCCGAGCCGAATTCAGCTTAGGTTAGCCTTACCTCGCCTGGCCGGAAATCATCATCTGTCGGCCGGTTCTTGATCATGACCGGAGGCCCCTCATGTCCCCACCCCCGCCGTCCCGCCGTCACGGCCGGATCGCCGTGCTCTGCCTGGTCGTCCTCGGGGCCCTGCTCCCGGCGACCGCCGCGCAGGCCGCGAGCCGCGGCGTGCAGGGGGGCCGGCTCGACTGGGGCATCAAGTCGTCCTTCCAGAGCTATGTCACCGGGCCCATCGCGAAGGGGAGTTACTCCCTGACCGGCGGGGCCGCCACCGTCGGCGCGAGCAACTTCCGCTTCCACTCGGCGAACGGCAGCTACGACGGCGCCACCGGCTCCTTCACCGCGTCCTTCTCCGGCGGGGTCCGCTTCGTCGGCCACCGGACCGAGGCCGGCGCCTACCAGCTCGACCTCACCCTCAGCCGCCCCACCGTCCGCATCTCCGGCTCCACCGGAACCCTCTACCTGGACGTCACCGGCAAGGCCAAGGGCAGCGGCCGGGTCACCACCTCCTCCCAGGTGCCCTTCGCGACCCTCTCCCTCGGCGGCATCGACATGCGGGGCGCCGGCAACTCGGTCGTCCTCAACAACCTCCCCGCCACCCTCACCGCCCAGGGCGCCACCTCCTTCGCCGGGTACTACACCGCCGGTACCGTCCTCGACCCGGTGAGCCTGTCGGCCGACGTCAAGCCCGCCGCACCGGCCGCGTCCAAGAAGCCCACCGCCAAGGCATCCACCAAGTCGCCCGCGAAGAAGGGCACATCGGGCGACAAGCTCCAGGACGGCGCCGTCGACTGGGGCGTGCGCCGCACCTTCCGCGAGTACGTCACCGGCGACATCGCCCGCGGCGAGTGGACCCTCTCGGGCGGAGCCCAGGACGGCGGCGCGCTCTTCCGCTTCCCCGGCGGCCGGGGCACCTTCAAGGGCGGCGACCTCGACGCCACCTTCAAGGGCGCCGTCCGCTTCACCGGCCACGACGGCCTCGACCTGACACTCGGTGCCGTCCGCGCCACCGTCAAGGACGGCAAGGGCACCCTCTACGCCGATGTGACGAGCCCCGGCCTCACCGGCTCCAAGGTCCCGCTCGTCACCTTCACCACGAAGAACCTCAAGGCGAAGAACGGCCTGGTCGCCGTCACCGAGGTCCCCGCGAAACTCACCGCCGACGCCGCCAAGGCATTCGGCGGCGTCTACCGGGCCGGCACCGCGATGGACCCGGTGTCCCTCGCCGTCGCCCTCACCGACGACGCCGAGCTGCCCGCCCTGCCCGACCTGGGCAGCACGCCCACGGTGAGCGAGACCCCCGCCGAGCCCTCGGCGTCCCCCGCCGCCACCGCCCCCTCCACCCGACCCGTCGCGAGCAGCACCGACGACGACGGCGTCCCCGTCCTGCCCGTCGGCCTCGCGGCCGGCGCCCTGCTGCTGGCGGCCGCGGCCTCGCTGCTCGTCGTCCGCCGGCGCCGCGCCCGCCCGGCCGCCGAGGCCCCCACGTCCGAAGAGGACTGACCCCCCGAGCCCGCCGCCACGGCGGCCGTCCCACCACCCGAGGAGAACCCCCGACCATGTCCGCCACCTCGTACAGACGCCGTCCCGTCGCGCTCGCCGCGGCCGTCGCCACCGCCGCCGCGCTGGGCGCCACCGCCCTCGCCACGCTCGGTGCGACGACCGCCTCGGCCGCCGAAGTGCCGCTCTCCGGTTACGAGTTGACCTGGGGCATCAAGCAGACGTACCGCACCTACGTGACCACCTACGCGGCCGGCACCTTCACCGCCACGGACGGCGCGAGCCAGGCCGCGGGCAACGGCGCCTTCACCTTCACGGACGGCACCGGCGCCTACGACTCCACCGCGCACACCCTCGACCTCGGCTTCAAGGGCAGCCTCCGGATCGTCTCCGCCGCGCACGGCTTCGACATCTCGCTGTCCGGCGTGAAGTTCGACAGCGCGGCCGCGGAGATCACCGCGGACGTCACCAAGTCCGGGACGACCACCCAGGACGTGCCGCTCGCCGACGTCACCGTGACCCGCGCCATGACGGACATGGAGACCAAGCTGACGAAGGAGGCCGCGGACGTCTTCGGCAGCGCGAGCTACGAGGGCGCGGCCGGCGACCCGCTGACGGTCCTTCAGAAGACCCCGCCGTCGTCGTCGTCCGCCTCCGCGTCGGCCTCCGCCTCCGCCTCGCCGTCGGGCGGCACCTCCCCGTCCGCCTCCGCCTCGGCCTCCGGCGGCACCTCGCCGTCCGCGTCGGCCTCCGCCTCGCAGAGCGCGTCGGCGTCGGCGTCCGCCTCGGACGGCGCCTCGCCCTCCGCCTCCGCGACGCAGGCCCCGGCCAAGGGCGACATCGCCGACGGCACGCTCGGCTGGGGCGTGAAGAAGTCCTTCCGCACCTACGTGGTGGACGGGGTCGCCAAGGGCAGGATCACCACCTCGGGCGGTGCCAAGCAGGCCGCGGACAACGGCGTGTTCACCTTCACGGACGCGACGGGCACCTACGACACGGACGAGGACACCCTCTCCGCGTCCTTCAAGGGCTCGGTGAACTTCAAGGGCCACGAGGAGAACGGCGAGTACGGCCTCGACCTCACGCTCTCCGACGTCCGCGCCACCCTCGACGGCGGCACCGGCAAGCTCACCGCCGACGTCACCAGCCTCGGCGAGAAGACCGAGGACGTGGTCCTCGCCGACCTCAAGGCGGCGAAGTCCGACCTGACCGCCTCCGGTGACGTCATCACGGTCGACGGCATCGCGGCCGACCTCACCGCGGCCGGCGCCGAGGCGTTCGGCGGGTTCTACCCGGCCGGCACCGACCTCGACCCGGTCGACCTGCGCGTCGCCCTCACCGACGACGCCGACCTGCCCGGCGACGGCGGCACCGACGGCGGCTCCAGCAGCGGCGGTTCCGGCAGCGGCGGCTCGGGCACCGGCGGCGCGGGCAGCACCACGGGCGGCGCGGGCACGACGGCCGGCGGTGTCACCGGCGGCCTCGCCAACACCGGTTCGGACGTGCCGGCGGTCGCGCTCGGCGGCGCCGCGGCGGTCGCCGTGGCGGCGGGCGCGGGCGTCGTGATAGCCATGCGCAGGCGCCGTACGGCCGAGGGCGAGTAACCGGCCGCGGGCGGGTCGTCGGCCGGGGACAGGTCATCGGCCGAGTGCAAGTCATCGGCCGGGGGAACAACACCCGCCCGCACCCGCCGACTTACGCCGAGGGGCGGACCGGATCGACCCGGTCCGCCCCTTCGCCGTGTGCCGGCCTGCGCCTCACGTGCCCACGGCGTAGACCTTGCCGTCGTCGCTGCCCACGAACACCACCCCGTCCGCCACGGCGGGCGAGGACTTCACCGCGTCACCGGTGGCGAACGACCACAGCTCGTCGCCGGTACGGACGTCCAGCGCGTGCAGATGGGAGTCGTCGGCGCCGACGAAGAGCACGTCGTCGGTGGCCGCGGGCGAGGAGGCGACGCCCGCGCCGAGGGAGCACGACCAGCGCTGCTTGCCGCTGCCCGGGTCCAGCAGATGCACGGCGTCGTCCCCGCCGCTCAGGAACACACCGTCGTCCAGGACCAGCGGCCGGGTGGCGACCGGGCCGCCGGTGCGGAACTGCCACTTGCGGTCACCGCCGGACGCGTCCACGGCGTACAGGTTCCCGCCGTCGGCCCCCATGAAGACGACGCCGTCGTCCACCACGGGCGAACTCTGCGCCGACTCGCCCCCGATGTGGAACGACCACTCCTGGCCGCCGTCCGAGGCGTCCAGGGCGTAGAGACAGCCGCAGTCGCTGCCGATGAAGACGAGGCCGTTCGCCACGGTCGGCGAGGAGCCGACCTTGGCGCCCGTGTCGTAGGTCCACGCCTTGGTGCCGGAGGCGGCGCTGACGGCGTGCAGATTGCCGTCGTCGCTGCCGACGAAGACGAGCCCGTCGGCGACGGCCGGCGTGGACCGGACGTCACCCCCGGTGGTGTAGGTCCACGCCCTGTCGCCCGAACCGGCGTCGACCGCGTGCAGGGTGCCGTCGTCGCTGCCGATGTACACGACACCGTTCGCGACCACCGGCGAGGAGCGCACATCGCCGCCGAGGTGGTACGACCACTTCTGGTTCCCCGACGAGGCGTCCAGGGCGTACAGGCAGCCGCAGTCGCTGCCGATGTAGACGACGCCGTCCACGACCGTCGGCGACGAACGCACCAGGTCGCCGGTGCCGAACTCCCAGAGCTTCTTGCCTGCCGACGAGGCGGCGCTCGCGGAGGCCCTCCCCGAGGGGGAACCGGAGCTGTTCGAGGACGGCGAGCCGGAGGGGTTCCCGTCGCCGCCTCCCAGCAGCTTCCACCCGGCCAGCGCGCCGCCCACCCCGACCGCGGCCGCCGTGAGCCCGATGATCAGGCCCCGGCGCGAGGGGTTGTGCGACAGCCCGGGCGCGCCGGGGTACGCGCCGGGCGGCCCGAGGACGACCGGCGGCGGCCACCCCGTCCCGGGCGGGGTGGGATACCCGGTGACGGGCGGGCCCCACGCCGGGTTGACGGGGGCCGGCGCGGGCGCGGGCACCGGTGCCTGTGCGGGTACGTGCGGCTGCGCCGGGGGAGGCGGAACCGGCGCGGCGGCCGCCACCGGTGCGGTCGCGGTCGGTCGCGGAGCCTCCGTCGGCCGGGGCGGCGCGGGCGGCTGGGCCGACGGCGTGCTCTCCGGAGCCGCAAGGGGCGCCACGGCGGGCGGAGTTGCGGCGGCCGGCGCCGGAAGGGCGGGCGGAGCCGGTGCGGCGGGAAGGGCCGGCGGTGCCGTCGGCAGGGGCGGCGGAGTCGCCGGCAGCGCCGCGGACGTCTGCTCGCGGACCTCCTGGGCGACGACCGTCGGCATCCACTCCGGTTCGGTGAGCAGGCCCGTCGCACCGCGCCCGCTGCCGACCGCCTCCGCGAGCCGGTCCAGGAGCGCGGCCACCCCGGGGCGCCGCTCCGGCTCCTGGACGAGGCAGTCGGCGACGATGCCGCGCAGCACGTCCGGCACCCGGCTCAGGTCCGGAGCCTCGTACACCGTACGGAAGTTGAGCGCGTTCGCCGGGCCGGTGCCGAACGGGCCGGTGCCGGTGGCGACGTAGCACAGGACCGCGCCGACGGAGAACACGTCGCTCGGCGTCCCGACCGTGCGGCCGGTGAGCTGCTCGGGGGACATGAAGCCCGGCGTGCCCACCACCGTGCCCACATGGGTGAGTTGGGTGTGCTGGGTGTTCGTCTCGACCGCGCGCGAGATCCCGAAGTCGATCACGCGCGGGCCGTCGACCGCGAGCAGGACGTTGGACGGTTTGAGGTCCCGGTGGATCACTCCGGCCGCGTGGATCGCCTCCAGCGCCTCCGCCAGACCCGCGCCCAGGACCAGCGTGGGCTGCTCGGGCCACGGCCCGTGCTCGGACAGCGCGGTGCCCAGGGACATGCCGGGCACGAAGACCGTGGCCAGCCAGGGCGGTGAGCCCTCCGGGTCGGCGTCCACGACCCCCGCGGTGAACGCGCCGTTGACGCGCCGGGCGGCGGCCGTCTCGCGCGCGAAGCGCCGCCGGAAGTCCGGGTCGCCGGCCAGCTCGGGCCGCACCACCTTGACGGCGACCGGCCGGCCGCCCGGCGAACGCCCCAGATACACCTGACCCATGCCGCCGGCCCCGATCCGGGCCACGATCCGGTACCGCCCCACGAGCCGCGGGTCGCCGGGCGACAGGTCTTCGAACATCCCCAATGTGCTGCCCTCCCCCAGGCGGCGCGGGCCATGTGCGCCCCGCCGCGGACCACCATCCTCCCGGATCACCGGGACCGGCTCAATGGCTTCCCAGTTTCCGGTCGGCCCGCTCGCCGGGCCCGGGCGGAGCGCCCGGGCCGACGGCGGTCAGACCCCGGTGACCTTGGAGTTCGCCGACAGTTCGTACACCAGCGTGACGGTGCGACGGCCGCCGGGCGGCAGGTCGAGGTCCCAGCGGACGATGCCGTCGGCGTCGACCGCGTCGGGGGCGGGGGAGCAGGACTCCTTGCGCAGCCGCACCTCCACCGCGGAGACCTCCGAGACGGGGATCCGCTCCCGCAGGACGACCGTCCGCTCGCCGGTCCCCTCCGCCTGTGCGGCTGCCTCGCTCTGCGCACGCTCGTGCGGTGCGGAGAAGCGGGACAGATGCAGGCGGACCGTGCGGGTGATCACGGTGCGCTGGGTGAGCGTGGTGGTGTCGCGGGTCTCCTCGGTCTCCCGGACCACCCGGTGGTCGTCCCTGCTGCCGTAGGCGAGTTCGACGGGGGCGCCCGGCGCGGTGAAGTCCAGGGTGCCGCGGCCGCTGAACCCGCTGCCGCGGACCAGGTCGACGGGCCCGGCGAGCAGCGCGTGCCCCGACCGGTTGTCGAACCGCACCACCTGGGTGACCAGCGGGGACAGTTCGGGCGTACAGGCGTACTCGCCGCGCGCCGCGGTGGTGAACGACGAGACGGGCACCCGGTGGCCGCGGCCGTCCGAGGGCACGGTGACCGGAGCGGGGGAGTGCAGCACCCGTACCTCGCCGCCGTCGTCCACCCCGGGCAGGCCGAGCACCGCGGCCGGGCCGAGGTCGGCGGTCTCCTCCTCGCGGATCTCGACGTCGACGGTACGGCGCTCGGCGGGGGAGCGGTCCTGGAGCGTGAGCCGGTCCTCGCTCAGCCGGGGCGGCTCCCCGGCCAGCGCCGAACGCGCGGTGGACAGCGTCAGCCGTACGCCGGACCAGTCCTCGCCGGTGCGCTGCCAGACCATCGCGTCGGTCTCCAGCGTGAGGGAGTCCCCGTCGAGCACGGCCCGGTAGGCGGGCCGCCACAGCGCACAGGGGACGAGGTGGCTCACGCGCAGCTCGGCCGGACCGGCGGCCGTGGCCTCGACGGTCAGCTCGATGTGCCCCACCAGTTCGGCGGGCCGCTGCTCGGCCAGCTCCAAGGCGTCGCCCGCCGTGCCGAGTTCGGTGGCCAGTACGGTCAGCCGGGCCTGTACGGTGCGCAGTTCCTCGGCGTGGGCGTCGCGTTCGGCGTCCACCCGGTCCAGTTCGCCGCGCCAGCGCGGCACTTCGGTCTCGCCGTGGCCGGTGCCCTCGCCGATGTCGCGCAGCAGATCGGCGGCGAGCCGGCCGAGCGCGTCGAGCCGGGCGTGCAGCCGGTCGCGCCGCTGCTCCAGCGTGACCTGCTCCTGTTCGAGGGCGTCCACGCGGTGGCGCAGGGCGGAGTCGTCGGCGGCGGGCCGGCGGGCGCGCGGCGTCCAGGCGCGGACGATCCGCGCGTCGAGCACGGTCGCCGGCGGGCCGGCGGTCAGTTCGGCGTGCAGGGTCCGGTCGACGGCCAGCGCGCCGACGGGCCCGAGGCGCAGCCGCTGGACGCCGGCCGTCAGGTCCACCACCGTGGTGCGTTCGACGTGGGCGCGGTCCTCCAGGCAGGTGACGGCGGTGACGGGCAGGGGGATCGGCTCCGGTGCCGTGGACATGGGCGTCAGCTCCTGCGGTTGCCGCCGGCCAGGGCCTTGGCGGTCGGGATGCGGATCTCGTAGCCGCCGTCGAGGGCGGTGGTGCCACCGGCCGGCAGGTCCACCCGCCAGAGGCGGGTGCCGGGCGCGTGGTACTCCGGCCCCAGGTCTTCCTCGGGTGCCGTCCAGTCGGCGCGTTCCTCGATCCGGACGTCCGGGTCGGAGGTGACCGGCACGCGTTCGCGCACCTCGACGGTGACGGGCCCGGCGAGCCGGTTGGCCAGCTCCACATGGACCCGGTGGTCGAGCACGGTGGTGGCGCCCCGCAGCCCGGACGTCGACTCGTGCAGATTGGTCCGGCGGGTGACCCGGATGCCCTCGGCGGGACCGAGCCCCACCCGGCTCACGCCGCCCGGGGCGAGCGTCGGCAGCGCGGCGGTGCGCAGGAAGTCGTCGTCGACGGTGACCTCCACCGGGCCGGCCAGCAGCGCCTGGTCGGTGGAGTTGGAGAGCACCAGCGTGCCGTACACGGTCTGCTCCACGGACGGCACGCACAGGTACTCGGTGCGCAGCCCGACCGGGATCTCGCCGACGGTGACGGTGTGCCAGGTGCCGTCCGAGGGGATGTCGGCGCGGGCCACGGCGTCGAAGCGGTGGTCGAAGGAACCGGCCGACTCACGGGGCCGTACGGCGTGTCCGGGCAGCGGAAGCGCGGTCACGGACTCGGCGCGGCGGCGGTGTTCGGTGGCGACCGGATCGTAGGGGGTGTCGGGGAACAGCCGGCCGCGGCGGGCGCCCGGCTCCTCCGGACCGCTCAACACGAGGGCCGTGTAGTCGAGTTCGTCGCCGCTCGGCCGCGGCGGACCCACGGCGGGCGCGGGAGCCGCGGGCACCGGGCCGCCGGGGGCGGGCGGCGGCGGTGCGCCCATGCCGCTGCCCGCGGGGGCCGCCGGTGCGAAGGCGGCGGCGGGGGCCATGGCGGGGGCCGCCGTGCGGGACCGGCCGGTGCGCGGCGCGCCGCCGGGCCGGGCGGGCGCCGCCTGCGGGAGACCACAGGGCGCCGGGCCGGCGTACGCCTCCGGATAGGCGCCGGACGGCGCGACGGCGGGCGGCGCGCCGTACATCGGGGGCGGAGGCGGCGGGGACGGCGGCTGTGCGGCGCCGGCCGCGTGACCGCCCACCGCGGCCTTGGCCATGCCGCCGGCCCTCGCGGGGCGCGGGGGCGCGGTGTCGTACCCGGTGAACAGGTCGGCCAGCCCCGCCGGGGGCTCGCGCCAGCCGGACGGCGTGGGGGCGGGCTGCCGGCGCCCGATGCGCAGCGAGCGCAGCCGGGGCAGATCGGTGCGGCGCCGCAGATCGGCCGTGGCCAGGGCCAGGCGTACGCCGGTCCAGTCCTCGCCGGTGCGCTGGGCGACCGAGGCGCGCAGCACCAGCCGCCCGCTGCTGTCGCCCTGACGGACCGTGAGCCGGTAGGCCGGGACCCAGACGGCGCCCGGGACGCCGTACTCCACCTCGACCTCGACCTCCGTGCCGGCGGCGCCGTCGAGGGTCAGGGCCGCCGAGACCGTGGTCGCCACATGGGACGCCGGGGCGTCGGTGGAGGCGCGGGCCAGCCGGTCTGCGGCGGCCGACAGGGCGCGCTCGGCCTCGGCCAGCTCCTCCTCCAGCTCGACGAGACGGGCGTGCAGCCCGGTCAGCCGCTGGTCCACGAAGTCGGCCAGTTCCAGCCACGCGTCGACCGCGGTGCGCCGGTGCGGGTCGTCGCGCTTGCGGGCCGGCGGGACCGGGCGCAGCGCCGCGGTCTCCTCGATCAATCCCGCCTGCCGGGCCCGGCGTCCGAGGACCGCCTCGTAGGCGTCCCGCAGCCGCTCCACCTCGCGGCGCAGCGCGTCGGGCGCCTCGGCGCCGAGCGGTTCGGCCTCCACCTCGATGCGCGCCTCGGTCACGCGGACCCCGGAGGCGCCCGTGACGCGCGCCCGCAGCGAACCCGGGTCGAGCGAACGGGGCAGCCCCGTCACCCGCACCCGGCCGTCCGCGGGCACACTGCCGCGCGCCAGGCGCGTGCAGAGCGCCCCTTGCGCGTAGACCACGACCCCGTCGAGGGCCGACGCCCACCTCTGAACCGTCCGAACCGTCCCAGCCGTCATGTACTCCGCCCCCCGGCCGTGCCTGTGCTGAGCGAAGCCTACGTCGGGCGGTCCGCGCGCGGTGCGGCGCCGGTCGGTTTTCCCCGACGGCGGGGGCGATCACCGCCTAGCGCCGCGGTTCCTGCGGGTCGACGCCGGTGTAGGCGGAGGTGTCCTTGCTGCCGCTGGGGCGCCCGGAGCGGCCGCGCCGGCCGGTGTCCTCGCGGCCCTTCTCGTCCCGGTCGCCGTACTCCTCACCGCGCGTCCCCCGGCTCTCCACCGTGTCACCGGGCACCGACCTGGTCTCCTCCGGCGACTTGGTGCGTCCCGGACCCTTGCCGCCGCCGTGCTCGGCGGTGTGGAAGGAGCGGTGGGCGCTGGGGTTGTCCTGCTGACGCGTCTCGTCCACATCGGGGGACCAGCCGTGCTGCTCCGTGCCCCGATGCCGGCTCGGACCCTGTCCGTGCGGGGGCTCAGACCCCTGTGGCTTGTTCGCCATCGGACGACCTGCCTTCTCGACGGGGCGGCGCCGGATGCGCCACCGTGACACTCCGCGTACCCCTCTTTGTCGATTTATCGCTTACGGAACCTTATGGCGGCTCATGGCCGCCGCACGGGCGCGGATCCGGTCCGGCGACGGGGTCCGAACCGGTCCCGGTAACCTGGCGGGATGAGGACGGACGACACGGGGGAGGGACGGTGACGGACTCCCCGCTGCCGTGTCCGGCCCCGGGTCCGCGTTCCCTGCGGGTACGGCCGCTGCCGGAGCGCGCGGGCTGGCGGGCCGGCGGTGAGATCACCCTGGCGACCCGCCCCCTGTGGGAGCGGACGCTGCACCTGCTCTCCGTGTCGCCGCAGGAGGTCTGCCGGCTGGAGCTGTCCGCCGTGACCTTCGTCGACCTGGGCGGTGTCTCCGCCCTCGCGGTGACCGCCCAGGAACTGCCCGCCGGGCGCCGTATCGTGCTCGACCGGCCGCCGGCCGCGATGCCCCGGCTGCTGGACATGTTCTGGCCCGGGCTGCCGGCGGTCGACGTGGTGGCGCGATGACCCCGACCGGCACCGCCACCACCGCCTTCGCGCACCCCGCCCTGTTCTACCGGGGCGAGCGGGAGTACCTGGACGGCATCGTGCCGTTCGTCCGGGAGGGCCTGAAGGACGGCGAGCCCGTCGCCGTGGCCGTCCCCGCCCCCCGGCTGTCCGTGCTGCGGGAGGCCCTCGGCGCGGACGCCTCCGCCGTGCACCTCGTCGACATGCGGGTGGCGGGCCGCAACCCCGGCCGGATCATCCCGACCGTCCTGCGCGCCTTCGCCGACCGGCACCGCGACACCCCCGTCCGTATCGTGGGCGAGCCGATCTGGCCCGGCCGCAGCGGTCTGGAGTACCCGGCCTGCGTCCAGCACGAGGCGCTCATCAACCTGGCCTTCCCCGGCCGCGCGGTGACGATCCTCTGCCCGTACGACGCCGACCGGCTCGACGGGACGGCGCTCACCGACGCCCGCGCCACCCACCCGGTGGTCCTCTCGGCCGGTACGGAGGCCGCCAGCCCGTCCTACGCCCCCGAGGCGGTCGTCGCCCGGTACAACCGGCCGCTGCCGCCGCCCCCTCCGTCGGCCGACCGCGTCGCCTTCGCCGCCGAGGACCTCTCCGACACCCGGCACCGGGCCGTCGGCCGGGCCGGGCGGCTGGGCCTGACCGGTGTGCGGTCGGAGGACTTCGCGCTGGTGGTCGCGGAGCTGACCACCAACAGCGTGGTGCACGGCGGCGGTTCGGGCACCCTGCACCTGTGGGCCGAGGGCTCCTCGCTCGTCTGCCAGGTCCGCGACGGCGGACATCTCGGCGACCCGCTGGCCGGCCGCCGCCCCGCCGCCCCTGACCGGCCGGGCGGCCGCGGCCTGCTCCTGGTCCACCGTCTCTGCGACCTGGTCCGCGTCCACACCACCCCGGGCGACACGACCGTACGCGTCTACCTGGACCTCTAGCGTTCCTCGCCGTCGGCCCCGCGTGGTTAGCCGGCGCCCCGCTGGGCACTCGGGCCGGAGGCTGGTGGGGGGTTTGGAGGCTTCTGTGGCTGTACGGCACCGTTTGATCAAGACGAGTCGGCAGACCGTGTGGGCCGTCCTCGCGGACGGCACGCGCTATGCGGACTGGGTGGTCGGAACGTCGTTCTCCGAGCCGATCCGCGGCCGATGGCCCGAGGTGGACTCGGCGATCGGATACGAGGTCCGCGTGGGACCGATGCGGCTGACCAACGAGACGGTCGTCCGGGAGTGCGTGGAGGGAGAACGCCTCGGTCTGGAGGCGCGGGCGGGCGCGCTGGGCACGGCGCGCATCGCGATCGAACTGCGGCCGTGGGGCTCCTACAGCCTGGTCATCGCGGACGAGCACCCGTTGCAGGGAGCGGGCGGGGCGCTGCACAACGTGGCCGTCGAGGCGATGATCCAGCTACGGCACCGCGCCATGCTGGCCCGGCTGGCCGCCGTGTGCGAGGAGCAGGCCCGCCACGAGCGCCCGCCGGGCCACCCGGAGCCCCCCGGCCCGGTCTGGTCCGGCGGCGCGGCGCGGGGCGGCGGCGATGCCTGACGCCGTGGTCGTCGGATCGGGGCCCAACGGTCTGGTGGCCGCGAACCTGCTCGCCGACGCCGGCTGGAGCGTGGAGGTCCTGGAGGAGCAGCCCGGACCCGGCGGCGCGGTGCGCCACGACCGGGGGGTGGACCCCGACTTCGTCAACGACCTCTTCAGCTCCTTCTATCCGCTGGCCGCCGCCTCGCCGATCGTGGCCGGTCTGCGTCTGGAGGAGTACGGCCTGCGCTGGAGCCATGCCCCCACGGTGCTGGCCCACCCGCTGTCCGACGGCACCTGCGCCGTGCTCTCGCACGCGGTGGACGCGACCGCCGCCTCCCTGGACGCCTTCCACCCGGGGGACGGTGCGGCCTGGCGGCGGCTGCACACCGTCTGGGAGCGGCTCGGACCGGACATCCTGGCCGCGCTGTTCACCCCGTTCCCGCCGGTGCGCGCCGGTGCCCGGCTGGCGTTGCGGGTGCGTGCCGCGGGCGGGCTGCGGCTGGCCCGCACGCTGATGCTGCCGGTGCGCAGGCTGGGGGAGGAGGAGTTCCGGGGCGCGGGCGGAAAGCTGCTGCTGGCCGGGAACGCGCTGCACGCCGACCTCGCCCCGGAGGCGGCGGGCAGCGGCGGCTTCGGCTGGCTGATGAGCATGCTGGGCCAGAGCTACGGCTTTCCCGTCCCCGAGGGCGGCTCCGGCGAGCTCATCCAGGCACTGGTCCGCCGCCTCCGGTCCCGGGGCGGCTCGCTGCGCTGCGGCCGCCCGGTCGCCGAGGTCGTCGTGGCGGACGGGCGGGCCACCGGGGTGCGCACCGCCGACGGCGAGACGGTGCACGCGCACCGCGCCGTACTGGCCGACGTGTCCGCGCCCGCCCTGTACGGCGCGCTGGTCGCGCCGGAACACCTCCCGGCCCAGCTCCTGGACGACCTCCGTCGCTTCCAGTGGGACTTCGCCACCTTCAAGGTCGACTGGGCGCTCGACGGCCGGGTGCCCTGGCGGACCGAGGGGGCGACGGACGCCGGGACCGTCCATGTGGCGGACGGACTGGACGAACTCACCCGCTTCGCCGCCCAGATCGCCATGGGCGAGATCCCGGACCGGCCCTTCGCCGTCCTCGGGCAGATGACGACCGCCGACCCCACCCGCTCGCCCGAGGGCACCGAGTCCGCGTGGGCCTACACGCATGTGCCGCAGACCGTCACCGCGGACGCCGGCGACGCGGGCCTGACCGGCGCCTGGAACGCGGCCGAGCAGGAGGAGATGGCCGACCGTGTCGAACGCCAGGTCGAACGGTTCGCCCCGGGCTTCCGCTCCCTGATCCGCGCCCGCCGCGTCCTGGCGCCGCCCACCCTCCAGTCCCTCGACGGCAACCTGCGCGCCGGCGCCCTCAACGGCGGCACCGCCGCCCTCCACCAGCAGCTCTTCTTCCGCCCCGTGCCCGGCACCGGCCGCCCCGAGACCCCGGTGCGCGGCCTCTACCTCGCCTCCGCTTCGGCCCACCCCGGCGGAGGTGTCCACGGCGCCCCCGGCGCCAACGCCGCCCACGCGGCCCTGCACCGCCACCGCACCCCGGGCCTCGCACGGGCCCAGCGCGCCCTCACCGGTCGCAACCGCACCGGACACCGGCCGACGCCGTGAGACGGCAGCGCCCACCACAGGGACGCATCGCCCACCGCAGGGACGGAGACACACCATGGCGGACCAGCACGACGACGGCCCGGACCGCGCCCACCGCAGGCCCCCGGGGGTGAGCGACGCGACGGTGGAGGCGCTCGGCGCCCTGTCCAAGGCCCTGGAGACCACCGAACGGGCCAGGGGACACCTCTACTCCTTCCACCAGCTCACCGGCACCGCCGACTTCCAACTGGACGAGGCGGTGGACCTGTTGCGCCGTGCCGGGCACGCGGAGTGGGCCGACAAGGTGCGCGCGGAGATCGTGGGCCGCAACGTCGTCCCGGGCCACTGGACCTTCCAGATCGTCGAGGCGTACGACGAGACCTACCACCGCCCCTTCACCCTGCTGGCCCGGGAGGCCGTGGACCGGCTCGCGGGCGGCCGCGACCACCTGTACGAGGCGGAACTGAAGCAGCGCAGGAGAGGAACCGACCGTGGCTGACAGCCCGTTGAAGGACCGCACCGCGGTGGTGACCGGAGCCGCGCGCGGGGTGGGAGCGGCGCTCGCGGAGGCGCTCGCCCGGCGCGGCGCCCGTCTGGCCCTGATCGACCACGACCGGCCCGCGCTGGACGCGGTCGCCGCCGCGCTGCCCGGTCCGGCGGTCGCCGTCGCGGCCGACGTCACCGACGACGCGGCGCTGGAGCACGCCGCGGAGGTCGTCCGCGAGCGACTCGGGCCGCCGTCCGTCGTCGTGGCGAACGCCGGTATCGCCGAGGGCGGCCCCTTCGCCCTGTCCGATCCCGCCTCGTGGCAGCGCGTGATCGACGTGAACCTGACCGGCAGCGCCCGCACCGCCCGGGTGTTCCTGCCCGACCTGACGGTGACCGCCGGCTACCACCTCCAGATCGCCTCGCTCGCGTCGTTCGGCGCCGCCCCGATGATGAGCGCCTACTGCGCCTCGAAGGCCGGGGTGGAGGCGTTCGCCCACTCCCTGCGGGCCGAGGTCGCCCATCACGGGGTGGCCGTGGGCATCGCCTACCTCAACTGGACCGACACGGACATGGTCCGCGACGCCGACCGCCATACGGTCCTCAGGGAACTGCGGGCCCACATGCCCCCGCCGGCCCGCCGCGTCCTCCCGGCCGACGTCGTCGCCGACCGCCTGGCACGCGCCGTCGAGCGGCGGCGCACGGCGGTCTACGTCCCCGGCTGGCTGCGGGCGGTCCAGGCGGGGCGTGCCGTGCTCCCGCCGGTCGTGCTGCGCGTGTCCCGGCACGCCCTGCCCGGTCTGGAGGCCGAGGAACCGCTGCCACCCACCGGCCCCCTGGGCGCGGGCGGTCTCGCCGACCTCGCCGCGGTGACCCGGCACGGCGGCGAGGCCGACTGAGCGCGGGCGGGCGGCGGCGCCGTACGGCAGTGCCGCGGGGCGCATTACCGTGCGCCGGGCTCGGGCGGAATCATCGTGCGCCGGTCTCGGGCCGAGTCACCGTGCGCCGGGCTCGGGCGGAACCACCGCGCGCCGCGCTCGGGCCGAGTCACCGTGCGCCGGGCTCGCGCGCAATCACCGTGCGCCGCGCTCGGGCAGAATCGGCGTGCGCCACGCATCCACGCGTGCGCGACGGGACACGGGCCGCGAACGAGGAGTGCCGCACGGTGCGACGGGACATGCGTCAGGACATGACCGAGTCGGTTCTCCCCATGGGCCGGGCGCTGCTGCCCCGGCGCAGCCCGCCCGCCCCACGCGCGGCCGTCCTGGTGCTGCACGGCGGCCAGGAGGCGAGCGAGCGCCGCACCCGGCCCTGGCAGCTCGCCGCGCTCCGGATGGACCCCTTCGTCCGCGCGGTCGCGGCGGCCCTGCCCCGCCAGGACGTCCTGATCGCCCAGGTCCGCTACCGGCTGCGCGGCTGGAACGGCGAGCGCGCCGACCCGGTGCGCGACATCCACCGGGCGCTCGACGAACTCGCCCTCCGGGAAGGCCCGTTGCCCACGGTCCTGCTCGGCCACTCGATGGGCGGCCGGGCCGCCCTGCGCGCCGCCGGGCACTCCCAGGTGCACGGCGTCGTCGCCCTGGCCCCGTGGTGGCCGCGGGACGAACCCGTGGAACAGGTCGCGGGCCGGCACCTGGTCGCCCTGCACGGCGAGGACGACCGCGTCACCTTCCCCGCCGCCTCGGCCGAGTGCGTGCGCCGCGCCTCCGGCCTCGCGGCACGGGCGGGGATGGCCGTCGTCGGCGGCGGCGACCACCCGATGCTGCGCCGCTCCCGCTTCTGGCACCGCACGGCCGCCGCCGTCGTCGCCCATCTGCTCGACCCCGAGAGCACACCGGACCCCCTGCCCCGGGAGTGCTACGGCACCGGGGACTTCCCCGTGCTCTGACCGCCCCCGACGAGAGGTACCCCGTGCAGCAGTCCGTCCTCGACCGCGCGCTCGACTGTGTCGTCGGCGCCCTCGCGACCACCGTCGAGCTGGACGGCATCGCCCTGCACCGGGCACCGGAGGCGGGACGCCGGCAACTGGCCGACCCCATGTACGAGTTCAGCAGCACCGTCCCCTCGGGGGTGCGGCTGGAGCTGGTCACGGACGCCGCCGAGGTCGAGCTGGTGGCCCGGTTCACCGAGGCCCTGCCGCTCGGCGGGACCCCCAGCGGCAGCGTCCTCGACCTGGTGGTGGACGGGGAGCTGCGGGAACCGGTGGTCGTGCGGGAGGAGAACCTCATCTTCCACGACCCCGCCACGGCGGACGTACGGCTCCAGCCGGCCGACCCCGCCCACGTCAGGTTCGCCCTCGGCCGCGCGGGCCGGGAGCGGCGGGTGGAGATCTGGCTGCCGGTCTCCCGTGGGTTCCGGCTGGTCGACGTACGGGTCCCGGCGGGGGCGACGGTGCGTCCGGCACCGCCGAGCGGACCCGTGTGGGTGCACCACGGCAGCTCCATCAGCCAGTGCGCGGAGGCGGACCGGCCCACCGCCACCTGGCCGGCCGTCGTCGCACGCGCGGCGGGCCGGTCCCTGGTCAACCTCGCGCTCGCGGGCGAATGCCATCTGGACCCCTTCGTGGCCCGCGCCCTGCGCGATCTGCCCGCGGCCGCGATCAGCCTCGAACTGGGCATCAACGTGCTCAACGGCGACAGCATGCGCGAACGCGCCTTCGTGCCCGCCTTCCACGGATTCCTCGACACGATCCGCGAGGGCAGGCCCGACACACCGATCCTCGTCGTCACGCCCATCGTCTGCCCGGCCGCCGAGACCCGGCCGGGACCCACGCTCCTCGGCTCCGACGGCGTCGTCCGCACCGTCGACCGTCCCGCCGTGCTCGCGGACGGGGCGCTCACCCTCACCCGCATCCGCGAACTGCTCACCCGGCACGTCGAGGCCCGCCGCGCCGACGGCGACGAACGGCTCCATGTCGTCGACGGGACCACCCTGTTCGGACCGGACGACGTCGCCGACCTCCCCGACGGCCTGCACCCCAACACCGCCGGCTACGCCCGGATCGCCGCCCGCTTCCTGCCGGTGGCCTTCGGCCCCGAAGGGGTGCTGCGCCCCTCCTGACGTCAGGAGCCGGCCTCCGCCTCCAGCTCGCGCTTCAGGTTGCGCAGGGTCCGGGCGATGTTGGCCGTCTGGAAGTCGGCGAAGGTCCGGCCGCCCGTGACCAGCCGGTCGAAGGCGTGCGCGACGAGCGCGGGCCAGGCGCGCCGGTCGTCGGTCCAGGTCTCCGTGACCCGGGTGGCCGCGCCCTCGGGCTCGAAGCGGTACTCCCAGGTCGCTATCGGCCCCCGCAGCCGCGGCCGGCCGAGCCCGATCGCGTGCACCCGGAACGCGAAGCGCCGCCCCTCGTCCGCCGCCGTCACCGTGCACCGGGTGACCCAGCGGAACGGCCCCCGCTTGTTGCGCCCCTCGAACGTCGTCCCCAGCGCGGCGGACACGTCCGGCTCCGCCACCGCGGCCCCGAGGTTCTCCGGACTCCACCGGCCCATCTGCGCGGGCCGGCTGACCGCCGCGTACGCGACCTCCGGAGGGACCTCGACGACAATGCTGCCGGACACGGTGAACCTGCGGGCCACGACGACTCCGTTCGTTGGGAACGCGCATCCTACTCGCCGGTAGGAAGCCGACCTGCTCGGGACCGGCATGCCGGGTCCTCGGGGAGAGCGTTGATACCGTCGCTCCCGCACCCCCCATCGAGAGAGGCCCGATGCCCCCGACGATCCGCAGGGCCGTGATCCCCGCCGCGGGACTCGGCTCCCGACTGCTGCCCCTCACCAAGGCGATCCCCAAGGAGATGCTCCCGGTCGGCGACAAACCGGTCGTGGAGCACACCGTGCGGGAGCTGGTGGACTCCGGCATCACCGACATCACGATCGTGGTCAGCGGCGGCAAGTCCCTCATCCAGGAGCACTTCCGGCCCAACCCGGCGCTCGTCGCGCAGTTGCGCGCCGACGGCAAGGAGGCGTACGCGGACGCCGTGGAGGAGGTCTCCGACCTGGCCCGCCGCGGCCACATCAGCTACCTCGACCAGCACGGCCCGTACGGCAACGGCACCCCGGTCCTCAACGCGGCCCGCTCGTTCGGCGACGAACCCGTCCTCGTGCTGTGGCCCGACGACGTGTTCGTGGCCGAGGTGCCCCGGGCCCAGCAGCTCATCCGCGCCTACGAGCAGACCGCCTGCCCGGTCCTGGCCCTGCTGCCCATGGACCCGGCCGACTCCCAGCGCTACGGCGTCCCCATCGTCCGCGAGAACCTGGGCGACGGACAGCTCCGGATCACCGGCCTGGTCGAGAAGCCCAGACCCGAGGACGCCCCCTCCTCGTACGCGGCCATCGGCGGCTATGTCATCACCCCCGGCATCGTCGACGAACTGCGCGAGCAGACCCGCCTCTGGTACGAGGCCGTCAAGAAGGGCCGGACGCCGGGCGAGGTCTATCTGACCGACGCGATCAACGCCTACGCCGCCAGCCGCGCCGTCTACGGCCAGGTCATCCAGGGCACCTGGTACGACACCGGCAACCCGGCCGACTATCTGGTGGCCCAGATGGCCCACGCCCTCGCGCACCCCGAGTACGGCCCCGTCCTGCGCGACCTGGTCCGGCGCCTGGACTCCCCGGCCTGAGCGGCACGGACGCCGCCGCCCGCCCCGGAGGTGATCGGGGCGGGCGGCGGCGTGCGCAGGGCTCGGTGGACTACTTGGTGAGCGCCGACAGCTTCGGGTCGTTGGCGTACGCCTCGGCCGCGTTGTCCTTCGTCACGATGACGGGCGGCAGGAGGTACGACGGGACGACCTTGACACCGTTGTCGTACGACTTGGTGTCGTTGATGGTCGGCTTGTCGCCCTTCTGGAGGGCCTTGACCATGTTGACGGTCTCCGCGACGAGCTTGCGGGTGTCCTTGTTGATGGTCGAGTACTGCTCACCGGCCATGATCGACTTCACCGACTCGACCTCGGAGTCCTGGCCGGTGACGACCGGGACGGCCTTGCCGGCGCCCTTGACCGAGGTGAGGATCGCGCGGGCGAGGGTGTCGTTCGGGGACAGGACGCCGTCGAGGGTCTTCTTGCCGCCGTAGGCCGAGGTCAGCAGCGAGTCCATGCGCTGCTGGGCGTTCTCCGCCTTCCAGCCCTGCGTGGCCGTCTGCTTGATGTCGGTCTGACCCGATCCGACAACGATGTCGCCCTTGTCGATGAGGGGCTTCAGGACCTCCATCGCGCCGTCGAAGAACACCTTGGAGTTGTTGTCGTCCGGCGAGCCGGAGAACAGCTCGATGGTCCAGGGGCCCTTCGCCTTCTTCGCCTTCATGCCGTCGATCAGGGCCTGGCCCTGGAGCTGGCCGACCTTGAAGTTGTCGAAGGCGATGTAGTAGTCGACGTCCGGGGTGTTGGTGATCAGACGGTCGTAGGCGATGACGGTGGCGCCCTCCTCCTTGGCCTGCTTCACCTGGGTGGCGAGCTGGGAGGCGTCGGTCGCGCCGATCACGATGACCTTCGCGCCCTTGGTGACCATGGAGGAGATCTGCGCCTGCTGGTCGGCGACGGTCGTCGAGGCGCCCGCGTACTGGACGTCGGCCTTGAAGCCCGCGTCCTTGAGGCCCGAGGTGAACAGGTCACCGGCGAGCACCCAGTTCTCCGACGTCTTGGCGGGCAGCGCCACGCCGATCAGGGAGTCCTGCTTGAAGCCCTTGCCGTCGGCGCTGTCGCTGCTGGTGGAGCCCTCGCGTTCGTTGGAGCAGGCCGCGGTGCCCAGGGTGAGCAGGGCGACGGCGCCGACGGCGGCGATGCTTCTGATGACGGATGTGCGCATGGTGGAGGTGAACCCTTCGTGTGGTGCTGGTGCCTTGAGTGAGCTGTGCCGTCGAACGCGGCGGAGGCGGTGCGGTGGAACCGCCGGACCGTGTGACCGTGCCCGGTCGTGCCGGGAGAGGGGGGACCGGACACCCGGTTGTCAGGGGACCGGGTGTCCGGTCGTCTGGGGGGAGGAGGACGGGTCGCGGCCGGTCAGCCCGCCACCTTGGCCTTGTCGGCGTCCGGATCGGAGGCCGGGGCCGCGGGCGCGGCCGGCGCCCCCGGATCGTCCCGCCGGAACGGACGTGTCAGTGTGCCGATGATCGAGAACCGTCCCTGGCTCTTGTTGTAGACGTCGAAGGCGACGGCCAGCAGGAGCACCAGACCCTTGATGATCTGGACCATGTCGGAGCCGACGCCCTCCAGTTGGAGGCCGTTGTTGAGCAGGGCCATCACCAGACCGCCGACGATCGAGCCGCTGACGGTGCCGAGACCGCCGGAGACCGCCGCGCCGCCGATGAACACGGCCGCGATGGCGTCCAGTTCCCAGCTCAGACCGTCCTGCGGGCCGGAGGCCGACGACCGGGCCACGAAGATCATGCCGGCCAGCGCGGCCAGCACCGACATGTTCATCATGACGAGGAAGTTGACCCGCTTGAGCTTCACCCCGGACAGCTCCGCTGCGCGGGCGTTGCCGCCCACGGCGTAGATGTGCCGTCCGCCCACGGTGTTGCGGGTGTAGAAGGAGTAGGCGAGGACCAGGACGATCAGGATGATGCCGGAGATCGGCAGGCTGGTGCCGACCCGGCCGCCGGCGAACCGGAGCGTCGCGAAGACGATCACGCCGATCATGACGGCCAGCCGGATGCCCGCGACCCACAGCGGAGCCGTGTCGGCCCCCATCTCACGGCGGGTCTGCCGCGCCCGCCACTCCCGCCACACCACACCGGCGCAGGCGGCCACGCCGAGCAGCAGCGTCAGGTTGTTGTAGCCGGTGTCGGGCCCCACCTCGGGCAGGAAGCCGGCGCCGATCTCCCGGAAGCCCTCGGGCACCGGCACCGTGTCGGCGTTGCCGATGTACTGGTTGCCGCCGCGGAACAGCAGCATCCCGGCGAGGGTCACGATGAAGGCCGGTACGCCGATGTAGGCGACCCAGAAGCCCTGCCAGGCGCCGATCGCCGCGCCGACGAGCAGCCCGAGCACGATCCCCAGCGGCCACGGCAGGTCGTACTCCTGCATCGCCTTGGCGACGACGATGCCGGTGAACGCGGCGACCGAGCCGACCGACAGGTCGATGTGCCCGGCGACGATCACCATCAGCATGCCGATGGCCAGGATCAGGATGTACGAGTACTGGCTGACCACCGCGATGAGGTTGCCGGAGGTCAGCGTCAGGCCGTCGGTCCAGATCTGGAACAGCAGGACGATCGCCACCAGGGTGGAGATCATGCCGAACTGGCGGGCGTTGGAGGTCGAGCCCCCGAAGAGGTTCTTCTGAAGGTCAGTTATACGGCTCATGGAGTGGGGCTCTTCTTGGTAGCGGTCATCTGCTTCATCAGGAGTTCCGGGTCGGCGTCGGCGCGCGCCACATCGCCCGTGATGGTGCCCTCGAACACCGTGTAGATGCGGTCGCACAGGCCGATCAGCTCGGGCAGCTCGGAGGAGATGACGACAACTCCCTTGCCCTGGGCCACCAGCCGCTGGATGATCCCGTAGATCTCGAACTTGGCGCCCACGTCGATGCCGCGGGTGGGCTCGTCGAGGATCAGCAGGTCCGGGTCGGTGAACATCCACTTCGCCAGGACGACCTTCTGCTGATTGCCGCCGGAGAGCTTGACGACGCCCTCGTCGACGTTCGGCGTCTTGATCCGCAGGCTGCGGCGGTACTCCTCGGCGATGCGGTGCTCGCGCACCGGGTCGATGACGCTGTTGCGTGCGATCTTCGACAGTTTGGCGGCCAC
Organism: Streptomyces antibioticus; assembly: GCF_002019855.1. NCBI lineage: Bacteria > Bacillati > Actinomycetota > Actinomycetes > Kitasatosporales > Streptomycetaceae > Streptomyces > Streptomyces antibioticus. The sequence continues at coordinate 477,107 of NZ_CM007717.1, read as the reverse complement.
CATCGAGGTCTTGATGTCGTCCAGCAGGTTCAGACCGATCGACTTGCGGTCCTCGCTGACGTAGGCGAGGCCGTGCCGGATGGCGTCCGACACCGTCTTGAGCCGGATCTCCTTGCCGTCCTTGAAGACCTGACCGGACAGCCAGGTGCCGTAGGAGCGGCCGAAGAGGCTCATCGCGAGTTCGGTGCGGCCCGCGCCCATGAGTCCGGCGAAGCCGACGATCTCGCCGCGCCGGACGTGGAAGGACGAGCCCTTGCACACCAGCCGTTCGTCCGAACTCGGGTGCCGTACCGTCCAGTCGCGGACCTCGAAGAAGACCTCGCCGATGTCCGGGGTGTGGTCGGGGAAGCGGCTGTCGAGCTCCCGGCCGACCATGCCGCGCACGATCCGGTCCTCGTTGACGCCGTCCGCCTGCACGTCGAGGCTCTCGATGGTCCGGCCGTCGCGCAGGATGGTGATGGTGTCGGCGACCGCCTCGATCTCGTTCAGCTTGTGCGAGATGATGATCGAGGTGATGCCCCGCTCGCGGAAGCCGCGCAGCAGGTCGAGCAGATGCCGGGAGTCGTCCTCGTTGAGGGCCGCGGTCGGCTCGTCGAGGATCAGCAGCTTCACGTCCTTCGCGAACGCCTTGGCGATCTCGACGAGTTGCTGCTTGCCGACGCCGATGTCCTTGATCAGCGTGTCGGGGTCCTCCCGGAGGCCGACCTGCTCCATCAGCTCCAGGGCCCGGCGCTGGGCGGTCTTCCAGTCGATGGCGCCGCGGCGGCGCGGTTCGTTGCCGAGGAACAGGTTCTCGGTGATCGACATACCGGGCACCAGCGCCAGCTCCTGGTGGATGATCACGATGCCGGCCTGCTCGCTGGCCCGGATGTCGTGGAAGCGGACCTGCTCGCCCCGGTAGACGATGTCGCCGCTGTAGCTGCCGTACGGGTGCACCCCGCTCAGCACCTTCATCAGCGTGGACTTGCCGGCGCCGTTCTCGCCGCAGATCGCGTGGATCTCACCTTCCCGCACGACGAGGCTGACGTCGGCGAGCGCGGTGACGCCGGGGAAGGTCTTGGTGATCGACCGCATCTCCAGCAGGGTCGTGGCGGTGGGTGTCATGAGCGGTGCTCCCCACCGCCGGGAGCCCGCGAAGCGGTCCCCGGGCCTTCGGGCCTGCGGCATTGCATGGACATCTACTTGCCTCCGATGGCACTGCCCGGTGCCTTCGTGTCCGGGATGTTTCGTCTGCGCCCGGACACTAAATCCATTTGTTTTACTAAGTCAATGGGGTGCGGGAGATATGTTGTCGGGGGGTTACGAGAGAGGACCGTGCGTGCGGCAGGCAGGAACGAACCTTCCCAAGGTCGGGCGATACAACCGGGCCGTGGTCCTGGACCAGATCCAGCTCGCCGACGGCATCAGCCGCGTCGAGATCGCCCAGCACACCGGTCTCACCCCGCAGACGGTCTCGGGCATCGTGCGGCGGCTGCTCGACGAGGGGATCGTGCGCGAGGACGGCGCGAGCCGGGGGGCGACCGGCGGCAAGCCCCGCACCACCCTGCGGGTCAACGCCGACGCGGGCAGCGCCGTCGGGCTGCACTTCGACCCGGTCGAGCTGAGCTGCACCGTGGTCGACCTGCTCGGCCGGCCCCTCGTCGTCAAGAAGCGCCCCACGCACCCCGGCATCGACCCGGCGCAGGTCGTGAAGGACATGGCGGAACTCGTCGCCGACGTGCTCGCCGAGACGGGCGTCGCCCGCGACCGGGTCCTCGGCCTCGGCCTCGCGACCCCCGGTCCGATCGACGTCGCGCAGGGCGTGATCGTCGGCGCCCCCCAGCTCTCCGGCTGGACCCGGGTGCCCGTGCAGCACATGCTGAGCGAGGCCACCGGGCTCCCGGTCACCCTCGACAACGACGCCACCGCCGCCGCGGTGGGGGAGCGCTGGTCCGGCGCGGGGCGCGGGGTCGCGAACTTCGCCTACTTCTTCCTCGGCACCGGCATCGGCGGCGGACTCATCCTCAACCACCAGGTGTACCGCGGCGGTTCGCTCAACGCGGGCGAGTTCGGACACTCCTCGGTGCTGCCCGACGGGCCGTTGTGCTACTGCGGCAACCGGGGGTGTCTGGAGGGGCTCGTCAACCCCACCGCGATCGTCGCCGAGGTGCACCGCAGACTCGCCGCCGGGCCGCACCCGGACAGCGCGCTGGCGCGGACGTTCGCCGAGGACCCCGGCGCCGTCGACCACGCCGCCGTCCGCGTCGCCGCGGCCGCCGGCGACCCGGTCGCGGCGGCCGTCATCGACGAGACCGCCCACCATGTCGCCTCCGTCGCGGTCGACATCGCGAACTTCATCGACGTGGACCTCATCGTCCTCGGCGGCCACGGCATCCAGCACGTCGAGTCGCGCTACGTCGACACCGTCGCCGCGGCCCTGGCGAGCCGCCCCCTGGCCCGCCACATCAGGGTCGTCGAGGTCGAGGCGTCCCCCCTCGGCACGGACGCGGCGGTGGTCGGCAGCGCGGCCCTCGTCCTGCACGCCACGTACTCACCCCAGCTCTCGGCACTCGTGGGGACGACGGTGACCCCGGCCTGAACCGAAACCCGCCTCTTCCGTCCGGGCCCGGGCCCGGCTCGCCGCCCGCCCGCGCCGCGTGACGCGGGCCTGCCGCGCGTGCGCGCGTGGCCGTCCCGCCTGCCGCGGGCTGGCCGCACCTGTGCCCGCCGTGCCCGCCGCGGGCCGCACGCGCCTGCCGGGTGCCTGCTGACGCGCTGTGGGCCTGGCGCGCGGGTCACCCCGCTTGGCGCGTGGGCCGGCCCCGCCTGGGGCGTGCCTGCCGCACCTGTGGCAGCCCTGCTGCACCGGTGCCTGCCCTGGCGCACCTGTGCCGCCCTGCCCGCCGCGGGCCGCACGTGCCCGCCGGGTGCCTGCCGACGGGCTGCGGGCCTGGCGCGCGGGTCACCCCGCTTGGCGCGTGGGCCGGCCCCGCCTGGGGCGTGCCTGCCGCACCTGTGGCAGCCCTGCTGCACCGGTGCCTGCCCTGGCGCACCTGTGCCGCCCTGCCCGCCGCGGGCCGCACGTGCCCGCCGGGTGCCTGCCGACGGGCTGCGGGCCTGGCGCGCGGGTCACCCCGCTCGGCGCGTGGGCCGACTCCGCCTGCCGCGGGCTGGCCGCACCTGTGCCCGCCGTGCCCGCCGCGGGCCGCATGCGCCCGCCGGGTGTCTGCCGACGCGCTGTGGGTCTGGCGCGCGGGTCATCCCGCTTGGCGCGTGGGTCGGCCCCGCCTGGGGCGTGCCTGCCGCACCCGTGCCCGCCCTGCCCGCCCCAGGCCGCACGCGCCTGCCGGGTGCCTGGCCTGTGCACCGCACGCCGTCCCGTCGGCCACGTACGCCCCACCGCACGCCGTCCCGTCGGCCACGTACCCCCGCCCGGTGGACGGGCCCCGCCCGCCGCAGGTGGCCGTATCCGCCGGGGCCACGCACCTGATCCACATGCCGTGGCCCCCGGGCTGGCTTACCGTGCCGGTATGGGCGTCAGGGGTCGCGCCGGATGACCGGGTCCACTGAGCAGACAGATGTGGTCGATGCGCTCGGTGACGCCCTGGCCGCCGCCGTGCGTCGTACCGGAGCCCAGTCCGGCGGTGTCTATCTGCTGGACCAGGCCGAGGGTGTGCTCGGGCTGGTGTCGCTCTGCGGGGCGCCGGTCGACGCCTTCGCGCCCTGGTGGCGGACCACGTACGCCGCGCACGGTCCCGCCCAGGACGCGATCCGCGGTGAGCGGCTCGTCTGGGTCAGCTCGCTGGAGGAGCTGGCCCGCTGCTATCCGCGCGCCGCCGCCAACATTCCCTATCAACTCGCCTTCGCCGTCGTCCCGTTCAGGGACGTCCGGCACTGCCGGGGCGCGCTGCTGCTGATGTGGGCCCCCGGCCGTTCTCCCCGGCTCAGCCGCCGCGAACGCGGGCACATCGCCTACAGCGTCCGACGCCTCGCCCGGGTCCTGAACACCGCCCCCGGCCCGCCCGTCATCCCCGACCGGCCCCGCTTCGTCCACCTCCATCACACCCAGCCGGGACCGCAGTCCCCGCACGCGGCGGCCGGCCTGGTGGAACGCCTTCCGCTCGGCACCCTCGCCCTCGACGTCGGCGGCCGCGTCGCCTACGTGAACACCGCAGCCGGCGCCCTGCTCGGCCGGCCCCCGGCCCACCTGCTGGGCAGCCGGCCCGGGGATTCGCTGCCCTGGCTCGACACCATCGCCTACATGGACGCGTACCGCACGGCCCTGACCAGCCGCGAGCCCGTCGCCCTGACCGTCCTGCGCCCGCCGGACCAGTGGCTCGACCTGCGCTTCCACACCGACGACAGCGGCACCAGCATCCTCATCACCCCCGACCGGTCCTCCAGACCCGCCGGGACCCCGCCGCCCGCGAGCACCGTGGGCATGCCGGAGAGCCGGATCCATCTGCTGATGACGATGGCGGCCGCGCTCACCGAGACCATCGGCGTCCAGGACGTCGTGGACCTGGTCGCCGAACAGATCCTGCCCGCCTTCGGCGCCCACGGCATGATCATGTACACCGCCGACGGGGCCCGGATGCACATCATCGGCCACCGCGGCTACGACCCCGCCGTGGTCGAGCTGATCGACGGACTGCCCGTGGACACCGAGCTGACCCCCGCGGGCCGCGTCCTGGCCACCGGCACCTCGTCGTTCTTCGCCAGCCGCGCCGAGCTGACCCGCGAATACCCCCGGGCGCCCCAGATCAGCGACAAGGAGGCGTGGGCCTTCCTGCCGCTGCTCAGCTCGGGACGCCCCCTCGGCGGCCTCCTCCTCGCCTACAACCACCCGCGCCTCTTCACCGCCGCCGAGCGCTCGATCCTCACCCCGCTCGCCGGACTCGTCGCCCAGGCCCTGGACCGCGCCCGGCTCTACGACGCCAAGCACGGGCTCGCCCACGCCCTCCAGCAGACGCTCCTGCCACAGGCCCTGCCGTCCGTGACCGGCCTCGAAGTCGCCGCACGCTACCTTCCCGCGGGCCACGGCATGAACATCGGCGGCGACTTCTACGACCTCATCCGGCTGACCGACACCACCGCCGCGGCCGTCATCGGAGACGTCCAGGGCCACGACATGACGGCGGCCGCCCTCATGGGCCAGGTCCGGATGGCCGTGCACTCCCACGCCACGGCCGGGGCCAGCCCCGACCAGGTGCTCGTCCGCACCGACCGCGACCTCGCCGACCTGAACGCCGGCCGGTTCGCCTCCTGTCTCTACGCCCATCTCGACCTGGCCGAGCACCGGTTGACCCTCGCCAGCGCCGGACACCCGCCCCCGCTCCTGCGGCGCCCCCACGACCGGGCGCGTGTCGTCGACGTCCGGCCGGGGCCGCCGCTCGGCATCGAGGTCGTGGCCCCCGCCTACCCGCTCACCACCCTGACCCTGGAGCCGGGCGCGGTCCTCGCCCTCTACACCGACGGCCTGGTGGAGTCCCCGGGCACCGACATGGCCCGGACCACCGCCGGCCTCGCCCGCCGTCTCGGCGCGGCCGGCGACCTCCCGCTGCACCAGCTCCTGGACCGCCTGCTCGCCCACGCCCGCCGCCGCCGCGACCGCCACACCGACGACATCGCCCTGCTCCTGCTCCAGCCGACGCCCCTCGCCCAGGCGCGAGCCGGCCCGGGTACGGTCAGCCGGCCCGACGGGTGAGCGGCTCGCGCAGGCCGAGGTGCTCGCGCAGTGTCGTCCCCGCGTACCCGGCCGGATAGACGCCGCGTTCCTGGAGTGCGGGGACGAGCAGGTTCACGATGTCGTCGAGGCCGTCGGGGATCAGGTACGGCGTGACGTTGAAGCCGTCGACGGCGCCGTGCCGCACCCAGTGCGCGAACCGGTCGGCGAGCCCGGCCGGGGTGCCGACATGGCCGCGCTGCGGGCCGAGACGGATGACCGTCTCCCGCAGCGACCAGCCGTTCGCCTCGGCCTTCTCCCGCCACTCGGCGACGACCGCGCGGGGATCGGCGACCCGCCGGGCGCCGAAGGAGCCGTCGTTCTCGGTGACGACCGGGTCCTCCTTCGGCAGCGGGCCGTCGGCGTCCCGGTCGGACAGGTCGAGCCCCCACAGCAGTCCCGCCACCCCCAGCGCGGTCGCCGGGGTGACCTGCTGGAGCCGGATCCAGTGCTTCTTCTCCAGCGCCTCCTCCTCGGTGGCGCCGATGATGATCTCCGTGCCGGGCAGGATCCGCAGATCGTCCTCGGGCCGCCCGGCCGCCCGCAGCCGCCGCCGCACGTCCTCGGCGAACGCCAGCGCGTCGTCGAAGTCGTTGCCGTGCGCGGAGAAGATCACGTCCGCGTTGCGGGCGGCGAAGTCGCGGCCCTCGCCGGAGTCCCCGGCCTGGAAGATCACCGGATGGCCCTGCGGGCTGCGCGGCAGGGTGGGCGCGAGATCCACGTCGAACTGCGGCCCCTGATGGCGGACCCGGCGCACGGCGTCCGGCGCGGCCCAGTTCGGGGCGTCCGCCGCACCGGACACCGCGCCGTCCGCCCAGCCGTCCCACAGGGCGCGCGCCACGGTGAGGAACTCCTCGGCGCGCCGGTAGCGGTCGGCGTGGTCCAGATAGCCGCCGCGCCGGAAGTTCGCGCCGGTCCAGGCGTTGTCGGTGGTCACCACGTTCCAGCCGGCGCGGCCCGCCGACAGCAGATCGAGGCCGGAGAGACGGCGGGCGAGGTCGGCGGGCTCGTTGAAGGTGGTGTTGGAGGTGCTGACCAGGCCGATCCGGTCGGTGACGGCGGCCAGCGCGGCGAGCTGGGTGACGGCGTCCGGCCGTCCCGCGACGTCGAGTTCATGGATCCGGCCGTCGACCTCGCGCAGCCGCAGACCCTCGCCGAGGAAGAACGCGTCGAACAGGCCCCGTTCGGCGGTCTGCGCGACCTTGCGGAAGTTCGCGGGGTCGATCTGGGAGCCGCTGGCCGGGTCGGACCAGACGGTCCAGTGATTGACGCCCTGGAAGAACACGCCGAAGTGCACCCGCGCGTCCGGCCGGGGCACGTCGAGGGGGTCGGTGCGGGTCATCGGATCTCCCCGAGCTGTCGGGCCGACGGGACGGCGGTGGCGTAACGGTTGGCGGGGCGCTCCAGACCCAGGTGCGTGCGCAGGGTGGCGGCGGCCAACGGGCGCACCGCGAGCCGCCGTTCGACGAGCGCCGGGATCACCAGCCGTGACAGCACGGGCAGTTCCTCGTCGAGGACCAGCGGATGCAGTCGTACGCCGTCCACCACGCCCGCCAACTCGCCCAGCAGGGCGCTGAGTCCGGTCGCCGAGCCGGTGTAGCGCAGGCGTCCGGCGTCGGCCCACGGCGCGTGCCGCGCCAGGTCGGCCACCCGGTCCTCGGCCGGGGCGTCCGCGGTGTCGAGGGCGACCTCGACCTCGGCGAACACCCGGGGCACCTGTGCGCGGACGGCGGCCGCGGCCGCGGTCACCGACGCGAGGTCCGGGCCGCCGACGAGGGCCACGTCGAGCCGGTCGGCGGGCACGGCACCCGGCCGCCCGATCACCACCAACTGCCCCTGCGGCGGCCGCGGCACGATCGCCGGACCCTTCACCGAGTAGGAACCGCCGGTGAAGTCGACGTAGTGGAGACGCTCACGGTCGAGGTAACGGCTGGTGGCCACCGAGCGGATGACCGCGTCGTCCTCCCAGGAGTCCCACAGCGCACGGCCGACGTCGACCCCGTCGGCGGCCTCGCGAGCCCGCGCCTGGGCACCCTCGACCGGCGGGCGGCCCCAGGCGCGCGCCGCCTCCGGAGCCGTCTCGTCCCCCACGACCCACCCGGCGCGCCCGGACGAGATGTGGTCCAGGGACGCCAACTGGCTGGAGACGTGGAACGGTTCGGCGTAGGTCACCGGCACCACGGGCGCGATGCCGACCACGCTCGTCGTCGCGGCGAGGAACGCGGCCCGCTCCACCGCGCCGATCCGCCCCACGACATCGGACGCGCCGCCCGGCGGCAGCGCCCCGTCCTCCAGGGTGACGAGGGTGAAGCCCGCGTTCTCCGCGGCGGCGGCGACACCGGCCGTCCGGCGCGCGGTGAGCAGGTGGTCGGGGGAGTGGGCGGCGCGGCGCCAGGCCGCGGGATGGGCGCCGTCGCCGTCGATTTCGAGGGCGAGCCGCAGGGCGGGGCCGGACATCGGGGGTTCCTTCCGAGGACACGTCGAGACGGCCGGCCCGGTGGCCGGCGAGGTCAGGGGCGTGCGGAAGGACAGACTGCCGAGGCGGTGCGGCAGTAGTCGACGTGGCGCCGGATGATCAGCCGCGCACCCGTGCCGGCACCGCGCGGTGCCGCGCCAGGAACACGCATGAGGCCTCCACCCTCACCACCTCGGACCGGTCGCCTCAACCTACGCCGCGCGGCCCGGGCTCGTGTTGCGGGCTCATGAAATCCGGCGGGGCACGGGCCCGGACGGGATGACACCCGCGCGCGGGGCGGTTGCAGCCGACATCGACATCCGCTGACGAACGGCCCGAACGCCTCAGGGAGTGCACATGACCGTCCAGACCGGCCAGGACATCGACCGCACCGGTTTCGTCCAGGCGTGGGAGGAGTGGCACCGGCAGAAGGAGGAGGTGCTGTCCGGCCCGCACGGCTTCCTCGCCATCACCAGCCTGCGCTGGCTGAGTCCCGAGCCGGCCCGCTTCGACGACGCGCCCGGCGCCTGGTCCACCACCGACGAGGGCATCGTCGTCGACCTCGCGCCGGACGAGGAACTGACCGTGGACGGCACCGTGGTGCGCGGCCGCCATGTGTTCGGCGTGATCGCGGAGCGCGCCAGCGTCTACGCCGGCGCCGGTGACGCGCTGATCGAGGTCGCCAAGCGCGGCGGCCACGACATCGTCCGGCCCCGCCACCCCGGCAACGCCCTGCGGACCGCCTTCACCCGCACGCCCACCTACGCCCCCGATCCGCGCTGGGTGCTGGAGGGCCGTTTCGTGGCGGACGCGGAGCCGCGGCCGGTGACGGTCGGCGCCGCGGTGGAGGGGCTGGAGCACGTCTACGATTCCCCCGGCCGGGTCGAGTTCGAGCTGGACGGCGAGACGTATCGGCTGACCGTGTTCAACGGCAAGACACCGGGCGCGCTGTCGGTCCTCTTCACGGACGCGACCTCGGGCGTGACGACGTACGCCGCGAACCGCTCCCTCCAGCTCGGGCCGCCGGACGCCGACGGCCGGGTGACGATCGACTTCAACCGGGCGGCCAATCTCCCCTGCGCCTACACGGACCTGGCGACCTGCCCGCTACCGCCGACGGAGAACCGACTGCCCGTGGCGGTGAAGGCGGGCGAACGCATTCCGCTGGAGCGGGGTGGGGCGGCGTGACGGACGGGTGGGGGTGACGTGGCCGGGGGGATCCCGGCCTCGGGGGTGTGGGTGGGCGTCGGGTGATGCCGACCTCGGGGGCTGGGGGCGTCGGATCCTGCCGGCCTCGCGGGGTGGGGGCGTGCGGTCGGCCGACCTTGGGGGGGGCGGGGGCGTCGGGCCGTTCCGACCTCCGGGGGTGGGGGTGCGCGGCCGTCTCGGCCCCGCGGGGTGCGGCGGCGGGGCGTCGCGGCCTCGGGGGTGTGGGCGCCGGGCAGTCCCGACTTCGCGGGGTGTGGGCGCCGGGCCGTTCCGACCTTCCGGGTGGGGGTGCGCGGCCGTCTCGGCCTTGCGGGGTGTGGTGGCGGGGCGTCGCGGCCTCGGGGGTGTGGGCGTCGGGCCGTTCCGACCTTGCGGGTGGGGTTGCCCGGCAGTCCCGGCCCCGCGGGGCGTGGGGGCGGGCTTTTCCGATCTCTGGGGTGTGACGGTGGGTCGTCCGCCCTCGGGGGTGGGGGTGCGCTGCCGTCCCGGCCCTGCGGGGTGCGGCGGCGGGTTTGCCGATCTCTGGGGTGTGGCGGCGGGCCGTCCCGGCCTCGGGGGTGTGGGCGCGGGCCGTGCCGACCTTGCGGTGGAGGCGTCCGGCCGTCCCGGCCCCCGCGGAGTGCGGCGGCGGGCCATGCCGACCTCGCGGGTTGTGGTGGCGGGTCATGCCGGCCTCGGGGGTGTGGGTGCCGGGTCGTCCCGGCCTTGCGGGTGGGGGCGCCGGGCTATCCCGGCCCGTGGGGTGTGGCGTCGGGCCATGCCGACCTCGCCGGGTGTGACGGTGGGTCCCGACCTCGCGGGTGGGGGCGCCCGGCCGTCCCGACCCCATGGGGTGTGGCGCCCGGCCATCCTGCCCCCGTGAGGTGTGGACGGCGGCCACATGGGGTGGTGGGGGTGTGCTGCCTAGAGTCGGCGGCATGACCGAGCCCCTCGCCGCCTCCGCCCCTGCACCCGCCCCCGCCGCCGTCCTGGACCTCGACGGCCGTACCGCCCTCGTCACCGGCGCCGCCGGCGGCATCGGCCGTGCCTGCGCGCTGCGGCTGGCGGCGGCGGGGGCGAAGGTGCGGGCGGTCGACCGGGACGCGGCCGGTCTCGAAGGGCTCGTCGAGAGCACGGCCGGGCTGCCCGGCACCGTCGAACCGCACGTCCTGGACCTCACCGACCTGGACGCCGCCGAAGCCGCCGCCGCGGGCACGGACGTGCTGGTCAACAACGCCGGGCTCCAACTGGTCAGCCCGCTGGAGGACTTCCCCCCGGACGTCTTCCACACGGTCCTCACCGTGATGCTGGAGGCGCCCTTCCGGCTCATCCGCGGCGCCCTTCCCCATATGTACGGGCAGGGCTGGGGCCGGATCGTCAACATCTCCTCCGTCCACGGGCTGCGCGCCTCCGCCTACAAGTCGGCCTATGTGGCCGCCAAGCACGGACTGGAAGGGCTGTCCAAGACGGCCGCCCTCGAAGGCGCCGCCCGCGGCGTGACCTCGAACTGCGTCAACCCCGCCTACGTCCGCACCCCCCTGGTCGAGCGGCAGCTCGCCGACCAGGCCCGCACCCACGGCGTTCCGGAGGACCGCGTCCTGACCGAGGTGCTGCTGCGGGACAGCGCGGTGCGGCGGCTCATCGAGCCCGAGGAGGTCGCCGAGGCCGTCGCCTACCTGTGCGGCCCGCACGCGTCCTTCGTGACCGGCACCTCGCTGGTCCTGGACGGAGGCTGGACCGCGCACTGACCGGACGGACCCGACGGACCGGATGGACCCGACGAACCGGACGACCGGACGGCAGGCTGGAGGCCGGTGCCGTCCGGGCATGAGGAATCCTGTGACCATGTCCCGCCACCACGACCGCCCCGGCCACCGGCCGCCCGGCCACGACGACCCGCGCCACGGCGACATGGGGCACGACGTCACGAGCCACGACGGCACGAGCCACGTCGACACCGGCCACGACGGCACCGGTCACGACGACCTGGACGCGCCGTTCCTGGAGCTGCTCGCCCGGGGTGCTCCGGCCGAGGCGTACGAGGGGCCCGTGCTCGCGGCCCGCGCCGAGGGCAGGCCCGCCGGGCGGATCGCGGCCCTGGAGCGGGCCAAGCTCGCCGCGCTGCGGGTGCGGGCCGAGCTGGAGGGCCGCCGGCGCCGGGAGGCCGAGCTGTCGGCGCTGTTCGAGACGGCCCACGACCTGGCCGGCCTGCGGGACCTGGACGCCGTGCTGCGGGCCATCGTGCAGCGGGCCCGCTCGCTGCTCGGCACCGACATCGCCTATCTGAGCCTGCACGACCCGGACCGTGGAGACACCTACATGCGGGTCACCGAGGGCTCGGTCGCCGCCCGCTTCCAGCAGCTCCGCCTGGGCATGGGCGAGGGCCTCGGCGGTCTCGTCGCCCAGACGGCCCGCCCGTACGTCACCGACGACTACTTCCGCGACGAACGCTTCCGGCACACCGCGACCATCGACGCGGGCGTACGCGACGAGGGCCTGGTCGCGATCCTCGGCGTCCCCCTGACCCTCGGGATGAACGTCATCGGCGTGCTGTTCGCCGCCGACCGCCGCGCCCGGGTCTTCGAACGGGAGCAGATCGCCCTGCTCGGCTCCTTCGCCGCGCTGGCCGCCGCCGCCATCGACACCGCCAATCTGCTCACCGAGACCCGCTCGGCCCTGGCGGGCCTGGAGCGCGCCAACGAGATCATCCGGGACCGCAGCGGTGTCATCGAGCGCGCCTCCGACGTCCACGACCGGCTGGCCGAACTGGTCCTGCGCGGCGGCGGCGTGCACGACGTGGCCGCCGCCGTCTCCGAAGTCCTCGACGGAACGGTGGAGTTCACCGAGACGGCCGCCCCCGCGGCGGTCGCCGCCTCCCGCGCCGAGGGCCACGCCGTACGGCACCGGGACGACTGGATCGCCGCGGTGGCCGCCGGCGACGAACTGCTCGGCGCGCTCGTCCTGCACGGCCACCCCGGCCTCGACCCCGTCGACCAGCGCACCCTGGAGCGGGCCGCCATGGTGACCTCCCTGCTGCTCCTGGCCCGGCGCTCCGCCGTCGAGGCCGAACAGCGGGTGCGCGGCGAACTCCTGGACGACCTGCTCGACGCCCGCGACCGCGACCCACGCCTGCTGCGCGAGCGGGCCGCGCGGCTGCGCGCCGACCTGGACGCCACCCATGTCGTGCTCGCGGCCCGGCTCGACGGCATCGCCGCCGACGCCGACCAGGAGGCGGCTGCCCGCACCCGGCTGTGGTCCGCGGCCTCCCACCTCGCCGCCACCCGGCACGGCCTGGCCGCGGCCCGCGACGGCGGCACGGTCCTGCTGCTGCCCCTGGAACCCGGCACGACCGCCGGGGACGTGGCCCGCCGCACCGCCCGGCACCTGGGCACCGCCGTCCACGAGGCGGTCACCGTCGGCGCCTCCGCCCCGGTGCGCGGTCTCGCGGCCGACCGGCAGGCGGTCGTCGCCGCCTACGACGAGGCCCGCCGCTGCCTCGACGCGCTGCGGCTGCTGGCCCGCTCCGGGGACGGGGCGGCCGCCGAGGACTTCGGGTTCCTGGGACTCCTGCTGGCCGGCGAACGGGACGTGACCGGCTTCGTCGACCGCACCATCGGCCGGGTCGTCGCCTACGACGAACGGCGCGGAACGGAGCTGCTGCGCACCCTCGACGCGTACTTCGCCTGCGGGATGAGCCCCGTCCGCACCAAGGACGCGCTCCACGTGCACGTCAACACGGTGGCCCAGCGCCTGGACCGCGTCGCCCGTCTCCTCGGCGACGACTGGAACACCCCGGACCGCGTGCTGGAGATACAACTCGCCCTGCGCCTGCGTCTGTTGGCACTGCCCGCACAGCGCTGATCCCCGTACGCGAGCGGAGCGCACGGGGATCAGCGGTCGGAGAGGGCTCAGACGGTCCGGGCGTCCGCCGCCTCCGCCTCCGGCGCGGGGCCGGCCTCCGGGGCGGGAGCCACGTCGGCCAGATCACGGTGCCGGGTCTCCTGGGCGACGCCCACCGCGACGACGGTCACCAGCACCGCGGCGATCACGTACAGCGCGATCGGCGTCGAGCTGCCGTAGTCGGCGAGGAGCGCCGTGGCGATCAGCGGCGCCGGGGCGCCCGCCGCGACCGAGGCGAACTGGGCGCCGATGGACGCGCCCGAGTACCGCATCCGGGTGGCGAACATCTCGGAGAAGAAGGCGGCCTGCGGCGCGTACATCGCCCCGTGCAGCACCAGTCCGACGGTCACGGCGAGGACGAGACTGCCGAAGCGGCCGGTGTCCACGAGCGAGAAGAACGGGAACATCCACAGCCCGATGCCGACCGCGCCCAGCAGATAGACGGGGCGGCGGCCGATCCGGTCGGACAGCGCGCCCCAGGCCGGGATCACGGCGAAGTGCACCGCCGAGCCGATGAGCACGGCGTTGAGCGCGGTCTGCTTGGAGACGCCGGCCGAGACGGTCGCGTAGACCAGGATGAACGCGGTGATCACGTAGTAGGAGATGTTCTCCGCCATGCGCGCCCCCATCGCCACCAGCACGTCCCGCCAGTGGTGCCGGAGCACGGCCACCAGCGGCAGCCGCTCGTCGTCCTCCTTGCGGGCCTCGGCCCGTTCCCGCGCCTGCTGGAACACGGGCGACTCGTCCACGGACAGCCGGATCCACAGGCCGACGATCACCAGGACGCCGGAGAGCAGGAACGGGATCCGCCAGCCCCAGGAGCCGAACGCCGCGTCCGACAGCACGGCGGTCAGCAGGGACAGCACACCGGTCGCCAGCAACTGCCCCGCGGGCGCCCCGGTCTGCGGCCACGAGGCCCAGAACCCGCGCCGTTCGGCGTCCCCGTGCTCGGAGACCAGGAGCACGGCCCCGCCCCACTCGCCGCCGAGCGCGAAGCCCTGCACCAGACGCAGCACCGTCAGCAGCACGGGCGCGGCCGCCCCGATGCTGGCGTGCGTCGGCAGCAGCCCGATCGCGAAGGTCGCCCCGCCCATCAGCAGCAGACTCAGCACCAGCAGCTTCTTCCGGCCGAGCCGGTCGCCGTAGTGCCCGAACACCAGCGCGCCCAGCGGCCGCGCCGCGAATCCCACGGCATACGTGAGGAACGACAGCAGTGTCCCGACCAGCGGGTCCGAGTCGGGAAAGAACAGCTTGTTGAAGACGAGCGCGGCGGCGGAACCGTAGAGGAAGAAGTCGTACCACTCGATGGTCGTGCCGATGAGGCTGGCGGCGACGATGCGCTTGAGGTTGTTCGGGGCCGGTGGAGCGGTTGCGGGCGACGACATCGGCACCACTTCCTGGGGTGTGACGGGGACGTTTACGTGTCGCCACACCGTAGAAATCCGCAGGTCAGGCGCACATGTGGCAGGGCGACATAGTTCGGGTGTCGCCTATGCGTGCGGCCACCATGCCGGCTCGTGGAAAGGCCGTTCAGTCCAGGTCGGACATGTCGAGTACGAAGCGGTAGCGGACGTCGTTACGCCGGAGGCGGTCGAGGGCCTCGTTCACTCGTGCCGAGGGAAGCAGTTCGATGTCGGCGGTGATGCCGTGCTCGGCGCAGAAGTCCAGCATGGCCGCGGTAGCCGGCCTGCCGCCGCTGCCGGCGGAGCTGAGCTTCTTGCGTCCCACGAGCAGGTCGGTCGTTTCCACGGTGACGGGGCCGAGGTACCCGACGTGGCTGAGCGTTCCGTCCATGGCGACCAGGCGGAGGTACGGGCCGAGGTCGTGAGGGGCGGAAATGGTGTCGATGACGACGTCGAACCGGTCGCGGGCGTCAGCCATCTGCTCCGGGTCCGTGGAGACGATGAGGCTCCGAGCGCCGAGGCGACGGGCGTCGTCGGCCTTGTCCGGTGAGCGACTGATCACCGAGGTCTCGGCGCCGAGCGCTACGGCGATCTTGACCGCGAGGTGGCCCAGGCCGCCCAGTCCCGCCACGGCGACGCGGCTTCCCGCCCCCACGCCGAGTGCCTGGAGCGGTTCCCAGACGGTGATCCCGGCGCAGAGCAGAGGAGCGGCGGCAGCCGGATCCAGCTCCGCGGGGAGGGGGTAGGCGAAACGGTCGCGGACGACGTACTCGCGGGAGTAGCCCCCCAGGGTGTTCGATCCGTCATGCCGGTCGGTGCCGTCGTAGGTCAGGGTCGGGAAGGCGTGGCAGAAGTTCTCCTGGCCGGCCCGGCACATGGCGCACTCGCCGCACGAGTCGACGATGTTGCCCACCGCGACCGGGTCGCCGACGGCGAAGCGGGTGACCGCGGGTCCGATCTCGGTCACCACGCCGGTGAACTCGTGCCCCGGCACCAGGGGCTCACCGCGTTTGCCGTCGCGCGCGCTGACGGCGTGCAGATCCGTGCTGCACACGCCGCAATAGTCCACCCGGACCGCGAGGTCGTCGGGCCGCAGGTCGCGCCGTTTCAACGGTGCCCGTCGAAGTGCCGCCGACGGACCTTCCACCTGCCAGCCAACTGTGTTCCTCATGCCGCTTCCCCTTTAAACAGACCAGTTTGTTTGTTTCAGCGTAGGCACCTCCGACGCGCTTGGCAAACCAACTGTTCTGTTTAGTAGGGTGAGGGCATGACCGATCAACCCCTGACCTCGCGCGGAGCCGCCACCTACCAGCGCATTCTGGATGTGGCGATCCAGGAGTTCGCCGAGCACGGGATCGCCGGAGCGCGCGTCGAGCGGATCGTGGCCGCAGCGCGCACCAACAAGGCGCAGCTCTACGCCTACTTCGGCAGCAAGGACGGGCTCTTCGACACCATCTTCTTCGGCTCGCTGGAGCGGATCGTGAACGTCGTCCCGATCGACGCCACCGACCTCGCGGAGTGGGCCGTGCGCCTCTACGACGAATATCTCCGCCGCCCCGACCTCATCCGACTGGCCACCTGGGCGCGCCTGGAGCGCCGCCCGGCCGGTCATCTGGTCGACCACCCCGACCGCCTCGACGATCACAAACTGCGCGCCATCGCCGAGGCCCAGGCCGCCGGCCTGGTACGCCAGGGAGATCCGTTCGACGTCATGGCCATGGTGATCGCCATGTCGATGGCCTGGTCACCGGTCAGCAACGTGTACGCGGCGACCGCGCAAGAGCCCCCCGAAGTGCATGAGCGGCGTCGTGCACTGCTCCGCGAGAGCGTCCGTCGCGCCATGACTGGCGACGAGGGGAGCAACTGATCGGGCGGCCCGGTACGGCACCGAAGGACAGGAGCCGGCTGCGTCCAGCGGTGAACGCGGCGCTCAGGCTGTCAGAGCCGTCCTCTCAGGGCCTGCACACCCGTTCGATCAGGTCCTGCCAGGCCGAGCCAAGGCTTTGTTCGATCTGAGGGCCTGCGTTGGTCAGTGCGTCGGTGGAAAGGTAGAGCAGGAGCGGGCCGTCGAGCGCCGCGGTGAGCTGGATCGCGAGCAGGTCGAGGTCCGCGCCGTCCAGGCTCAACTGGCGCAGGAGCATGCGGATGTGCATCTGTGACGCCGGTGTCTGGGGACTGCTCGGGAGCGGCTGCCGGCCGTCGAGCGCGAATCTGGCGATCTCCGTGTTCTCGATCAGCAGGCGCACCCGTGCCCGGCCGTAAGCGATCAGCCGTTCGACCGGCGGCGCCCCGGGACCGAGTGGCGGCGGCCCGGACATCACCCGTTCCTGCAAGCCTCGCTCGATCTCGTCGAGCAGTGCCTGGAAGATCCCCGCCCGGGTGCCGAAGCGCCGGAAGACGGTGCCCTTGCCCAGGCCCGACCGCTCGGCCAACGCATCCATCGTGAGCTGATCGGGACCGGACTCGGCCAGCATGTCGCGAGCAGTGGCCAGCAGATGTGCGCGGTTGCGCGCCGCGTCCGCCCGTTCCGGCCGCGGCGCTCCCCAGCTCACCTGTAGCCCGCTCATGGCGGTGATCCTAACAGTCGTCCCACCATGCGGGGGATAGTCCGTTTTTGCTCCCAGGTGATGCCGACGCAGACGTGGGCATGGGGCGTGGCTGCGCAGCCGCGACTTTCGGCGGTGTCAGGACGGGTAGTTGCCGGCGGCGAACTCGGCGAGCAGGCCCGGTTCGGACGGGGCCCAGCCGAGGCGCTCACGCGTGAGCGTGCTGGATGCCGGGAAGTCTCCGCCGGCGAGTCGTACGAACCCGCCGAAGTGGTCGGATGCCGCGTCTGCGTCGAGTGACCTCGCAGGGACGCCGAGGACGGTCGCGATTCCTTCGGCGATGTCGCGGAAGGCCACGCCTTCTTCGGCGACTCCGTGCAGGACTGTGCCGGCGGTCGCTTCTTCGACTGCGAGCCGGAAGAGCGTCGCGGCGTCATCGCGGTGCACCGCGGGCCAGCGATTGTCCCCCGCGCCCACGTAGGCCGACCGCCCGGTTCGACGGGCGAGACTGATGAGCTGGGGAACGAACCCGGTATCGCCCGTGCCGTGGACCGTCGGGGGAAGGCGGACAACGGATGACCGCACCCCGTGCTCGGCGAGACCGAGGACATGCTCGACGGCCTCGATGCGCTTGCCCGCAGGCCCGCTTGGAACTGCTCGGTCGGTTTCTGTTGCCACCTCACCCTCGGGGAGACCTGCGAGGCCGACGGCCATGACGAAAGGCCGCTGGGTCCCGGCCAGGGCTTCACCCATTGCCGTCACGGCCTTGTATTCCGTCTCGGCCGCCCCAGCGGGGTCCGTGGTGAACGCAACGTCGTGGCGGTATGCGAGGTGGATCACCCCGCCGCTCGCCTCAGCGGCACGGCGCAGCGAGTCGGGGTCCTCGAGGTCTGCCCGGACGGGCTCGGCACCGAGTGCTCGCACCGCGTCCGCGGCGGTGTCGGACCGTGTGGTTGCGGTGACTTGATGGCCTGCGGCGATGAGTCGGGGGACGAGAGCGGAGCCGATCCATCCGGTGGCACCGGTGACAAGGACGTGCATTGTTTTCCTCGCAGTGGTTGAGAATCCGGCCGATGAGTTCGCGGTCACCAGGGAACGGGGCCGTCGACGTCGGTGAAGGTCCCGGTGGGGCCATCGGCACCGATGGTGGCCATGGCAACCGCCTGGCGAGCACCGTCCTGCGGAGTCCCGGTCCCGCGGTGGTTGTTCAGGTCGGTGGCGACGAACCCGGGGCAGACCGCGTTGACGAGGATCTTCTCGGAGGCGAGGTCACGGGCGTACATCATGGTCACCGCGGTCAGCGCGGTCTTGGAGGGGACGTAGCCCAGCGCGATGGGATCGCTGTTGGCGAAGTCGGAGATCGCCGCGAGGGAGCCGGCGCTGCTGGATACGTTGACGATCCGCGGGCTGTCGGAGTTGCGCAGCAGCGGCAGGAACGCGCTGCTGACGGTGATGACACCGAACACGTTCGTCTCGAACACGTGGCGGACGTGGTCGACATCGGCCGAGCGGGGCAGTTGCCCGGCGAAGTCGGCTCCGGGCTGGTGGCTGACACCGGCGTTGTTGATCAGTGCGTCGAGGCGGCCGAAGCGGGACCGGACCGTCTCGGCAGCGGCGGACGCCGAGGCGGGGTCGGTGACGTCGAGGGCGACGGCGGTGACGTCGCCGCCCGCTGCGCGTAGTTCGGCGGCGGTCTTTTCACCGCGCTCGACGCTTCGTGCACCGATCAGGACGGTGTGGCCGAGTTCGGCGAGCTGGGCTGCGATTTCGCGGCCGATGCCTTTGTTGCCGCCGGTGACCAGGGCGATCATGGGGTGACTCATGGAATTCCTTCAGTGCTGGTGCTGGTGCTGGTGCTGGTGCTGGTGGCGCTGGTGTCCGGTCTGCTACCAGGGGAGAGGACCGTCGTCGCCGGAGAACGTGCCCGTCGGACCGTCAGGTCCTATGAGCGCCATGCGGACGACGTGCCGGGCGCCTTCCTCCACGGTCTTCGTGCCCTGGAAGTTGTTGAGGGCGGTCGCCGTGAAACCGGGGTCCGCGACGTTGACCTTGATGCCGGCCGGCTCCAGGGCGGTGGCGAATCCGAGCGTGGCGGCGTGCAGCGCGGACTTCGAGGTCGGATAGATACCGAACATGGAACGCTGCGGGTTGCTTTCGTCGGCGTTCAGCGTGAGTGAGCTGCCGGAGCTGCCCACGTTGACGATCCGCGCCGCCGGGGCCTCGCGGAGCAGCGGAAGCAGCGCCTGCGTCAGTGCGATCGGTCCGATGACGTTCGTCTCGAAGAACTGGCGGACGACGTCGGGTGACACCTCGGTGAGCAGGCCCGCGCGGGCACGCTCCTCCAGCGGCGTGTCGGCATCGCCGACGAACGAGATGCCGGCGTTGTTGACCAGCACGTCGAGGCGGCCGAACTCGTTTCGGATCCGCTGTGCGGCGGCCGCGATCGACCCCTCGTCGGTGACGTCGAGCTGCACCGCGTGGGCGTCCCCGTCGATCTCGGCCGCGGCGGCTTCGCCGCGGCCCAGGTCCCGGGAGCCGACGAGCACGGTGTACCCGTGCCCGGCGAGTTCCTTCGCCACCTGCCGGCCGATGCCTGCGTTCGCCCCGGTGACCAGGGCTACGGGAGTGTTCTGCATGGGATGTGCTCCTCTCGGTGGGCTGGTCGCCCAGCCCTCGGGATGGGGTCCTGGCGACTACTTGGATTCGACGCGGCCGAAAGCGTCGGGGCCTGTGGTGAGTGCGTCCTGCGCCGTCTGCCAGGCGGTGTCGTCGGAGCCGAACGCGGTGAGCAGGTAGGCGGCGGTCAGTTCGGCGACCGCGGCGACCCGGTCGGGGCTCTCGTCCGAGGTCTCGACGCTGTCGTGGCCCTGGATCCCGCCGAAGAGGTGCTCACCGTTGAAGACGGTCAGCAGGGTCTTGGGCCCGGGGGCCAGGTGGTAGGGGTCGGCGTGCCAGTCCGGCCCCATGGTCGTCCAGTGCTGGGAGTCGTCCTTGTCGCCGGCGACGACAAGCGCGGGCGTGGTCATCGTGGTGAGGTTCATGGTGCGGAAGACCGGCACCCGGTCGGCCGCGAAGCCGTTGAACGTGTCGCCACCCCTGCCGGTCGCGCCGATCAGCACGCCCTGCGTGATCCGGGGCTCCAGGAGGTTCACCTCTTCGTCCGTGTCGAGGTCGGTGATCCGGGCGCCGAGGAGGAGTTCGGCGGTGAAGCCGCCCAGAGAGTGCCCGGCCACCGCGACCTTGCCGCGGTCGACGCGCCCGGCGAGCTGCGGTACGGCCTGCTCGATCTCGTCGAGCCGGTCGAGGATGTGGCTCATGTCCTCGGCGCGCGAGCGCCAGAACAGCGGCGCTTCGGGCCTGTCGCCGACCAGGCGGCTCAGCCTCGGGGCGCTGAGGTGGTTGGGCTGGATCACGACGAAGCCGCGGGCCGCCCAGACCTTGGCGAGGGGGAGGTAGCCGTCGAGCGAGGACAGGCCGTAGGCCCCGCCGTGGCCGTGCGACAGGAGGATGACCGGCAGGTCGGTACCGGTCAGGGGTGCGGAGACACGGACTTCGAGGTCCAGGGGGCGTCCGGGCACGGCCAGCGCGATGGGGCTGACCGACATCACGGGCGGGGCGGACGGGTGCAGGTAGGAGTCGGCGACGGAAGTCCACTCAGGCATGGGTGTGCCCCTTTCTGAGGCCTCCGTGGCTGGTCGCGGCACGTCGAGGCACGGAGGGCGGGTGGGAGCGGTGAGAAACGTTCGGGCTCGGCTAAACTCGACGAAGCGGAACGTTGCTCCATTTACGATACGGAGCATCGCTCCGCTTTGCAACCGGAGAGGTTCATCCCGCCTGAGCGGCGGTCATGGGAGAGGAGGCGTGGTGCCCAGCAGTGCGGAGCAGTCCGGAGACGTGCCGATCACGGCCAAGCGGGCCGACGTGGTGCGCAACCAGAAGAAGCTGCTCGCCGCGGCTGCGGAGGTGTTCGCGACATCCGGTGTCGATGCGCCCGTCCGTGAGGTCGCAGCCAGAGCGGGCGTGGGCATGGGGACCCTCTACCGCCACTTCCCGACGCGGGCGGATCTCGTCGTAGCCGTCTTCCGCCACCAGGTCGAGGAGTGCGCCGAGGCCGGTCCGTGCCTGCTGGCCGAGAGCGAGTCCCCGATGGTGGCGCTGCGTCAGTGGGTCGACCTCTTCGTCGACTTCCTGGTCACCAAACACGGCCTCGCCGCGATCCCCCAGTCGGACAGCAGCTCGGCCACCCTCCACGCGTACTTCCTCGACCGGCTGCTGCCCGTTGCCGAGCAGCTCCTCGATGCCGCCGTCGACGCGGGCGAAGTCTCCGCCGACATCCAGCCCTATGAGCTGATGCGGGGTATCGGCAACCTCTGCATCGCCCCGGACCAGGATCCCCGCTACAACCCGCGCAGACTGATCGACCTGCTCCTGCGGGGGCTCCGCCCCTGAGCAGTGTGAGAAGGAACCCCTTCATGTACCCGTCCGATCGCAAGATCGGACGGGTTTTTTGCTTTCACCGAGACCACGCTGAATTTCCTGGTCAGAGCCTCCAAACCGCTGAGCGTGCGTGACGCGTGACGCGTTCGCCGTCCTGCGTGCCGACCTCCGGCATTGCCTGCACTCACTAAGCGGGGTAAAGTCCGTTTACGTCGACCGGATGGTTCCGCGCCTGTCGGCCAACGGGCAGAACCGTGTGTCGCGACTCTGCCGAGCCCCACTCCACAAGGGAGAAACCCATGACCACGATCGACGGCGAGGCGCGCTTCACGACGCTGCCGGACGAGCAGACCCTCACGGCGACAGTGGCCGCGCTCGAGGAGCACGGCTTCGGCGTGGAGGTCGTCGACGACTTCGAGTCCGCCCGGCAGAGCGTGCTGAAGCGGATCCCGCACGGTTCGCCCGTGATGACCAACACCTCGGCCACGCTGCGGGAGTCCGGCATCGAAGCGGCGATCAACGACCCGGACGGCCCGTACGTGTCGGCCCGCAACAAGATGATGACGCTGGACTTCCAGACCCAGCAGCAGGAGATGAAGGCCATCGCCGGGCAGGCCGACTACGCCCTCGGCAGCGTCCACGCCATCACCGCCGACGGCACCCTGGTCATCGCCTCGGCCACCGGCAGCCAGCTCGCCGCCTACGTCTGGGACGCCCCGAACGTCATCCTGGTGGCCGGCACGCAGAAGCTCGTCCCCACCTTGCAGGCTGCTCACGAGCGCGTCGTCGAGCACAGCCTCAAGCTCGAGGACGTCCGGGCGCAGGCCGCGTACGGGCAGCACAGCTACATCGGCAAGCTCCTGGAGATCCGGCAGGAGCAGCCCGGCCGCATTCACCTGGTGCTGATCCGCCAGAACGTCGGGTTCTGAGACCCGCAGGAAGCACTCGCCAAGTGAAGCTCTTCAACCGTTGTGGAGAGGACCTCGTGAGACGTCATCGATCGATCGCGACCGTTGGTGCCGCCGTATTCGCCGCATGCCTGGCAACCACCTCGCCTGCCGTCGCCGCGCAGACAACCGCCGTGCCGACGGCCTCGGCCGCGATCGACTGCGCGGACCACGCTTTCACCGCGTCCGGCCGAGTGGTCGAAGGCAGGACCTCGATCCCGTGGAGCTACTTCATCGTCGCCCGGGCAGGCACGATCGACGCATGTCTGGACGGGCCGGACGGCGCGGACTTCGATCTCGTGCTCAGGCACTTCGGAACCGGCGGGCTCCGGACCGTCGCGACCTCCTCGGGTGAGGAAGACGTCAAGACGCTCTCCTACGAGGGGGTGCCCGGCGCCTACCGGGTCGAGGTAGTGGCGACCAGCGGCAGCGGTGTCTACACGGTCGGCGTGACCTTCCCCTGAGCAGGCGGGGCTCACCCGCCACCCGTGGTCGTCAATTCAGTACGTACTCATCAAGGAGAGAACCCATGACCACCGCTGTAGAAACCGGCCTGTGGCAGCTCGACGCCACCCGCTCCACCGTCGCCATCAGCCACGTGACGATGTGGGGCATGGTCACCGTGAAGGGAACGTTCACCGGTGTCTCCGGCGAGGGCGAGGTCCGCCCCGACGGCACCGTCCGCGGCGCGGTGACCCTGGACGCCGCCTCCCTGGACACCAAGCACACCAAGCGCGATGAGCACCTGCGCAGCGCGGACTTCTTCGACGTCGAGCACCACCCCACGCTCGTCTTCGCAGTCCGGGACGCGGTGTTCCGCCAGAACGACGTCGTAGAGGTCAAAGGCCAGTTGACCGTACGCGGTGTCAGCCGCCCGCAGACCGTCACCGTGAAGGTCACCGAGTCGAGCCCGGACGCGATCACGCTGACCACCGAGTTCACCGTCGACCGGGACCAGTTCGGCCTGGACTGGAACAGGCTGGGGATGATGCGTGGCCTGACGACGGTGACCTCGACGCTCGGGTTCACCCGTAGGTGACGTTGCGGGCGTTCGGCGGCTCGTAGGGGTCGGTGTCCAGGCCCCAGGCGAGTACGCGGGCGGGATGGATGCGGATCAGTGCGGCGTCGAAGCCCGGCCGCAGCGGCTCGGCGGCGAGAAGCTCGGCGGTGCCACGGATTTCAATGCCCCGTGGATTCCAGGGTGTGGTCGAGGCCAGGTCGTCGATGACGAGAGAGACACGCGGGTCGGCCTGGATATTGCGGTACTTGCGGCTGGCGACGAGGTTGTGGCCGCCGATGTCGATCGTGTCGTACTCGCGGTTGTAGACGAAAGCGACCGGCCTGGCCTGAGGCGCTCCGTCGGGGGCGAGAGTTGCCAGGCGGCCGAGGAGCTGGCTGTCGAGGTACGTCTGCTCGTTGGCAGTGAAGACGCTCATGGATCCCCTTGATCGGGCGAGTGTCGGCGGAGAGGCGACGCGTGGGCCCGTCCTTGAGCCGACAGGCGAGCATCACCGATGGAACGTAAACGGACTATACCCCGCCTAGCTCAGGCGGCTGCGACAGCCAGATGAAAGCCGGTCGTCCCCCTCACGGAGGCAGGAACATGGAATTCGGCATATCGAGCATCGGCGACATCACGCGTGACCCCGTCAGCGGTGTTCTCGTCTCCGAGCACGAACGCATCCACGCGCTCATGCGCATCGCCGTCCACGCCGAGGAGGCCGGCTTCGACGTCTTCGCGATCGGCGAGCATCACAACCCGCCGTACTTCTCCAGCTCTGACACGACGCTCCTGGCCTACATCGCGGCACGGACCAAGCGGTTGACGCTCTCGACGTCGACGACGCTCATCACCACCAACGACCCCGTGAAGATCGCCGAGGAATTCGCGACGCTCCAGCACCTCGCGAGCGGCCGGGTCGACTTGATGCTCGGCCGCGGAAACACGCCGGCCGTCTATCCCTGGTTCGGCCAGGACGTCCAGGACAGCCTTCCGCTCACCGTCGAGAACTACGCACTGCTGCGCCTGCTGTGGCGCGAGGAGAACGTGAACTGGGCCGGGCGGTTCCGCGCGCCGCTGACGGGCTTCACCTCGGTGCCCCGGCCGCTGAACGGCGTTCCGCCGTTCGTATGGCACGGCTCCGTACGCACCCCCGAGATCGCCGAACAGGCGGCACGATACGGCGACGGCTTCTTCGTCAACAACATGTTCGCGCCGATGGAGCACTACGCCCGTTCCGTCGCGCTGTACCGCCGGCGCTTCGCCCATCACGGTCACGGTGCGCCCGAGGACGGCATCGTCGGCGCGGGATCCGGGATCTGGGTGCACGCGAACTCGCAGGACGCCATGCGGGAGTACCGCCCCTACTACGACGCGCACCCCATCCACTCCCGGTCCGGTGTGTCCATGGAGGAGGAGACGGCGACCACCGGCCTGACGGTCGGCAGCCCGGCGCAGGTGGTCGAGAAGGTGCTGAGGTTCCCGGAGCACTTCGGCACCCTGCGCAGGGTCCTGTTCGGCTTCGACTTCGGCGGTATGCCCGAGTCCAAGATCCACAACGTCATCGACCTCGTCGGCAGCGAGGTGCTGCCCGTGTTGAGGAAAGAACTCGCCGAATCCCCTACTCCGAGGCGCTGAGCGTGGCCAGGAAGTCCAGGGCGTCGGCTGTGGGGGTGCCCGGAGCGGCGTGGAGCAGCAGTACTTCCCACTCCTGCGGGCCGGCCACCTGGAACTTTTCGACGAGCAGTTCCATCGGGCCTGCCTGCGGATGCCGTATGCGGAAGGTGACCTCTTGTGCCGTGCGTACGTCGTGGCGCGCCCACAGCCGGCGGAACCGTTCGCTCTTGAGGGAGAGTTCACCGATCAGGGCGTGGAGACGTTCGTCGTCGGTCTCGGTGCCGATGCGGGCGCGCAGGTGGGCCACTGCGGTGGCTGTGTACGTCTCCCAGTCGTCGCGATAGTCGCGTGCCGCCTGCTCGGTGAACAGCACACGCAGGCGGTTCGTCCCGGGCTTCATCTCCGGTGACAGGGCTCGGGCCATACGGTTCGCGGCCAGCACGTCGCTGTACTTGTTGAACACCATGGCGGGCACGTTGAGGGTGTGCAGCAGCAGGACGAGGTTCGCGGGCACGCGTTCGTCCCCAGAACCCTGCCCACGACGGGGCCTTCGGCCGGTCAGCGACATCAGATAGGCCGTGCCTTCGGCGTCCAGTTGGAGCACCCCGGCCAGTGCGTGGATCACCTGGGCTGAGGGATTGCGGTCGCGCCCCTGTTCCAGGCGCAGGTAGTACTCGACGCTGATACCCGCCAGCAGGGCCACTTCCTCACGACGCAGCCCCGGCACCCGGCGTATCCCGTGTCCGGCCGCCAGACCCGCCTCGGCCGGTGTGATGAGTTCGCGACGGGCTCGCAGAAAGTCTCCGAGAGCGTTGTCCACGCCCTCAGCTTATGCGGCCGCAATCGAGTGTGGGTGTCCCTGTGACTACCAGGAACAACGGGAACTGGCTCCCTCGATTCGCACCGGTGAAGGTGTGGACATGACGACACGGACTTGGTTCATCACAGGGGTCAGCAGCGGGTTCGGCCGGGAGCTGGCCGAGCAGCTTCTCGCGCGCGGTGACCGCGTCGCCGGGACGGTGCGGCAGGACGGTTCGGTCGATGACCTGCGGGCCGAGTACGCCGAGCGGTTCTGGATCGGGCACCTCGATGTGACCGACCTGGCCCGGGTGCGGGACGTCGTCGACGCCGCCTTCGACGCGCTGGGCCGAATCGACGTCGTGGTGATCAACGCCGGTTACGGCCTCTTCGGCGCCGCCGAGGAGTTCACCGACGAACAAGTGGTGCACCAGATCACCACCAACCTGCTCGGCTCGATCCAGACGGCGCGCGCGGCGCTGCCGCACCTGCGCGCCCAGCGCGGCGGCCGGATCATCCAGCTCTCCTCGGTCGCCGGACTCGCCGCCCACCCGGGCGCCTCGCTCTACCACGCGGGAAAGTGGGGAGTCGAAGGGTTCATGGAGGCCCTGGCCGCCGAGGTCGCCCCGTTCGGCATCGAGGTGACGATCGTCGAGCCCGGCGGCGCGCGTACCTCGTTCGCCGGCAGCAGCCTGCAGTTGAGCGAACCGCTGGCCGCCTACGACAACACCCCGGCCGCGGCCGTACGCGTCTTCAAGGACATCGCGGTCCCGGTGCCCGGGGACCCGGTCAAGGTCGCCGCCAAGATCATCGACAGTGCGTCCCAGGAACCCGCCCCGATACGGCTGGTGCTGGGCAGCGACAGCTACCAGGGCGCCACCACCGCGCTGCGCAAACGCCTCGCCCAGATCGAGCCGCAGCGGGCCGGCGCCGCCGAGACCGACGCGGACGCGTGAAGCCCCGCCCACGCCACAGGCTTGACCGCTTACCCGTCCAGGCCGCATCACCGGAGCACCGGAGCACCACATCACCATGGACACCATCGACGTCAGGACGACGGCCGGAACGGTCAGGGGCACGCTCACCGGTGGGATCGCCGCGTTCAAGGGCATCCCCTACGCCGAGGCGCCCTTCGGCCCGAACCTCTTCCGACCGCCCGTCGCACGCAGCAGTTGGGAGGGCGTACGGGAGTGCACCGACTACGGCCCGCGTTGCCCGCAGCCGTCCTCGGGCCTGTTCACCGACCGGGCGACGGGCGAGGACTGCCTGTCGGTCAATGTATGGGCGCCACAGGGAGCCTCCCGGCTGCCGGTCCTGTTCTGGATCCACGGCGGCGGCTTCCTGATGGGCTCCAACGCCGATCCGGGAACGGACGGCACCTCCTTCGCCCGCGACGGCGTGATCCTCGTCAGCTGCAACTACCGCCTCGGAGCGCTCGGCTTCCTGCACGCCGGACATCTGGACGACGCCTACGCCACCGCCTCGGGCGCCTACGGCCTGGCCGACCAGATCGCCGCACTGCGCTGGACCCGGGACAACATCGCCCGCTTCGGCGGCGACCCCGACAACATCACCGTCTTCGGCAGCTCCGCAGGCGCCACGTTCGTCAACTCCCTGCTCGGCTGCCCCGACGCGCAGGGCCTGCTCCGGCGCGCCGTGTCACAAAGCGCCGCCGGCGCACCCGTGTTCGGCTTTCCCGCCGACGCGGCCGAGGCCGTCGCCGACATCATGCTCGCCAAACTCGGCGTGAAGGCAACCGACTTGCCCACCCTCGCCCCGGACCGCATCCACAAGGCGCAGCGCGAGATCATGTCCGAGGTGCAGCGCGGAGAACACCCCCGGTGCGGCCGGATGACCATCCCCTTCGTCCCCCTGACCAGCGGCGACCTTCTGCCCCGCCCGCCCTGCGACGCCATCGCCGACGGCGTGGGCGCCGACGTCGAACTGATCATCGGCACCAACCGCGACGAGTGCACCCTGTACGGACTGATGGAGGACATGGGCGCCGCGGAGACGGGCATGTCACCGGGCGCATGGGACGCCGACCCGGCGCTGCAGCAGCAGATCCTCAACGTCTACGAAGGCAGCCACGAGCACGGCTCTCCGATCCCGCCAGAGATCTCGATGGCTTCCGACCGGGCCTTCCGCATCCCCTCCCTGCGCATCGCGGAAGCACACCAGCGCGCCGGCGGCTCGACCCGTGTCTACCAGTTCGCCTGGCGCAGCCCCGCTTTCGGCGGACGCGTCGGTGCCTCCCACGGCATCGAAGGCCCCTTCGTCTTCGACGACTTCGCCCTGCCCATCACCCGAGCCCTCATCGGAGAACAGGCACCACAGAACGTCATCGCAGCCATGCACGGCGCCTGGGCCTCCTTCGCCACCACCGGCGATCCCGCCGCCACCGGCCACGTACCCACCTGGCCGCAGTACGAGACGCCCGGCCGTCCGACCATGGTCTTCAACGACACCACTGGCGTCGTGGACGACCCGGACAGCGCCGGACGGGCAGCCTGGGACGACGTCGACCTGCGCCTCTGACAACGCGGTTGTACCCGCTCGCGGAACTGGCCCGCGCGGCGGTCGAGCACGCACTTCGCCAGGATCCGATCGCCACACCCGACACGGGATCTCTCCGCGACGACGTCATCGAGTTGCCGCTGGAGGTGAACGCACGCAGAGTGGGCGTCGCAGCGCACCTGATGGCGCTCTTCGGGGACTTCTTCCGGGACCTCGCAACCGGTGCCGGAGGAGGACATCACCGAGATCGCCGACACCATCTATCTGCCGCTCGTGGCAGCGGACCGGCACGGCCCGGCTCGCTGAGGGCGGCCCGCTCTGCGACAGCCCGCTCGTTTCTGTGAGCTTCGTGTGAGTTCCGGGGTGCGCCTTCCGCCATCAGAGCTGATCCAAGGCTCTGACCTGCCCATCTGCGGCGCCGCTCCGGTCCCGCCTCACATACGACGTACAGAATCACGAAACTGGGTCCAGGCCCCGACACCAGCCTTGCTCTCAGACGCACCGCTCGGGTGCGCACTGTGCAGCAAGCTCTGGAGAAACTGATGATCGAAGTTCAGGGGCTCACCAAGCGGTACGGCGAGGTGCTCGCCGTCGACGACCTGAGTTTCACCGTTCGTTCCGGGGAAATCACGGGTTTCCTGGGGCCGAACGGCGCCGGCAAGTCGACGACCATGCGCATGGTCCTGGGGCTGGACGCGCCCACCTCCGGCACGGCCACTGTCGGTGGCAGGCCGATGACCGCGCAGCCCGCGCCGCTGCGGGCCATCGGCGCGCTCCTCGACGCCGGCGCGGTCCTGCCCAGCCGTAGCGCCTATCACCACCTGCTGGCGCTCGCGGCGAGCAACGGGCTTGCGCGCAGCCGAGTCGACGCGGTGCTGGAAGAGGTGGGGCTCGCCGCGGCGGCCCGCAGAGCGGCCGGGACGTACTCACTGGGGATGAAACAGCGGCTCGGCATCGCTGCCGCCCTGCTCGGCGACCCACCGGTACTGGTGCTGGACGAGCCGCTCAACGGGCTGGACCCCGAAGGCATCGTCTGGATGCGAGGACTCATGCGGCGCATGGCCGCCGACGGCAGGGCCGTACTGATGTCCAGCCATCTGATGAGCGAGATCGAACTCACCGTCGACCATCTCGTCGTCATCGGCCGGGGGCGTCTGATCGCCGACACCGGCATGGCCGACTTCATCGCCGAGCACGCCGCGCGCGAGGTCGTCGTACGCAGCCCGCACGCGGAGGCATTCGGCCGACGGCTGGCCGCCGCGGGCGCGCTGGTGCGAGCCGACGGTGAGCACCGTTTGACCGTGGCGGGTATCGAGGCCCGGGAGATCGGCGCCCTTGCCGCGGCCGACGGCGTGGAACTGCACGAACTGACCCTTCGGCAAGCCTCCCTCGAAGACGCCTTCATGGCACTCACCCAGGACAGCGTCGAGTACTCGGCAGACGTCGAGTACTCGGCAGACAAGGAAGCCGCCTGATGGTCACCACCGCAATCCGTGCGCGCTCCCGTACGGCGGACACCGCCCGGAGGCGGGCGGCCGGCAAGCCGTCCGGGCCGGATCAGCGCGCGGGCCGTGCGACGCTGCGGAATTCACTGCACGCCGAGTGGATCAAGATCCGCACCATGCGCTCGACCCTGTACGTCGTCCTCGGCACCATCGCCATGGGAGCGGCCATCGCCACCCTGGTGGGCTCGTCGGCCGGTGACGAATTCGCCGCCATGACGGCCGCGGACAAGCTCACCTTCGACCCCTTGGCCCTCAGCATGAGGGGCTACATGATGGCCCAGGTCACCATCGCCTTGCTGGGCGGCATGGTCATCACCGCGGAGTACGGCAGCCGTACGGTGGTCAGCACCCTGACCGCGGTCCCGCACCGGAGCCGTGTCCTGGCCGCCAAAGCCCTGGTGCTCTGCACGGTCGCCTTCCTGACCGGCCTGGTGTTCACGTTCGCCGGGTTCCTCGCCGGGCAGGCGGCGCTCAAGAGGGCGGCAGCACCGCACATGACGCCGGCGGACCCCACGGCGTGGCGCGCCGTCCTCGGGGGCGCCCTCTTCCTCGCTCTGGCCGGGCTTCTGGGACTTGCCGTGGGCACACTGATCCGTTCGACGACGGCCACGGTGACCACCCTGTTCACCGTGTTCCTGATCGTTCCGGCGTTCGGCCCGGCCCTTCCCGGAGCACTGTCGGACTGGACCCACACTTACTGGCCGCCCTCCGCCGGCGGTCAGATCATGACCGGCTACCACGATCCGGCGCTGCTGCACCCCTGGCCCGGCCTCGCGGTGATGGCGGGATGCGTCGTGATCGTGCTGACCGCCGCGTTCTTCACCTTCCGCAAGCGGGACGCATAGCAGGATGAGCACCAATCATCAGGACGGGACGGTCATGGCGGAACACCTGCTGGTCGTGGAGGACGACTCCACACTGCGCGAACTGCTGTCCGCGAGCCTGCGCCTGGCCGGTTTCGCCGTCACACCCGTCACGACCGGTGCCGAGGCACTGGCCGCAGTCCGGCAGGAGCGGCCCGACCTGATGGTGCTCGACGTCATGCTGCCGGACTTCGACGGCTTCGAAGTCGCACGCCGGCTGCGGCAGGAGCTGCCGGCATCGCCGGCCGGTCCGCCGCCCGTGCTCTTCCTCACGGCACGTGATGCGGCCGAGGACCGGATCAACGGGCTGACCGTCGGCGGTGACGACTACGTCACCAAGCCGTTCAACCTGGAGGAACTGATCCTGCGCATCCGCGCCATCCTGCGCCGCGTCAGCGGCCAGCAGCCGGACGGCCGCCTGGTGGTCGGCGACCTCACGCTGGACCCGGTCAGCCGTCAGGTGACACGCGCCGGCCACACCGTCCAGCTTTCCCCCACCGAGTTCAGTCTGCTGCGGGTGCTGATGGAGCACGCCGGGCAGGTGCTGTCCAAGGAACAACTCCTCGACCTCGTATGGCAGTACGACTTCGGCGGGGACGACAGCATCGTGGCGTCGTACATCAGCTATCTGCGCCGCAAGATGGACACCAAGGAGCCCAGGCTGATCCACACGGTGCGCGGCACCGGCTACATGCTGCGCAGGCCCCCGCAGTGAACGAAGACGCACGCCGCAGCCGAGGTCTGTCCTTGCGCAGCCGCCTGCTGGCGATCACGCTGGCACTGCTGATCGCCGCGCTGCTCGCCAGCACGGGCCTGGTCGTCGACCAGCTCCGGCAGACCCTCGTGCGACAACTCGATGAGCGCATCCACAGCGCCGCCATCGTGGCCCAACGCCTGCCCGGCCTCCAGGACTTGGCCGACGAGGGCGAAGGGGGCGAAGGGCGGGTGCGCGAGACCGTGGAGGAGCAGGGCCTGCGGGACCTGTACGCGGCCCGCCTCGGCGCCGACGGTCGCGTCGAGAATCTCATCCGGCCCGCCACGGGAGCGCCGCCCGCACTGCCCCGTCTCGACACCGCGGCGGTCGGCGAGCGCGGCGGGAGACCCTTCACCGTCGATGCCGTGGAAGGGAACGAGCAGTGGCGGGCCGTCGCCGTGCCGGACGGGTCGGGCAGCGTGGTGGCGGCCGGATCGCTCAGCGAGGTCGACGGCGCCATGCGCCGGCTCACCGGCCGTGTGGTCCTGATCGACGCAGCCGTCCTGGGGCTGCTGGGCGTCGCGGGATGGTTCGCCGTGCGCGCCGGGCTCGGACCGCTTCGCCGCATCGAGACCACCGCGGCCGCCATCGCCGCGGGGGACCTGTCCAGTCGCGTACCCCAACTGGCCGCCCCCCGCACCGAACTGGGAAGCCTGTCCGCCTCGCTCAACACCATGCTCGATCGCATCGAGGCCGGTGATGCCGCGCGCGCCGACGCGGAGCGGAGCATGCGCCGATTCATCGCCGATGTCAGCCACGAGCTGCGCACCCCCCTGGCCGGAATCAAGGGCTTCACCGAGCTGTACCGGATGGGCGGTATGCCTCAGCCATCCGATGTGGAAGGCGCGATGAGCCGTATGGAGCGCGAGGCCGCACGCCTGATCGACCTGGTGGAGGAACTGCTGCTGCTCGCCCGCCTCGACGAGCGCGCTGCCGCGGCGGCACAAACCCTCCAACGCACCCCCATGGACCTGCGCACGCTGACCGCCGATGCCCTGCGCGATCTGAAGGCACTGGATCCGACCCGGACCGTCACCCTGACCGGACCCGGCGGCGGGGCGCCGGGCGGCGCGCCCGTCATGGGGGACGAGGCGAGACTTCGCCAAGTCATGTCCAACCTGGTCGGCAATGCCATGACCCACACCCCGGCAGGCACACCCGTACGCATCGGCGTCGGCACAGACCGGGGACGGGCCGTCCTCGAACTGAGTGATCAAGGGCCCGGCATGACAGCCGAGCAGGCTGCCCACGCCTTCGACCGCTTCTACCGCGCCGACACCGCCCGCGACCGTACCCAAGGCGGTGGCGCCGGCCTCGGCTTGTCCATCGTCCACTCCCTGGTCACCGTCCACGGCGGCCGGGTCGAGATCGACACAGCCCCCGGCCAGGGAGCCACCTTCCGCATCGTGCTCCCCCTGCACACGGACACTCCCGACGCCTGAACCGGCGCGAGGTGAACCATTGCCGCAGCTTGTGACACGAGGCCGCTGCCGCGCTCGCAGCCATCGCCGCCGGTGCCCGTGATCGGCGACCACCCGCGCCGGTCTGTCTACCGGACGCCCGGGCCGTCCCCGCTCGGGCCACTGTCTGCGCTCGTCAGGACGGCACTTCCGACGATGTCGAAGAGGCGGTCGGCGCGCGGTGCGAGTGCGGGCTGATCACCCGCCCAGGCCAGCATCGCTATCAGCGCGAACAGATCGTCGCCGTCCATGTCGCCCCGGGCCGTACCTGCGACCTGAGCCCGCTCAAGGAGCCGGGCACCGGCTGCACGCAGCGTGACGCACGAGGAGTGGAGCGCGGAGTCGGGGTCTTTGATGGCGGCTGCCATCAGCACCGTCACTCCGCGGTACTCGGTCGTCCAGGCAACGCATTCGCGAACCCATGTGGCGAGGGCGTCCGCAGCCGTGGACGCCCTTTCCAGCTCGTCCGCCCTGGCTGTCAGGTCACGGAAGCTGGTGTGGAGCAGGGCCTCCAGCAGTGCCTCACGGGTCGGGAAGTGCCGCAGCAAGGTCGCCAGTCCGACATCGGCCGTGCGCGCGATGTCCCGCATGGACGCGTCGACGCCCTGCTCGGCGACGACAGCGCCCGCCACGGTGAGCAGATGGTCACGGTTTCTCTTGGCGTCGGCCCGCATCGTCCCTCGCTTGACCAAACGGTTCACTGATCCATATATTCGGATCACTGAACCGTTTATGTGGTTCGCTGATCCGGATAAGGATATCCCGCGCCGGGGGCAGGAGGACAACGGTGACTGCGCACACGATGAAGGCGATCAGGATGCACGAGTTCGGCGGCCCTGAAGTGCTGCGTTACGAGGAGGTGCCCGTCCCCGCCCCGGCACCGGGCGAAGTACTCGTCCGCGTGAAGGCGGTCGGCCTCAACCCGCCCGACTGGTACGTACGTGAGGGCATGCCCGGCATCCCTCCCGAATTCAGGCCCCCGTTCGACCTGCCTCTGATCCCGGGGACGGACGTCTCGGGGGTCGTGGAGGCTGTCGCCGACGATGTCCAGGACTTCGCGGCCGGAGACGAGGTGATGGGCCTGGTGCGTTTCCCCGGCGCGATGCAGAGCGGCGCCTACGCCCAGTACGTCACGGCGCCGGTGACCGACCTCGCGCCAAAGCCGTCCACCATCGACCACACGCACGCCGCAGCACTGCCCATGTCGGGACTGACGGCATGGCAGTACCTGGTCGAGGTCGGGCACGACCACCCCTCCCCGTTCCAGGAGGCCAGGCACCGCCCCATGCCCCTGGGCGGTGACACCACCGTGCTCATCAACGGCGCCGGTGGGGGAGTGGGCCACCTCGCCCTGCAACTGGCCAAGTGGAAGGGAGCCCGCGTCATCGCCGTGGCCTCCGGCGCCCACGAGGAGTTCCTGCGCGGCCTCGGCGCCGACGAGTACATCGACTACACGAAGCAGCGCCCCGAGGACATCGTCCGAGACGTCGACCTCGTCCTGGACACCGTCGGAGGACCCGCCAGCCGACGCTTCCTGCCCACCCTCAGGCGCGGCGGCGCACTGTACCCGGTGTACTTCGGGGAGTTCGACGACGAAGAGAACGCGAAACTGGGCGTCACCGTCACCGGCACCCAGGTCCGCGCGAACGGCGCACAACTCGCCGAACTGGGGAGCCTGCTCGACGCGGGCGCAATCCGCGTCGCGATCGACAGCACGTTCGCACTGGCAGACGCCCCGGCGGCACACAAGCGCGCCGCTGAAGGACACATCCAAGGCAAGATCGTGCTCACGGTCCCCTAAGACCGTGTCCTACGTGGTGAGGCGGACGAGGCGCTTCTAGCAGCAGAGCCGAGCTGCGCCTCACGTTCGCGCGGGACTTCACGGTGCAGTTCGACGGGCTCTGCGAAGCGGCCCAGGTTCGCGAGTGGGCAGGCGAGTTCGTATCTGTCGTTGATCACGGTCTCCGGGCTGCCGGGTAGCAGGTCAAGCTCGCGATACCAGGACGTGAGGTGATTGTCGGTGACTTGCTCCAGGTACGCGGCATCCGCCTTCGACGCGTGCCGGACCAACGTCGTTTCCAGCGGCACGTCCAGGTAGTAGCAGCGGGAGACGCCGCGGTGGTCCCGTACCAGGGACGTGATCATGTGGCTGTAGCGGTCGGCGTAGAGGATCCCTTCGAGAACGACGTGAAAGTCGGCGTTCAGTGCTTCGCGTGCGATCCTGCCCAGCAGGGCGATGTTGGCGCCGCGCGCGGTGTCGTGTTCCCTGAGCACGTTCCGGCGGATCACGTCCTGGCCCACGATCGCGATACCGCGGCCGTAGTGATCTCGCAGGCCCTGGGCCACGCTTGATTTGCCTGACGCCGAGTTGCCTCGGATCACAATGAGGCGGGTGTCCTCACGGCCGGCCGCAGTTGCAGTGGACAGGCGACGGTGTGCGCCGCTCGGTGTGCCGGTCATGCGGGCCAGTCCGTCTCGCTGTACAGCTCCCCGCTCCGGATCTTTGCGATGGCCACCCGGGTGTAGGGGACAAGGTCGTCGGGGAGGGCAGCGGGGTCCCAGAATTTCCACTCGGTGCACTTGTCCGGCTCGCGCAGTTCCGGTTCGCGGCTCCAGGCACGGGCGCGGAAGAACAGGCCCATGCGGGGCCGGTCCCCGGCCTTGTCGACGTGGTGGACGACGTGCACGAGTTCGACGTCCTGGCGCTCGATGTGCAGGCCAGCTTCCTCCTGTGCCTCCCTGATCAGGCAGGTGATGGCGTTCTCCTGCTCGCAGTGGCCGGCCAGAACGTGACAGGTCGACGGCGCGAACGCGGAGTCAGCGTGGAACTGGACCACCGCCTACGCCTGCCCGGGCGTGGAGAGGGCGGCTTCGACCTATGCGTGCCTGAGCAGTACCGGCAGCCGCCCTGTCGGCCCCCCAGGCCCGTTCTCGCCGCGAGGAGCCTTCGTTCGCGATACGGATTCGTTCGCGGACGTGGCTTCTCCTGCTTGACACCACGGGTTCGTGATCCGTTCGGCGTGCCCGGGAGCAGGGCGTGAGGCGTCAGCGTCCAGTGGAGGCCGGTGCGAAGCTGGGTATCGGGTTGTCCTTGAACCATCCGCTGAGGAATTCGAGAAAGACGGTCACCTTGCGCGGCACCGGCTGGCCCGGTCCGTAGATCGCGTACAGCGGGCGTTCCGGAACGGGGTTGTCGTGGAGTACCACCTGGAGTGTGCCGGACAGCAGATCGTCATAGACCGACCGTTGGGGGAGGAGGGCCAGCCCGCGGCCGTGGACGGCAGCCTTCTGCAGGGCGATGTACGAGTTTGACGAGTACGCCACGTTGCGGATTTTGTGCAACGTGGATGTGGACCCGTGGCCCAGCCGCCACACGGGCTCGTTGACATGCACGAGGCAGTCGTGGTCGTTCAGATCATTGGGATGCATCGGTGTTCCGTGCCGGTCGAGGTACTCCTGGGAGGCGCACAGCACGAACGGCAGGGATGCGATCTTCTTGAGATGCACACTGGAGTCCCGCAGGTCCCGTGTGTGCAGGGCGATGTCGAAGCCGCTGTCCAGAAAGTCGTAGGTGCGGTCCGACATGCCCCCCAGTTCGAATCGCACAGCGATCTTCGGGTGGGCGGTGGAAAAGGCGGCGATCGCGTCCCCCAGATCGAGGCTTCCGATCCACTTGGGGGAGATGATGTTCAGGCTTCCTTCCGCCCGGTCATGGAGGTCGGCGATGCTGGCGTCCTCCGCCTCGATCTCCTTGAGGATGCGAGCGGCGAACTCGGCGTAGCGCAAGCCTGGTTCGGTCAGGCTCACCGACCGGGCCGTACGGTTGACCAGCCGGACACCGACCTGCCGCTCCAGCTCGGCAACATGCCGTGAGACGAGTGAACCGGAGGAGCTGAGGGCTCTGGCCGCCCCGCTGAAGCTTCCGAGCTGCGCGACAGTGACAAAGCTGCGCATCACGAGCATGCGGTCCATGACGAATCTCCCGTCGTCCATGGCTCCGGCGTCCCTCGGAGCCATGTCGAATGCCCGGCCTCCTGTCGGATCGGCAGTTTCCACTGAGGCGGGCGCTCGCTCGACTTAAACGTTCTAGCGGACATTAACAGGCGACGCTGCCCTTGGGGAGACTTGTAAAACTAGACAAACTATGTGCGGTAGGGGCCGCGCGGTTGGAGCGGGCTCACACGCGCCACGAGATCTGCGGGCGACGTGACCTCGCATTGCGGGAGCAGGCGGGTGAGTTCGTCCGCCACGGTGCGATCGAAGATCGTGACGATCGTGGGCGCTGAGGGGGAGAGACGGGCCACTGCGAGGGCGGACCGAAACTCCTGGTCGTCGGGCGCGGGAAGATGATGAACCGTGTGTCCGTCGCGCAGCGACGCGCACACGTAACTTGCGAGATGTGTCTCGCCGATGACGACGAACGTACGCGGGCCGGAGTGGGCCGGGGGTGAGGTCATGGTGTCGAACGTCCTGCCATGAGACGGCGGTGGATCGCGCCTTCCTGCGCAGGCCGGTTCCGTGTCGGAAGCGGCGCGCCGCGAGCGGAAATCAGGGGGCGGGTGAGCGACTGCGAGGAACGCGATCGCAACAGGGCGAGGGCAGAAGGCCGGGCCGTGCGCCGGGCGCAACCTCACCTTGCGGGCATCGGAGACGAGACCGGAGGTCGCCCTCCGCTCGTGGCTGCGCAGGCAGGGGCGGGTCGGTCGCTGAGCCCGGGATG
This sequence comes from Streptomyces antibioticus, assembly GCF_002019855.1. Lineage (NCBI taxonomy): Bacteria > Bacillati > Actinomycetota > Actinomycetes > Kitasatosporales > Streptomycetaceae > Streptomyces > Streptomyces antibioticus. The sequence goes on along the minus strand of NZ_CM007717.1, from coordinate 439,293 downwards.
CCTCAACGGACTTGGCGCGGTTCACTGTTGGAACTTGTGAGGTCGAGTATCCGGGCGGAGACGAGGTCAGTGCGCACGTGGGTGCGCGATCGGCCTCGCCGACGCCTGTGAAGGGTGGACCCGGGCCTGCGTCCGTCGAGGACAGCACAAGGTGGGAGAGGTGTGGGTCGCCCCGGCAGGCGGACAGCGTGGAGGAGCGCGTTCCCCGTGCGCAGTGCGGCGGAAACGGAAACGTTCGAAGAGGTCAGCACGACAGGATCAGGCTCATCGCCTCCGCGCGGGTCGCGGACCGGCGCAGCCGGCCCCGCACCGCGGACGTCGTGGTCATGGCGTGCGGTTTGCGGATCCCGCGGGCGGACATGCACAGGTGCTCGGCCTCGACGGCGACAATGGCGCCGCGCGCTCAGAATGCGCATCAGGGCGTCGGCGATTTGCTCGGTGAGCCGCTCCTGCGCCTGGAGCCTGCGGGCGTACACCTCCACCAGCCGCGCCGGCTAGGACAGTCCGGTAATCCTTCCGGTCGCGGCGGGGAGGTACCCCACGTGGGCCCTGCCCCGGAACGGCAGGAGAGGATGTACACAGAGACTGACGATCTCGCATGGATGTCTCGCCTCCGGGGCGGGTGAGTGCGCGCTTGCCCAACTGCCGGAACAGCGTTGGGTGGTGGCGACCGTGTCGTTCTGCGGGCGTTGGCGGAACCGGACGCCGCCACTGTGACTGCACAGCGTGGAGAGCCCGACGAGGCGGCGGGCATCTCGTTGTGCCTGAACCGCTTGCCGCCCTGTTCGTACGGGCCGGCGAAGACGCGGGCGCCGTCGTCGCGGTGCCAGGAGAGCGACGCGATGAACTGTTTGGCCTTCATCGGCCCGAAGCCGGCGAAGGTGTTGGCCCCCGGGCCGGACAGTAGACGATGGCGGTAGAGGCCCTCGACCGTGAGGTCGGTCATGTGGTGGGACAGGTCCATCAGCGCCGCCGAGGTACGCCACGCCTCCTGCTCGTCACACCAGTCGGTGAACTCCGCCCTGATCGGGAATGGATACGCAACGCAACACCCGCTGTGCAGCAGGGCAAACGGACCGCCGGTGGGCAAGTGAGGGCTCGTGCAGGCTTACGTTGCGCGCCGTGTGGGGTCGATCCGGCTCAGGTTGTGGTTGTTTCTGCTTCCGTGAGCCTTGATCGAGCAACTAGAACGATTTAGTACTGGCTCATTCCAACCTCCGCCTCCCCATCCCGACAGGTCGGTCGACGCGGCCAGCCGCGGAACTAAATCGATTAAGCGGAATGGGCGACCCGACAGGAGCCGCAATGGCAACCCCAAGTCTTCAGGACGGCATCGACAAGGCGGGCTCACCCATCCGTCTGCTGTGGAAGCCGAACGCCGAGCCGTGGACCCCTGAGGTGGTCGAGAGGGAGTACGCGGGCTGGCGCCAGGAGCAGGCGGCCTGGCACGAGGGCATTGCGCTGCTGAACCTCTCGCACCACATGTACGACATGTGGATCGAGGGCCCCGACGCCACCAGGGTGCTGGCCGAGTACGGTGCCAACAACTTCGAGAAGTTCGCCGTCGGCCAGGCCAAGCAGTACGTGCCCGTCACGCGGGACGGCAAGATCGTCACCGACGGCATCCTCGCCCGGCATGCCGAGAACAAGTACCTCCTCAGCGGCGTGCCCGCCTCCCAGCACTGGGTGCGGTACCACTCCGAGAAGGCGGGCTACGACGTCGCCTTCGAGACCGACCCGTCCTCCGCGTTCCGCCCGGGCGGCGGTGACCCGAAGCTGTTCCGCTATCAGATCCAGGGCCCGCAGGCACTCGATCTGATGGAGAAGGTCTTCGGCGGCCCGTTGCCGCAGACCAAGTTCTTCCACGCCACCCCGGTCACGCTGGACGGCCGTTCCTTCGAGGCGCTGCGACACGGCATGGCAGGGCAGGCGGGCTACGAGTTCATCGGCCCCTGGGAGCATGCCGCGTATGTCCACGAGGCGTTCCTGAAGGCGGGCGAGCCGCTCGGTCTGGTCCAGGTCGGCGCGCTGGCCTACACGACGCCGAGTGTGGAGAGCGGCTGGATCCCGTCGCCGGTGCCCGGCATCTACACCGACCCCGAACTCGCCGACTACCGCGCCTGGCTGCCCCTCTTCGGCATCGAGGGCAAGCGCCCGCTGAGCGGCAGCTTCTTCTCGCCGGACATCGAGGACTACTACGTCTCCCCGTACGAACTCGGCTACGGCAAGCTGATCCACTTCGGACACGACTTCCACGGCCGGGACGCGCTGCTCAAGGCCAGGGACGAGCCTCGGCGGACCAAGGTCACCCTGGTCCTCGACGTGGACGACGTGCGCCGCGTCGTCGGCGAGGGGCAGGACCCGGGCTTCGTCCTCACGTATGCCCGTCACCGTGTCGAAGCCTCCGCGGGCTTGGTCGGCGTGACGATGCAGACCGCATCGATCGACCCGGTCGGCACGGTGCTGGCCCAGACGCTGATCGACCCCGCTCACGCCACGCCCGGCACCGAGGTGAACGTGGTCTGGGGCGAGCACCCCGGCTTCGGTACGGAACCCGAGGCCGACCTCGGGTTCCCGCGCATCCGCGCCACCGTGCAGCCCAGCCCTTACGACTGGCATGCCCGCACCGAGTACCGCCGCGACGCCTAGAGAACCGGGGCCCAACCGCACCCCGCGGCCCGGAGGTGGCGGGGTGTGTCCCGTCGGAGCTGCGTGGGTCCGCTCAACCCGTACCAGGCCCTTCCCTCTCCCGCCCGGCCTCGGCACCGCGCGTTTCCTTACCGACAAGGAGCACGATGAACCCCCTCAACACAGCCCTGTCGGCAGTGAGTACGTCGCTGCTGGAGGACTTCTCCCTGGAGATGACCGGCAAGGACGTACCCAAGCTTCAGGAGGCCAGCGGCTGTATTCCGCGGGGCACTCGCATCAACGTCACGTTCCTCGGCAACGAGAACCTGCGCATGCGCGTGGACGCCGCCAGGGCGGTCAAACGTCTCGGCTTCGTGCCGGTACCGCACATATCCGCCCGACGGCTCGGCTCCCGGCCCGAGTTCGAGGAGTTCCTCGCCGCCCTCCGGGCCGAGGGCGCCTGCGACAACGTCTTCAGCGTCGGTGGTGATCCCACCCGCCCCGAGGGGCCGTACCAGGACTCCCTCGCCCTGATCGAGTCGGGGCTGCTCACGGAGTACGGCGTTCGGCACGTCGGCATCAGCGGCTATCCGGAGGGCCATCCGGCCATCTCCGAGGACATCCTGTGGGCGGCCCTGCGGAGCAAGAGCGAGGCCCTCGCCGCCCAGGGGCTGGACGGCTCTGTCATCACCCAGTTCGGTTTCGATGTCGACCCCGTTCTGGCCTGGATCGAACAGGTCCGTGACCGCGGCATCGCGATCCCGATCCGCATCGGAGTCCCCGGTCCGGCCGGTGTGCGGCGCCTGATGTCGTACGCCGCCCGGTTCGGTGTCGGGACCAGCGCGTCCATCGCGAGGAAGTACGGCCTGTCGATCACCAATCTGATGGGGACCGCCGGTCCCGACAGGTTCCTGGGCGCGCTGGCGGAGGGTTACGACCAGGGGCGTCACGGAGACATCAAGATCCACTTCTATACCTTCGGCGGCCTGCGGGCCACGTCCGAGTGGATCGCCCGGTTCAGGAAGGAAGACCTCGCATGACCGTCACACAGTCCGCGCCCGCCGCCCCCGTCGGCGTATCCGGGGGAGCAGGGCATCAGGCGTCGCTCATCGTGCAGGGCGCCGATGCCACGGGCATAGTGGCCGCCGTGACGTCCGTCCTCGGCCGGCACGGCGCGAACATCGTCTCCCTCGACCAGTACTCAGACAACCCGCGAGGTGGCGCCTTCTTCCAGCGCACCGTCTTCGGCCTGGACGGGCTACAGGCCGAACTGCCCGCTCTGCGCACCGACTTCGACGAGGAGCTGGTGAGGAAGTTCGGACTCACCTACACCCTGCGCGATCTGTCGGTGCCGAAACGGGTCGCGATCTTCGCCTCGAAGTCCGACCACTGCCTGCTGGACCTGCTCTGGCGCCACCGCCGGGGCCAGCTTCCGGTCAGCGTCAGCATGGTGATCTCCAACCACCCGGACGTCGCCGAGGAGGTACGCAACTTCGGCATCCCCTTCTTCCACGTCCCCTGCCAGGGCGCGGACAAGTCGGCGGCCGAGGCGGAACACCTGCGTCTGCTCAAGGGCAACGTCGACTTCGTCGTCCTGGCCCGCTACATGCAGATCCTTTCGGGCGGGTTCATCGAGGACGTGGGCGTACCGGTCATCAACATCCATCACTCGTTCCTGCCGGCCTTCATCGGCGCAGGCCCGTACGCCAAGGCCAAGGAGCGCGGAGTGAAGCTGGTGGGTGCCACGGCCCACTACGTCACCGAGGATCTCGACGAGGGCCCGATCATCGAGCAGGACGTCGTGCGGGTCAGCCACGCCGACACCGCCGCCGACCTCAGCCGCCGGGGCGCGGACGTGGAACGCGCCGTCCTCTCCCGCGCGGTGCTGTGGCACGCCGAGGACCGCGTTGTCCGTAGCGGCAACCAGACCATCGTCTTCGCCTGAGCCGCCGCTCACACCGCACACCGCGGGGAGTCCGGAACGGGGCAGACGCTCCTCACCTGTGCAGGGTTGGGCCGGACGGCCAGGGCGGCGGGCGGAGCAGGTCGGCACGCACGACGTGCACGATCTCGCTTCGGTGCTCACCGCCGCCCCGGTGCCGGCCGGCCCGATCGGTCATGGACCCGGCACACCAGTCCTCTCCACTGTGATCCGCACAGCGGAAGGCAGCCCACCACCATGACAACCACGATCGACGGAGCGCGGATCGCCCGGGACATCCGGGCCAGGGTGATGGCTTCAGGGGTGAGGACGATGCCCGCGACATGCTCACCGAGCGCCTTCACTGACGCGTGTCGACCTGGACGACCGACGACGGCCAGGACGTCCTCCATGGACACCCCCGAGTACCGGTCACGCCGATCCGCGGACCACGATTCTGCCGGGCACCGGCGCCAGGTCGCCGGCGTCGATGCCCAGTGCGTTGCGGGCCGCGATCCGCCCGAGGGTCTCGGCGTCGATGTGGACGGTGGTGAGCGCGGGGCTGTACAGAGACCCGTGCTCGGTCTCGTCGAAGCCGATCACGGCCACGTCCTCGGGAACTCGCCGTCCCAGATCGCGCAGGGCCGTGAGACTGCGCAGGGCGATGTCGTCGTTGAAGGCCGCCAGCGCCGTCACCTCCGCGTGCGCCGCGAGGAACGCTTCGACGGCGGCCGCGCCGGCCGACCGGGGACGCGGCACGACGAAGCGTTCCAGGCGAGGAAGTCCCCAGCGTCGGGCGGCATCCTGGGCGAAGCCGAGCCGTGCCTCGGTCAACGGGTAGTCATGGTCGGGCAGGGCCATGGCGATACGGGTGTGCCCCTTCTCGGCGAGATAGCCGATCTGCAAGGCGGCGTTCGCGGCGAACCCGCTCTCCCGATCGTCCTCGTCCGGCGCACGTCCCTCCATGTAGACGTCACCGAGCCGCAGCACCGCCCGCGGCGCGATGGTGTCCAGAACCTTCTGGGTGGACTCCTCGATCGCGTGGCCGTGCCGCACGAGCAGGATGTGGTCGTGCTCGGCCAGCTCCTCGTCCAGACCCCGCACATAGCTCCGGGAGAAGTTGCCCTCCATACCCCGGTCGACATTGAGCACGACGATGCGAGACGACCCCTCCCGCAGTGCGCGGGCGATGCCGTGGGGGACGTAACCGAGATCCCGTGCGGCTTGCAGGACCCGCTTCCGGGTGGCAGGGGAGATCGTCTGTCGCGGATCGTCGTTCAGGACGAAGCTCACCGTCGCCCGCGACACCCCGGACAACTTGGCCACATCACTCAGCGTCACCCGACCCGAACGGCCCATGCCTGGCCCACTCCCTTGCCCGACCACTCCCGCACGACGAGTAGTGTCCCCATGGCGATCCACCGGAACGTGCCCGCACCACCGGGGCAGCCTACGCGAACCTGCCTGTTGCCGACGGTGGGCGGCAACGTCGCCGCCCGCACGATCAGGCCCGGATCCGGCTGTGTCAGACCGATCCCGTTCCTGTCGACGATGACGACGAAGTCGAGATCGGCGGCCTTTCGCACGTTTCCACGGGGCGTCCGGTTCAGCCCATCTGGTCCTCCGCCGACAGGTGCTCCACCGTTCGCCCGGTCTCGGTGAACGTGCGTGTCACATGTCCGGAGGAGTACACCCACAGGATGCGAAGCGGTCGGTCGCCCACATTGCGGAACAGATGGGGGATGGGTGAGGGGATGTAGGTGGTGTCGAACCGCTCCAGCTTGGTCACTTCGCCGTCGACCCACACCTCCGCCTCGCCGTCGAGGACCGTCACGTGCTCGTCGCAGTTGTGCGAGTGCAGCGGGGCTCCCGAACCGACCGGGTAGACGCTCATTCCGCTGGTGATGCGGTTCTCCCCGCCCGCCGACACGGTGGTGATCAGCGGCGTCGTCACCACGGAACCGCCCCGGTCCAGCAGGGGCACGGACGCGGCCTTGATGATCGTGGTCATCCGGGGTTCCTCTCCCTCTACACGATGTGCGCTGACCGACGTTAGGTCGCGACGACGTGAAGCGGTCTCCACTGGCGTGCAGGTTTACCTTGCACTCCGCAAGGGGTGAGCTTGCCCGTCCCGGCTGTACCGTCACCTGTCACCGCCCCGGCTCGTACACGTGGCGGACTCATGCCCGAAAGAAAAGGCAGGTATCGGCCAGATGAGGCTCCCCGTACTCACCGAAGAGGAAATGGACCCGCGGCAGCGGGAACTGGCGGCCCGTATCGCCGGCCGCCGCGGCGCGGTCCGCGGTCCCTTCCGGGCCTGGCTGCACAGCCCGGAGATGTGCGAACGTGCCGAGTCACTCGGTGCCTTCGCCCGCTTCGACTGCTCCCTTCCCCAGCACCTGCGCGAACTGACCCTGTTGATGGCCGCCCGCAACTGGGACGCGCAGTACTCCTGGAACGCCCATGTGCACCAGGCGATCGAGGCCGGGATTCCCGAGGCCGCGGTCAAGGCCATCGCCGAAAAGCGGCCGGCGGTCTTCGACGACGAGCGCGACCAGGCGTTCTACCTCTTCTGCCGTGAGCTCCTCGAAGAGCACTTCGTCACGGACGCCACGTTCGCCGCGGCGCTCCACCACTTCGGTGCCCGGGGCCTCGTGGACACCATCGGCGCGCTCGGCAACTTCACCATGCTCGGGATGTGTCTGAACGCCTTCCAGGTGGACCTTCAGGCCGACAAGGAGCCCCCGTTCCCCGACATCCGCGGCTACGCGCGGATCGCCCCCGCCGTCGACCGGCCGTGAGTCCCCTCGTGAACCCGAACGCGCAGGGAGGTACCGCTGTGCCCTCCAGGACACCGGCCGGGTCCCTCGTGGACAGCGGCGCCGGTTCGACGGCATCCCGCGGCGCGATACTCCGCGTGCGGGGAGCCACCAAGAGTTTCGGCGGGGCGCCCGCGCTGAAAGGCGTCGACCTCGACCTGTACCCGGGCGAGATTCATGCGCTGATGGGCATGAACGGGGCTGGGAAGTCGACCCTTGTGCAGATCCTCTCCGGAGTGCACCAGGCCGACGGCGGCACCATCGAGGTCGGTGGGCAGGAGCACTCCGGTCTGACCGTCCGCAAGGCCCGCAAGCTCGGCATCGCCTGCGTACCGCAGCGCCGGGAACTCGCCATGGGGCTGACCGTCGCCGAGAACGTGATGCTCGGTGATCTGCCCACCCTCGGCGGTGCCGTGCGCTGGCGGGCCGTCAGGGCCGAAGCGCGCGAAGCGCTGTCCGGCCTCGGCATCTCCATCGACGTGGAGCGTATCGCCGGCACCCTCACCGTCGCCGAGCAGACCATGGTCGAGGTGGCCCGCGAGGTTCGCCGAGGCGGACGGATCCTGATCCTCGACGAGCCCACAGCCTGCCTCAGCGCCAAGGACGCCAATCAGATCCGTGCACTGGTGCGCACCCTCCGGGACGACGGTGTCGCCGTCGTCTACATCTCGCACTACATCGACGAGGTCATGGCCGTCGCCGACCGCCTCACCGTGCTGCGCGACGGGAGAGTGGTGACCACGGCCCCGGCCGCCGAAATGGACCGGGCCTCCCTCGTTCGCAGCATGGTCGGCCGGGATGTCGTCTCGCACCGGCCCGAGCGGGCCGGCGCCAAGCACGAGAGCGGCCTGACCGTACGGGGGTTGAGCCACGGGCGAGCCGTTCAGGACTTCACCGTCGAGGTGCGCAAGGGCGAGATCGTCGCCGTCCTCGGCCCGGCCGGCGACGCCCAGTCGCGGCTGTTCGACCTGCTGTCCGGACGGCAGCGGCCCGACACCGGTGAGCTGCTCGTCGACGGCCGTGCCGTGCCCCTCGGCAGGGTCGCGGCCTCGCTCGCCAGCGGGCTGCGGTGTGTCACCGGAGACCGCCGGACCCTGGGGCTCGTCCAGGGGATGAGCCTGGACGAGAACCTGATGCTGGCCGGGGACCGCTTCGCGCGCCGCCGCCTGCACCGCCGTACCGCCCTCGCCCGCCGTGCCGCCCCGGTGCGCAGCAGCTACGGCGTGGTCGCCCTCAGCGGCAATCCGCCCGTGGGCACGCTCTCCGGCGGCAACCAGCAGAAGGTGCTGCTCGGCAAGTGGCTGGAGACCGATCCGGTCGCCTGTTTCCTGGAAGACCCCACCAACGGTGTCGACGTCGCGGCCATGGCCGACATCCACACCCTGGTCGACGATCTCGCCTCGCGCGGGGTGGCCGTACTGCTCGCCTCGTCGTCCGCCGAGGAGGTCATGCGCCTGGCGGACCGGGTCGTCGTGGTCAGCGCGGGGCGCACCGTCGCCGAGCACGACATCACCGCCATCACCCGCGACGAGCTCGTCGCCAAGACACTCGGAGGTCAGCCTCGATGAGCCTCAAAGCCCCCTCGGCAGGACCGGATCTCGCGCCCGCCTCCCAGCACCGAGCCGCTTCCCGCCTGACCCCGAAGACCCTGCTGCACGTGCCGCACGGCGGCCTGATCGTGGTCCTCACGCTGGTGGCGGTCTTCACCGCCGTGCAGGCCGATTCCTTCACCACCTCGCAGAACCTGCTGAACGTGCTGCGGCAGATCAGCGTGACCGCCGTCATCGCGGGCGGGCTGACCCTGCTGATGACGGCGGGCGGTATGGACTTCTCCATGGGCAGCAACGCGGCCGTCACCGTCTCGGTCGGCGCGACCCTGCTGCACGACGGTCGGCCCACCGTGGTCACCGTGGTCGTCACGCTCCTGTTGGCCACGGTGATAGGGCTGGTCAACGGGCTGGTGGTGACATACACCCGGGTCGCGCCCTTCGTCGCCACCCTGGCCTCCGCGATGCTGCTCGACGGGGTGGCCCTGCTCGTCCTCGACGGGGAGTCCATCACCATCGGCCAGCGCATGTGGGCCCTGGGCAACGACAAGGTGTTCGGCATTCCCTACCTGTGCGTCGTGGCGATCCTGGTGCTCGCGGTGATCGGTCTGGCGATGCGCTTCACCACCTTCGGCCGGGACGCCTTCGCCATGGGCGGCAACGAACACGTGGCCCGCCTGAGCGGCATCAATGTCTCCGGCCGCAAACTCGCCCTGTACGCCCTCGCCGGTGCCCTCGCCGGACTCGCCGGGCTGATGCTGCTGTCCCGGCTCGGCGCCGCCGCGCCCAACACGGGGGGCCTGCAACTGCAATTGACCGCTGTCGCCGCGGTGGTCATCGGCGGCACCTCCCTCGCCGGCGGCCACGGCACCGTCGTGGGAACCGTCCTCGGCGTGGTGCTGCTCGGAGTCGTCGCCAACGCGCTGAACCTGCTCCAGGTCAACAGCTACTACCAGTTCGTCGTGACCGGTGGGGTGCTGCTCGTCGCGGCGATCATCAACGAGTTCCAGCGCAAGTCCACGCCAGGTCATTAGCGCCGTAACCCGCGCGTCCTCGTACTCCGCAGCCCCCAGTGCGCCCCCACAGTCCACCACCTCTCTTTCAAAGATGCAGGAAAGGCCGATCCATGATGTTCACCAGACGCTCACGCCGCGCCATTGCGGCCTCGTTCATCGGCACTGCCTCCCTGGTGCTCTCCGGCTGCGGCACGTCGAACGGGGACTCGGGAGCCTCCGACGGCTCGGTCACGCTGGGATTCGTCAACGGAGCCAACACCCACTTCCACCAGTGTCTGCTCAAGGCCGTCGAGCAGACGGGCAAGGAGGAGAAGGCGACCGTCTACACCGCCAACTCCAAGCAGGACGCCGGTACCGAGCTGTCCAACATCGAGGACATGATTTCCCGGAACGTCGACGCCCTGATCGTCCAGACCGTCAACGTCGACGCCCTGGAGGGTGACATAGCCAAGGCCAGGAGTGCCGGCATCCCGATCTTCCTCACCTCCGTCGCCACCTCGGACATGTCGAACGTGCTGGGCGTGGCCAAGGTCGACCTCAAGAAGGTGGGCGAGCTGGACGCGGGCTGGATCGAGAAGGACGCCGCGGGCAAGGACGTGAAGGTCGGGATCGTCGCCGGTGCCCCCGGTGCCGCGTCGGACCTGCTGGTCGGTGGTTTCCAGGCCGCTCTGCCGGCGAACGCGAAGGTCGTCGCCAACCAGCCCGGCATGTTCAACCCGGCCAAGGCGCAGGACGTCGCCGAGAACATGATCCAGGCCCAGCCCGATCTGGACTACGCCTTCGTGGCCAACGAGGAGATGGCCTTCGCGGTCCGCAAGGCGTTCGACGCGGCCGGTGCCAAGGACGTCAAGATCGTCACCACCAACGGCACCGAGGACGGCCTCGCCGCGGTCAAGAGCGGCCAACTGTCCGCGACCGTCGCCAACTCGGCGATGCAGATCGGCCAGACCGCGGTGCGGAACACGATCGGCCTTCTCGACAAGAAGCAAGGCGTTGAGAAGATCGCCAACATTCCTCTTGTCCTGGTCACCAAGGACAACGTGAGCGAAGCCCCCCAGTACTGCCCGAAGTAGGGGACGCCGCCGGACATCGGTCCGTACGCCAATTCGTACACCACCATCTCCGAGCCGTTTCGCGCGCTGCGCACGCGGCCCGGAGCCGTCGAGAGTCGGGGAGCCCCCGGAGGGATCATGGATCGCTTGCTTCTCATGCACAGCTTCGTCACTGTCGCACAGGTCGGCAGCTTCAGTGGGGCGGCAAAGAGGCTGGGCTCCTCCGGCTCGCTGGTGTCACGGCACGTCGCCGAACTGGAACGGCAGGTGGGTGTCCGGCTGGTCAACCGTACGGCCCGCTCGGTCAGTCTGACCGAGCCGGGCCAGCGGTATGCGACGTTCGCCGCCCGCATCCTGGACGAGATCGAGGCAGAGGACGTCGGCATCGCGCACCTTCACGACCGCGCCGAGGGCACCCTCAGCGTCATCTGCCCGAAATGGATCGGCAGCCTCGATCTCGGTGACGCCATCGCCGCGTTCTCCGCAGCCCACCCGAAAATCAACGTCCGCTTCGAACTGGGGGGCATGTCGGACCGCACCTACGACTTTCTGGACAGCGGCTTCGACATCGCCTTCCACACCCGCGATCTGCGTGACTCCAGCGTCCGGCTGAAGAAGATTTCCTCGCTGCCCTTCGTCCTGTGCGCCTCGCGGGACTACATCGAGCGCAACGGTGCCCTCGAGCACCCGAACGACATCGCGCACCACGACTGTCTGGTCCACGTCAACGACCCGGTCTGGCGCATCGGCCGCGGGCACGCCAGCACCCTGCACAAGATCCGCACCATCGCCTTCTCGTCGAACTCCTACATCGCCCTGCAGAAGGCGGCCGTCCTGGGCCGGGGACTCGCCCTGCTGCCACAGCGTCCGGCCCACGACCACCTCCTCTCCGGCGCACTCCAAGTGCTGCTGCCGGAGCTGGAGGTGCCCGACCGCCCGCTGTACGCGATCTACGGTCCCGGCCACGACACCCCGCGCAAGATCAGCGTGTTCCTCGACTTTCTCGCCGACTGGTTCTCCCGGAATCCGTTTTCCGCCATGCGCCCGTAATCGCAGCACGATGGCGCAAGAAACGATTGCGCACTCCGTGGACCTCGGGCCATTGAGGCCCTCGCACCCGAAAATCTACGCTCACCAGGCGACCCGGAAACGAGGAATCCATGGGAATCCAGAGAATCGAATCGGCCACCTACGGCATCGCCGAACTCGACACATGCGTCCGGTTCTTCGACGACTTCGGGCTGTTCCTGGTGGAACGGACCGATGAGCACGCCATGTTCGAGACGCTCGCCGGGCAGACCCTGCACCTCGACACCGAGCCCGGCCCGCTGCTCCCGCCGCCCGTCGAGGACGGTCCGACCCTGCGCGAGATCGTCTGGGGCGTCGACACGCCCGCGGAGCTGGAGCGCCTGGTCGCGGCCGCAGGCCGGTACGGCACGGTGCGCGAGAGCGCCGACGGCGTCTTCCACACCGTCGACCGCAGCGGCTTCGGCGTCGGCCTCACCCTCGCCCGGCCCCGGGAGACGGCCGTCGCGCCCCGCCCCGTCAACGCCCCGGGCAGCGTCCGCCGCTGGAACACCGCACTGGAGCCGCTCACCCGCGCGTACCCGCTGCGCATGTGCCATGTCGCCCTGAACATCGCCCAGGCCGGCAAGGAGGAGGCCGTCGCCTTCTACACCGACGTCCTCGGCTTCCGCCCCACCGACGTGGTCGAGCCGATGGGGGTGTTCATGCAGGCCCCCGGCGACGACGACCAGCACACCCTGCTGCTCTGCCACCGCCCCGACCGGGTCGGCGTCAACCACATCGCCTACGAGGTGCCCGGCTTCGACGATGTGATCGAGGGCGGCAACCACATGATCGAGAAGGGCTGGCGGGAGGCCCGCAGGCTCGGCCGGCACACCGTCGGCTCCAATGTCTTCCGCTTCCTGCACGCCCCCTGCGGAGGCCGCGTCGAGTATGCCGCCGACATGGACCGCGTGGACGACTCCTACGAGACCCGGGTCCACGAGACGACCCCGCCGCACCACATCTGGGCGCTGCGCACCAACCGAGACCAGGAGGCCACGACCGCCTCCTGAGCTGTTGCGGCCTCATCGACTCCCCAGCCTGAGAGGGCACCCACCCATGACCACCGAGCACGGCCATCCCGCCGTCCGCATGTACATCGCGGGCGAGTGGTGCCAGGGCGGCACCGGACGTACCGCCCCCGTCGTCGACCCGGCCACCGAGGAGGTGATCGGTGACGTCCCCCTGGCCACCACCGCCGACCTGGACCGTGCGCTCGACGCCGCCGTCGAGGGCTTCCGGATCTGGCGCGGCACCCCCGTCACCGAGCGCACCCGCATCCTGTACCGCGCCGCCGACCTGATCGCCGAGCGCGCCCCCGCGATCGGCCGTGTCATGACCCGGGAGCAGGGCAAGCCGCTCGCGGAGTCGGTCGGTGAGGCGTGCCGCACCGCCGAGACCCTGCGCTGGCACGCCGACGACGCCCGCCGCGCGTACGGCCGCATCATCCCCTCGGAGCCCGGCACCGTCCTGACGGTGCGGCGGGAGCCCATCGGCCCCGTCGCCGCGTTCGTCCCGTGGAACTTCCCGGTGGGCGGCCCCAACCGCAAGATCTCGTCCGCCCTGTCGGCCGGCTGCTCCTTGGTCATCAAGGCATCCGAGGAGACCCCGGCCACGGCGGCCGAGCTGGTCCGCTGCTACGCCGATGCGGGTCTGCCGCCCGGAGTCCTCAACCTCGTCTTCGGCGAGCCCGCCGAAGTCTCCGAGCATCTGATCGCCTCGCCGGTGACCCGGCTGGTCGCCTTCACCGGCTCCGTGCCGGTCGGCAAGCTGCTCGCCGCACGGGCCGGCGAGGTCATGAAGCCGTCCCTGATGGAACTCGGCGGCCACGCCCCGGTGATCGTCTGCGCGGACGCCGACCCCGTGCGGGCCGCCCGCAGCGCCGCGCGGGCGAAGTTCGCCAACGCCGGCCAGGTCTGCACCTCGCCGAGCCGGTTCCTGGTCCACGAGAGCCTGGTCGAGGAGTTCACCGACACGTTCGTCCGGGCCGCCGAGGCGGTCGTCGTGGGCGACGGTCTGGAACCCGGCACCACCATGGGCCCGCTCGCCAACGCCCGTCGGCTCGCGGCCCTGGAACGGCTCACCGCCGACGCCGTCGCCCAGGGCGCGAAGACCCTCACCGGCGGCGAACGGCTCGACCGCCCCGGGTACTTCTTCGCGCCGACCGTCCTCACCGACGTACCCGAGCACGCCGAGCTGATGAGCGAGGAGCCGTTCGGGCCGATCGCGCCGATCGTGCCCTTCACCGACCTCGACGAGGCGCTCGCCGTCGCCAACGCCCTGCCGTACGGCCTCGCCGCCTACGGCTTCACCGGCTCGGCCGCGACGGCCGAGAAGCTGTCGGCGGAACTCGAGGCCGGGATCCTGTCCCTCAACCACTGCGGCGGCTCCGTCCACGAGGCGCCCTCCGGCGGCGTCAAGGACAGCGGCTACGGCCGCGAGGGCGGGCCCGAGGCGCTGGACGCCTACCTGGTCACCAAGCGCGTCTCCCACCTGCTGGCGCCATGAGGTACACGCGGATATCCGTCGCCGGGCGGGCCGTATGGGGCACGGTGGGGGAGGAGGAGATCGAGCTGCTGTCCGGCTCCCCCCTGGAACAGCACCCCGTCGACGTCATCGGCTCGGTGCCCCGCGCGGAGGCCCACTGGCTGCCGCCCGTCGTCCCGCCCGTGTTCTACGCCGTCGGCATGAACTACCCCCGGCACATCAAGCACGCCGGCGCCCCGTTCCCTCAGCGGCCCGAGGTGGGCTACCGCGCCAACAACGCGCTCACCGGGCACGGTTCGCCGATCGTCAAGCCCGCCGGGGTCGAGGGCCGGTTCGAGGCCGAACCCGAACTCGTCGCCGTCATCGGCCGCACCCTGCGCCACGCCACCCGCGACGAGGCACGCGAGGGCATCTTCGGGTGGACCATCGGCAACGACATCAGCGCCCGCACCTGGCAGCACGAGGACCGCACGTTCTGGCGCAGCAAGAACAGCGACACCTTCAAGCCCATGGGCCCCTGGATCGAGACCGACGTCGACGCCCTGGCCCAGACCACCACCCTGCGCGTCAACGGCGAGGTCCGTGCCGCGTTCCCGACCGGTGACATGGTCTTCGACCCCTTCGACTTCATCGTCGAGATCACCCGGCACATCACCCTCCAGCCGGGCGACGTGCTGTGGATGGGCGCCGAGTCCGTCTGCCAACTGGAGCCGGGCGACACCGTGGAGGTCGAGATCAGCGGTATCGGCGTGCTGTCCAACCCCGTCCACCTCGAAGGGAACCACCACTGATGAGCGCACAACCCCGCTACATCCACCACGTCAACTTCCCCACCACCGACCCCGACCGCACCGCGGCCTGGTACGCCGAGGTTTTCGGGATGAAGCGCATCCAGCCCAAGTCCAACACCCGCGTGGTGCTGATGACCCGGGGCAACTTCGACCTCCACTTCACCCCGGTCGAGGAGATGGAGCGCATGGCGCCCTACCACTTCGCCGTCGAGGTCGACGACTGGGACGACTTCCTGGAGCACCTCAAGAAGCTGGGCATCCGGCACACCCGCCCGATCCAGCGCCCCGAGAACCAGTCCAAGTTCTGCTACATCCACGACCCCGACCACACCATGATCGAGCTGGTCTATCACGCCAAGCGCCCCAACTAGACCCGCACATACAGGAGTTCACTTCATGCCCCTCGCCGACTCCGACGGCACCTCCCTCTACTACGAACGCCACGGCAGCGGCCCGGTCATCCTGTTTGTGCACGGCAGCGGCGGCCACCACGCCGCCTGGTGGCAGCAGGTCGCCGCGCTGCGCGACGAGTTCACCGTCGTCACGGTGGATCTGCGCGGCTTCGGAAACTCGGACTCGTCCATGCCCGAGTTCGACGGCCAGGACTTCCCCGGCGACGTCGCGGCGGTCCTGGACGCCGAGGAACTCACCGACGTCATGCTGGTCGGCCAGTCCATCGGCTCCGTCGCCGCCCTGCGCGCCGGACTCATGCGCCCCGGGCGCGTCTCCTCGGTCGTCCTCGGCCACTCCCTCGGCGGCATCGGCCACCCCGAGCTGAAGGAACTGGCCGCCGCCGACCGCGCCGAGGCCGTCAAGCTGCCCGTCATCGACCGGTTGCTGACCAAGCGCTTCCAGACCGAGCGCGCCGACCTCACCTTCCTGTTCCAGCAGATGGGCACGTTCAACGTGGCCACGATGGCCGACCTGCGCAACCTCGACACCGACGGGCCCACCCTGGAGGAGATCCAGAAGTCCGGGGTCAAGGTCGCCTTCCTCGCCGGTGAGAAGGACGCCGTCCTCAGCGTGAAGACCGTCACCCGCGCCCATGAACTGCTGCCCGGCTCGCATCTGGAGATCGTCCCCGGCGCCCCGCACTCCATGTACTGGGAGACGCCCGAGCCGTACAACGCGGCCGTCGCACGGCTGCGCCGCACCCTGACCACGTCATAAGGAAGCCGCATGAGCAACGTCACCCTCGACGCCGCCGAGGAGATCATCGCCGCCGCGCACAAACGCGCCCAGGCGATCGGCAAGGCGGTGAGCGTCGCCGTCGTCGACTCAGGCGGCTTCGTCGTCGCCGTCCACCGGGCCGACGGCGCCCGCCCGCTCACCCCCGACATCGCCCGCGCCAAGGCGTACACCGCCGCCGTGATGCAGCGCCCCGGCAGGATGCTGAAGAAGTGGCAGGAGAGCCAGCCCGTCTTCTTCTCCCAGCTCTCCCAACTGCCCGGCGCCGCGCTGCCGATCCTCGCCACCGAGGGCAGCGTCACCATCAAGAAGGACGGCCAGATCATCGGCGGCCTCGGCATCGCCGGCGGCACCGCCGACGAGGATCAGGTCATCGCCGACGAGGTCCTGCAATCCCTCGGCTACGAACTGGAGTTCGCGGCCTGGGGAGTCGCGGGCACACCGGCGCCGGCCGGCTCCGGAAAGGACTGACCCATGGCGGACACGTTCAACTACCGCATCGACCACCACGGCAGCCTGGTTCGTCCCGCGGAACTCACCATCGCCCGCGCGGCCGGTGACCCGGAGGCGCTGCACGCGGCCGAACTCCAGGCAGTCCAGGACGTGGTGGTGTACCAGCGCAAGCTGCGCTCCACCGTCGTCACGGACGGCGACTATCCCCGCGAGGACTTCCGCGGCGCCGTCCTCGACAACGTCTCCGGGTTCCGGCGCACCGACGAGACCGGCCCCGACGGGCTCGTGCGCTGGGTCGCCGAGTCCCTCCCCAAGGCCAACGGCCCGCTGCTCGCCGACTGGGCGGCACGGCTCGCCGAACTGACGGTGATCGCTCCCAAGGTGTCACTGCCGTCGCCGGCCTATCTGGCTGCCACCACGTACCAGCCCGGCCTGGGCGTCTCCTCGGCCAGGGAACTCGGCGAGGCTCTGGCAGAGATCATCCAGGCGGAGATCGCCCTGCTCGTCGCCAAGGGCGTACGCCTGATCCAGCTCAACAACCCCCTGCTGCTCGACCTGGTCGCCACCGAACCCTCGCCCGGCCCCGGCGCGCTGTCCTTCGAGGACGCGCTCGCGGTGGACGCCCTGGCGGTCCGGCTCGGCCAGCGCCCCGAGGGCGTGCGCATCGGCGTGGCACCGGGCTGGGCGGCGCCGTCCGCCGTGGACACGGCACGGGCCGAGCGGCTCTACACGGCGGTTCCCGCGGACCGCTGGATCCTCCCCTTCGACCAGGGCACCGACGCCGAGCTGGACCTGGTGCGGGCGCTGCCCGAGGACAGGGACGTCTGCCTGGGCGTGGTGGACGCGACCGTGCCCGAACTGGAGGACATCGGCACGGTGATGGACCGGATCGACGCCGTGGGCGAATTCAAGGACGTTGAGGACGCCGCCGTCAGCCCGTCCCGGGGTTTCGCCGACATCGCGAGCCGGCCGCTGCTGAGCGCCGAGGACCAGCACCGCAAGCTCGTCCTGGTCGAGACGATCGCCCGCTACTGCTGGGGCAACGAGTTCTGAACGGGGGAGGGCCGGGGAGCATGGTGCTTCCCGGCCCGCTCCGTGATCACAGCACGTCGGCGAAGGTCACCGACCGATCCGTGAGCAGCGGCCACACCGTCTCGACGATCAGCTCACGGAAGTGCTGCGCCGCCTTGTGCGCCTCGAAACCCGCACGATCGGTGTACTGCTCGTAGAGCACGAAACCTCCCGGAGCGTCCACCTCCGCGTGCACCTCGTACGCGAGGTTGGCGGGCTCGGACCGCGTGTGCTCACGCGCCTTCAGCAGCGCGGCACGTACGGCCGGCTCGTTCTCGGGGGCGCAGTGGTAGCGGGCGACGACTGCGTAGGCCATGTCTTTCCCATCTCTCATGTCGGGCGTGTGCCGGCCCGATACGGGCCGGGCCCTTCGGCCCGCCGATTCCAGCACGGATCATGCGCCCGCCGACCCGTGCACGGCGCAACCAATGCCTGCCCCCGCGGTGCTGGTGCACCCGCCCCGACGTGGTGTGTTGTCGCATCCGGTCCGTACGGCCAACCCGCAGGGACCCCGGTCATCCGCACCGGGGTCGACGAAGGAAGTGATCTGATGCGCACTCTGGAAACGCTCCTGGGCGGGGAGTGGGTGACGACCGGCGAGTGGATCGACGTCCACGACCCGGCCGACGTCCGCGCCCCCGTGGCCCGGATTCCGGCCCTGTCCGCCAAGGACGTCACCCGGGCCTACGACCACGCCGAGCGCGGCTTCGGTGTCTGGAAGCGCACCAGCCCCTTCGAGCGGGCCCGCATCCTCACCGAGGCCGCCCGGCTGATCCGCGAACGGCTCGAGGAGATCGCCGCCGACGTCACGGCCGAGAACGGCAAGACGCTGAACGAGGCCCGCGTCGAGGCGGGCAAGGCCGCCGACTTCCTCGACTACTACGCGGGCCTGGCCCGCCAGGGCTACGGCACCCTGCTGCACGACGTACGCCCCGACCACCGTACGCACACCCAGCGCGAGCCGATCGGCGTGATCCTGG
Organism: Streptomyces antibioticus; assembly: GCF_002019855.1. Lineage (NCBI taxonomy): Bacteria > Bacillati > Actinomycetota > Actinomycetes > Kitasatosporales > Streptomycetaceae > Streptomyces > Streptomyces antibioticus. The sequence continues at coordinate 420,272 of NZ_CM007717.1, read as the reverse complement.
TGATCAGCCCGTGGAACGACCCGCTGATCACCCCGGCCCGCAAGCTCGCCCCGCTGCTCGCCGTCGGCAACGCGGCCGTGTTCAAGCCCGCCACCGAAACTCCGGTGTCGGGTCTGCACTTCGCCCGGGCCCTGCATGACGCGGGGCTGCCCGCCGGGGTGCTGAACGTGATCACCGGCCGTACCTCCGAGCTGGAGGAGGCCCTTCTCGACGACCCGAGGATCACCGGCATCACCTTCACGGGCTCCAACGCCGTCGGCAACCGCATCCGCCGCCGGCTCGCCGACCGCAACCTCCGCTTCCAGGGCGAGCTGGGCGGCAAGAACGCCTCGGTCGTCCTCAGGGACGCGGACCTGACCGCCGCGGCGAAGGGCATAGTGGCCGCGTCCTTCGGCCAGGCGGGCCAGCGCTGCACGGCGACCAGCAGGGTGATCGTCGAACGTCCGGTGTACGACGACTTCGTCCGGCTGCTGGTCTCGGAGGTCGAGTCGCTCACCGTGGGCCCCGGCAGCGACCCGGCCACGACTCTGTGCCCGCTCTCGAGCCCGAGGCAGCGGGACAGCGTCCTCGCCGACCTGCGGCGTGCCGTCGAACAGGGGGCCACTGTGCTCACCGGCGGCACGGCGGACACCGACGGTGACCGGGCGCACGGCTGCTACGTCCGGCCGACCGTGCTTGCCGACGTCACCCCGGAGACGGCGATCTGGCGCGAGGAGGTCTTCGGACCGGTTCTCGCTGTGCGCGCCGTCGACGACTTCGCCGCCGCCGTCGAGGCGGTCAACGACTCCGACTTCGGGCTCGCCGCCGCCGTCTTCACCCGTGACCTGGGCCGCGCGTACCGCTTCGCCGACGAGGCCGAGTGCGGGCAGATCGCCGTCAACACCACCACCACCGGATGGGACGTTCACCTTCCCTTCGGCGGATTCCGCGACTCCGGCACGGCCTACAAGGAGCAGGGCGAGGAAGTCCTGCGCTTCTCGACCCGCGTCAAGACCGTCGCCATCCACTTCTGACCCCTGGGAGGTACCGATGGCCGACGAGACGATCGGCATTGTCGGCGCCGGCATCGTGGGCCTGGCCACAGGCCGTGAGATCGCCTTGCGCCGCCCCGGCACCCGCGTCGTCGTGTTCGAGAAGGAGCCGCAGGTCGCGCTGCACCAGACCGGCCACAACTCCGGTGTCGTACACGCCGGCATCTACTACGCGCCCGGAAGCCTCAAGGCGGACCTGACCGTCCGCGGGGTGGCCCTGCTGCGCGAGTACTGCCAGGACCGCGCCCTGCCCTACAAGGAGACCGGCAAGCTGGTGGTGGCCGTCCGCGAGGACGAGCTGGGCCGGATGGAGAACCTCTACGAGCGGGCCAGGAACAACCACGTGCCCGACCTGGTCAAGGTTTCCAAGCAGGAGATCAGGGAGCTGGAGCCGCACGCCGGTGGCATCGCCGCGCTGCACTCCCCGCGCACCGCGATCACCGACTACCGGGCGATCGCCCGCGAGTTCGCCAAGGACATCACCGAATCGGGCGGCGAGGTCCGGCTCGGATTCGCCGTCACCGGCATCGCCACCGTGCCCGGGGGCATCGAGGTCGCCTCGCGTGAGGAGACGGTTCGAGTGGACCGGCTGATCCTGTGCGCGGGTCTGCACTCCGATGTGGTCGCCGGGCTCGCGCAGGACAGGAAGGAGCCGAAGATCGTCCCGTTCCGGGGCGAGTACATGATGCTCAGACCGGACCGCACCCACCTGGTGCGCGGCCTGATCTACCCGGTGCCGGACCCCCGGTACCCCTTCCTGGGCGTCCACTTCACCCCCCGGGTGGACGGCTCGGTGGAGGTCGGCCCCAACGCCGTCCTGGCGCTCGCCCGCGAGGGCTACACCCTCGGCAATATCTCCCCGAGGGACCTACTGGGCCTCGCCGCCTATCCCGGCGCGTGGCGCATGGCGGCACAGCACTGGCGCACCGGTCTCAAGGAGTACCGCGGCGCCTTGTCCACCACGGCCTTCATGCGGGACGCCGGGCAGTACGTCCCCGGCGTCGGCGCCGACGACGTGATCCGCGGCGGAGCCGGCGTGCGGGCCCAGGCACTGGACCGCGACGGCACGCTCGTCGACGACTTCCGGATCCACCACGTCGGCAGGATCACGGCCGTGCGCAACGCGCCGTCCCCTGCCGCGACGGCCTCCCTGGCGATCGCCGAACACATCGTGACCGACGTGTTCGGCGACTTCTGAGAAGCGCCCCGGGAAGCCGCCCGCGAACCGTGAAACCCCCTGCGTACTGCGCACTTCCGCGCAACTAGTGCTTGCGCGCCCGACGCTCCTGCAAGACCTCGCTCCGCGCCTAGCGTTCCTTCCGTACCACCGCACCACCCCCTTCGAGAGAAAGAGCTCACCCTATGTTCGTCATCGACACGCAGATCCACATCTGGCTGGAAGAGACCCCGGACCGCCCCTGGGTGCCCGGCGCCCGGGAACGCATCCGCCTCAACGGCCACCGCGAGGACCCCTTCTCCTACGAGGAGGCCCTCGAACTGATGGACGAGGCCGGTGTGAACCGGGCGCTGATCCTGCCGCCGTCCTGGGAGGGCGACCGGATCGACTACGCCCTCGAAGCCTGTGAGGCGCACCCCGACCGCTTCGGCATCATGGCCCGCATCCCGCAGAACAAGCCCGCAGAGGGCAAGGCGATGCTCAAGGACTTCGCGCAGAACCCGCACATCAAGGGTACCCGCCTCACCTTCCACCGGCCGATCGACCGCAACTGGATGATCGACGGCACCAACGACTGGTACTGGCCCGTCGCCGAGGAACTGCGCATCCCGACGATGGTGCACGCCCCGATCTGGAAGAAGGAACTCGGCGAGATCGCCGCCCGCCACCCCGAGCTGAAGATCATCATCGATCACATGGGCATCATGGCGCGCTGCGTCGACGACGCCATCGGCTACTGGGTCTCCGAGACCGCCGACCTCGCCCCGCACCCCAACATCTACGTCAAGGTCTCGGCGCTCCCCGGCTACTCGACGCAGCCGTTCCCGAACGACAACATCCAGAAGTACGTCCGGGAGATGGTCGACCGGATGGGACCGCAGCGCTGCTTCTACGGCACCGACATCACCCGTCTGCTGGGCCACGGCATCACCTACACCGACACCATCGAACAGTTCACCAAGCACTGGGACTTCACGCCCGAGGAGCTGGAGTGGATCATGGGCCGCGGTATCGCCGAGGTCCTGAACTGGCCGATCGAGGGCTGAGGACACCCCGGAGATGACGGACGACACCCACGACAAGCCGGACGCGGGCGGCGGTGACGGCGGGGATGCCCTGGTATCCGCCTTCACGGCCGCGGGCGCCGAATACCTCTTCTGCTCCTCGGGGTCCGAATGGGCCCCGGTGTGGGAGTCCCTGGCCCGGCGTCACCGTGACGGTGACCCGGCGCCGGAGTACCTGGACCTGACCCATGAGACCGTGGCGGTCGGCATGGCCACCGGCTACGGCCTGCTGAAGCGCCGCCCCCAGGGCGTGCTGCTGCACGCCGCCCCCGGACTGCTCCAGGGCTCGATGGCGGTGCACGGTGCTCTCCTCGCAGGCGTGCCGATGGTGGTCGCCTCCTCGGAGTCCACCACGTACGGCGACGGCCCCGGCCAGGACCCGGGCGGCCAGTGGTACCGCAACCTGTCCATCGTGGGCGGCCCGCACCACGTGGCCCAGCCGTTCACCAAGTGGGCCAACGAGGCCGCCCACATCAGCACCCTGCCCACGATGGTCACGCGGGCGGCGGAACTGTCCTGGCGGGCCCCGGCCGGACCGGCGTACCTCAACATCCCGCTGGAGATCCTTCTGGAGGACTGGGACGGCCGCGAGGCGAAGCCCGTCGTACCGCCGGGCTCCACGCACTCCTCGCCCGAGGAGGTGGACCCGGTCGCACAGATGATCCGCGAGGCGAAGAACCCCGTGATCGTCACCGAGACCACGGGCCGTGAGGCGGGCGGCTTCGAGGCCCTGATCGCCTTCGCCGAGGCATGGAACATCCCGGTCGTCGAGCCCGACTCGGCGGTGTGCGGCAACTTCCCGCGCACCCACCCGCTGCACGCCGGCAGTGACATCGGCCCCTGGATGGACACAGCCGACCTCATCCTGCTCGTCAACTGCCGGGCCCCCTTCTACCCGCCGAGCCGCAGGCCGTCGAAGGCGAAGATCGTCGTCATCGACCAGGTCCCGCAGCGCCCGCACATCGTCTACCAGGTCCTGTTCGCGGACGTGTACCTGGAAGGCAACGTGGCCAACTCCCTCCGCCAGCTCGCCAAGCGGGCGAAGGACCTGGACGAGCAGGCGGTGCGGATCCGGCGCGAGACCCAGGAGGAACGCCACGCCGCCGAGCAGAAGGCGATCGCCGCCGCCGAGGAGAAGGCCGAACAGATCGACGGCGTCGACCCGGTACTGGTCGCCGCCACTCTGCGCAGACTGCTCACCGGCCGGGACGGCATCGTCGTCGACGAGACCATCACCCACAGCCGGGTCGTCAAGCGGCATCTGCAGACCGCCGATCCCGACTCCTACTTCTACGTGCAGGGCGGCCTCGGCCAGGGCATCGCGGTCGCGCTCGGCGTCAAGCTCGCCGCGAAGGACCGTCCGGTGGTCCTCACCGTCGGCGACGGGGCGTTCACCTACAACCCGGTGATCCAGTCGTACGACGCCGCGAAGAGCTACGACCTGCCGGTGCTGATCGTGATCTTCAACAATCGCGTCTACAAGTCGATGAACCTCAACCACCGCCGCTTCTACCCCGAGGGCGCTGCCGCGGAGACCGGCGAATGGCTGGGCACCGACCTGCACCGCCTGCCCCGGCTGGCCGGCTTCGCCGAACCGTTCGGGATGCACACCGAGACCGTCGACACCCGCGACGCCCTCGCCCCCGCCCTGGAGCGCGCGCTCAAGGCCGTGGCCGAGGGGACGACCGCTGTCGTCGACGTCCTCGTCACCCGCTGACCCAGGAGACCTCCGCACCATGACCGACACCCCGAGCCCCGCGCCGGGCAAGGTCCGCGTCCCCGCCGGGGACCTGCGCGCCTTCGCCGCCGCACTGCTGGAGAAGGGCGGCCTGAGCACCGAGCACGCCGCCACCACCGCCGATGTATTCGTCTGGGCCGCGCTGCGCGGCGTGGACTCGCACGGTATCGCCCGCGTCCCCGCCTATCTGGAGCTGCTCGCCAAGGGCGTGGCCAACGCCGCTCCCGACATCCGGATCGAGTCCACCACCCCGGCGGCCGCCGTCCTGGACGCCGACCGGGCACCCGGCCCGGTGGCCCTCACCGCCGCCGCCGAGGAAGCGGTGCGACGGGCGCGGGCAACGGGCATCGCCTCCGTGGGCGTTCGCCACACCGTCCACACCGGCGCCATCGGCTACTACGTCGCGAAGATCGCCGAACAGGGCCTGGTCGGCCTCGGCTTCGTCGCCGGCATGCCCAACATGGGCTACACCGGCGTCAAGGGTGCTGCCGTCGCCACCAGCCCCCTCGCCATCGCCGTACCGGCCGCGGCCCACGCGCCGCTCCTCCTCGACATGGCCACCGCGACCGTCGCCCTCGGCCGGATCCGCCAGGCCAAGGCGAGCGGCACGCCACTGCCCGAGGGCGCCGCGGCCACCGAGGACGGCACTCCGACGACGGATCCCGAGAAGGCGGTCATGCCCCTGCCGCTCGGCGGCGCCAAGGGTTCCGGCATGTCCCTGGCCTTCGAGCTGCTCACCAGCGTGCTGGTCGGGGCGCCCATCTTCTCCGCCTTTCACTCCGACGACCCCGGAGGCCGCAAGCACCGTCAGAACGCCCTGCTCATCGCTCTGGACCCGGTCGCCTTCGGCAGCGACGCCGACATCTTCACGACCGCCGTCGACACCACACTGGACACCCTGAAGGGTCTGCCGGTCGCGGACGATGCCGATGCCGTGTACTACCCCGGCGAACGCAGCACCGCGGTCGCGACGGAGCGTGGTGCAGGCGGCATTCCGGTCGCGCCGAAGGTGTGGCGCGCCCTCACGGAGTCAGCCGAAAACTTCGGGATCACTCCACCTGCCACGGTGTGACGCGCAAGGCGAGACAGTTCAACTGGCTTCAGGGGGATGCTTTTCGTCTCCGCTGCCCAGTCTGAGTTCGTTCTTCTTGAACGCGTTGTGCCCTCAGCCGCCGCACGGCCGAGGGCACAACGCGTTGCGCGTTTTCCGGGCGAGCGAATGCAAACCGGGAAGAGCCGGCCGCCGACGACCACGGCAGGGCCGGTCGACCCCCGGCGAGACCCGTTTCGTCCTCTGCGAACCCTCCGAGGGGCACATCTGACGCATCTTTAGTGTGCGCGCCCGTAAGGGTCCGCGGCATTTGGTCCGGGGATAGCTTCTGACCCGTTGCCGCGTAGGCCGCGCATCCCGCACGTCATGAAAGGTGGCTCAGCCATGCCCGGAGCCGTTTGTCGTCGAAGATCCCTTACCGCATTATTCCTCGTTGCAGCTCTCGGGCTGGGTGGCTGTGTCTTCCGGCCGAGTGCGGAGCCCGTCAGCGACGGGCCACTGAAGATCGGATTCGTGAACGGAGGCTCCACCCAGTTCCACACCTGTCTGCAAAGGGCGGTCGTGAAAACCGCGCGGAACAATTTCGCCGAGATCTATACGGCCGACTCGCGTCAGGACGCGGAGCGGGAGCTGTCCAACATCCAGGACATGATCGAACGACAGGTCGACGTGATCATTGTGCAGACGGTCAGCACCCAGGCGCTCAAACAGGACATCGCCAAGGCCAAGAAGGCTGACATCCCGATCTTCTTGACTTCGGTCACTGCCGACCCCTCCGACATCCTGGGGGCTGTTGTGGTCGACCTGAAGGCGGTCGGGAAGCTCGACGCCGAGTGGATCTGGAAGGATGCGGACGGCCGTAGCGCTGAGGTAGGCGTCATCGCGGGGGCGCCTGGCGCGGCCTCTGACGTGCTCGTGGGCAGTTTCATCGGGGCGCTGCCCTCCAACGCCCAGGTGGTGGCCAACCAGCCCGGTATGTTCGATGCCGAGAAGGCGCGGCAGGTTGCTGCGTCCATGATTCAGGAACACCCCGATCTCGACTACGTCTTCATAGCCAATGAGCAAATGGCCTTCGCCGCGCGAAAGTCCTTCGACGCGGCCGGGGCGACGGACGTCAAGATTGTCACCGTCAACGGCACTGACGAGGGACTTGCTGCGCTCAAGGACGGGCGCTTTGCCGCAACTGTTTCCAACTCTGCTGCGGACACAGGAAAGCTGGCGGTTGAGAACGCCATCGCGATGATGCGGGGCGAAGAGGTCGACAAGGTCGACAATACGCCGATCCTCCTCACCACCAAAGACAACGCCGACCGGGCTCCGCTGTACTGCATACAAGGTTGATCTCAGGGATCTGGTGGGTGATGGCCAGTCCCTGCTTGATCCTGGTTTCGTGATCGTCCCGCTGGGGTCGCCGTCCTCGTCGGCGGCCCTGGAACGATGGGAGACCTGCCAGCCGTGCACGTGGCGCTGGCCGGGAGGGATACGAGCATCGGCGGGCCGGCTGCGTCACCGGCACGTCTCACCACACTGGCTGCCACGGAAGAGCCGTCGTCGGCGGTGAGTTCGCCGACCTGCTGGTTGCCTGACCGACGTCATCGCCGCGCCAGTGGCGACGTCCATGACTGTGCTGGGTAGCTGGTTGCGGAGGGGCAGTCCTGCCTCGTGGCCGATGGCAGGCGCATCGGAGAAGCTTGCGCATCCACGCTCGCAGCTACCGCAGCCCGTTGAGGTGTCCGCAGATGCGAGACTGGTAGGGCAAAGGCATTTGTAAATGCGGCGCAAGTCGACTCTCTGCTCTCGTATTCGCGTTTGTCCGCGGCTGCTGTCCGGGTACGGTCGTGCGGGAGGTGGTGGCCCGTGATCCAGATCGTGGAGCACGCCCCGCAGGAGGGGCCGTACACCATCGGTGCCGCACTGGATGCGGCCGGGCTGCCGGTGCGGGTCTGCCGCACGTGGGCCGGGGAGCGGGTGCCGGAGACGGCGGACGATCTGGTGGCCCTGGTGGTGATGGGCGGGCCGATGGCCGCCTACGAGGACTTCCCGAGCCGTACGGCCGAACTGGCGCTGCTGCGAGCCGCGCTGGAGGCCGAGGTGCCGGTGCTGGGGGTGTGCCTGGGCGCGCAGCTACTGGCCGTCGCGGCCGGCGGAACCGCGCGGCCCGGCTCCGGAACACAGGTCGGCTGGGGCGAGGTACGGATGACCGCGGCCGCGCTCGACGACCCGCTGTTCGCCGCCGTGCCCGAGCACGTGCGGGTGCTGCACTGGCACAGCGACACGATGGACCTGCCGACGGGCGCGACCCTGCTCGCCTCCTGCGACCGCTACCCGGTGCAGGCGTTCCGGACCGGCGGCTCGGCGTGGGGCATCCAGTTCCACCTGGAGGTGGACAAGGCGGCGGTCGAGTCGTTCGCCGCGGCCTTCCCGGAGGAGGCGGCCGGCGCGCCCGGCCTGGTGGAGTCCGCGTCCGTCGAGCTCGCCGCTCTCGCCCGCCACCGCGACGGCGTGTCCCAGCGGTTCGCCGCCTTCGTCGCGGCCCGCGCCGGGCAGACGGCGATGCGCGCGTTCTTCACCCGGCGGGCGGCCACCTGGGAGACCCGCTTCGCCGACGACGGCCCCCGGTACGCGGCGGCGGTCGACCTCATGGGCCTGCGTGACGGTGACCGAGTCCTCGACCTGGGCTGCGGCACCGGCCGGGCGCTTCCCGCGCTGCGCGCGCAGGTCGGCGAGGCCGGTGTGGTCGCCGGTGTCGACCTCACACCCGCCATGCTCACGGCAGCGACGCGTGAAGGCCGGGACAGAGTCGCCGGGTTGCTGCTGGCCGATGCCTGCCGTCTGCCGCTGCCGACCGGCACCGTGGACGGCATCTTCAGTGCCGGCCTGATCAACCACGTCCCCGACCCGGGAGCGGCTCTGCGCGAGTGGGCGAGGGTGACGGCCATCGGCGGTGTCCTGCTCCTCTTCCATCCCTCGGGCCGCGCCGAACGCGCCGCCCGTCACGGCCGTCCCCTCGACCCGGGCGACCCGTTGGCCGAGGAGCACCTGCGCCCCGCACTGCGGGCAGCCGGCTGGGACCTCGCCCGCTACGAGGACGCAGCCCGTCACTTCCTGGCCCGCGCGATCCGCGTCGCCGAGTGAGCATGCCGTTCCACGATGTCGAGAGGACGCACATCCAGGTGTCTCAGGTCATGGGCGACACGGATTACGGTTTGGTCGGCACCGCCTGCAGCTGTACCCGCCGCACCGACCTCCGTATCGCCGCCCGGGTCCACCAGGTATTGGGCGATGTCCGGACCCGTCAACGCCGGTGCGGGAGCGGGCATTTACGAACCGTTCGACCGGCATGTCCTGCCCGTCGAGCCGTTCTCGGCGATGCGCGCCCAGCGCCCCGCTCACTACGCCCCCGAACTCCGCCGAGCGGAAGCCGGTCGCTACCCGGCGATCACCACGGTCAGCGACACGCTGGGTCCCGGCACCGAGATCCAGCCGGTGCCCATCCCCATCGACTGAGTCGACGGCTTCACCGAGGCGAGGCGTACTACGCCCGTCCCGAGTCCTTCCTCGACCCCGCCGTGCGCCGGGCAGGCACAATCCGCCTGGAGCGGCCGGCCGCCGTCCTCGCCTCCGGCGCGTGGGACGAGCGGTACGGGCACCTGCGTACGCAGCCGGAGTTCTACGGTGCGGCCCGCCTGATCGTCAGCCCCTGAAGCCCCTGACCCTCACACCCCGTCACGGGCGGACGTGAAGACCCCGTGTCACGTCGGCAACCCGGCATGCTGCCCGCGGTAAAGCGACGGCAGCACGGTGGTCATCATGACCGTCCTCGCCACCACACCCGCGCCGCCCGCCTCTTGTCGCGACCTGCCGTGGGCGAGCGCACGCGAACGCGCCCACGCGGCACCGGCTCCGCTGTCCGCCCGGCACGTCCCGCTCGCGCGGGCCGCTGGGCTGACCCTGGCCGACGCCCTGCGCACTCCGCAGCCGATGCCGGGCTTCGACACCGCCGCGATGGACGGCTACGCAGTCGGAGCCGGTCCCGGCCCCTGGCGGGTGCGCGGCATAGCGCGCGCGGGTGGCGCCTGGACGGGCAGGCCGCTGGACACAGGAGAGGCGGCTGAGATCTCGACCGGCGCCCATGTCCCCGTCGGGGCGCGCGCCGTGATCCCGCTGGAGCACACCGATCGAACCGGCACACACGTGTACGGCCCGACCCCGGCGGACGGCAAGCACATCCGCCGCACCGGCGAGGACGCCCCGGCCGACGCGCCGCTGGCCCCGGCCGGTACCCGCATCGGCCCCGCCCTGCTGGGCCTGGCCGCCGCCTGTGGCCACGACACCCTGCCTGTACGGCTCCGCCCCCGCGTACGCGTCCTGGTCACCGGTGACGAACTGATCCACACCGGCCGCCCCGGACCCGGCCAGGTCCGCGACGCCCTTGGTCCCCTCCTGCCGCCTCTGATCGAAGCGCTGGGCGGCGAGACGGCCGGCGTCCACCACATCCCGGACCGGCCCATCGGCTCCCTGGCCACCGCCGTCCGCACCTTTTCCCACGACGGCGCGGACGTGACCGTGGTGACCGGCTCCACCTCCGTCGGCGTCACCGACCAGCTACGCATCCTGCTGGCCGACGCGGACGCCCGCTGGGTGGTCGACGCGGTCGCCTGCCGCCCCGGTCCCCCCCAGCTACTGGCACAACTCCCGGACGGCCACTGGATGGTGGGCCTGCCCGGCAACCCGTTCGCCGCCCTCGTCGCCGCCCACACCCTGCTCGCCCCGCTACTCGCTGGCCTCACCGGACGCCCCCTGCCCGCGCTGCCCCGCATCCCTCTCACCGGCGACATCCGCACGGCCCCTGGCCGCACCCGCCTGATCCCGGTCACCTGGGACGGCCTTGCCGCCCGCCCCGTCGGCGGACACCGGCCCGCCTTCCTCCACGGCGCGGCCCTCGCGGACGCACTCGCCGCCGTCGCCCCCGACTGGCGGCCCGGCCACCCGGCACCTCTCATCCTGCTCACGGGCTGAACCGACCGCCGACACGTGGTCCGGCGCCCGCCGCCTGCTCATCGCCGGCCACGGACCCAAGGTCGAGGACCTGACCGGATGCGACGAAGGACCGATGCGGGACGACTGGATCCAGCCGTTCGACCAGCGAGGCATCGCGGTCGCCACCGACGTCCTGCGAGACGAGGCCGTCCGACGGCGCCGACGCCGAGTCGTACATCACCCCCGCCGCCGACACCCCGCCGCGCCGCACCGACAAGGCCGGACGCACTCGCCACTGGATCCCGGAGATCCATCTCATCGACCGGGAAGGGCAGTTCGGCGGCTTCTACGAGGAGCCTCTCGATCTCGGCTGATCCGTCACGCCCGCTTCGTGCAGGGCGAGCCACACCCGGTCGCGGGTGAGGGGAAGTTCGGTGAAGCGGATACCGGTCGCGTCGCGCAGGGCGTTGGCGAAGGCGGGGGCGACCGGGTTGAAGGGGCTCTCGCTCATCGACTTGGCGCCCAGCGGCCCGATCGCGTCGGCGGTTTCCATGAAGTGGACCTCGGTGCGCGGGACGTCTGCGTACTGGGGCAGCCGGTAGCGCCGGAAGGCGGCCGTCTCGACCTCGCCGCGTTCGTCGATACGGACGTTCTCGAAGAGGGTCGCGCCGAGGGCCTGGGCGACACCGCCCTCGACCTGGCCCCGGCACTGCATGGGGTTAATGACCTTGCCGGCGTCGGCGGCGTGCACGCTGCGCAGAATGCGGATCTCGCCGGTGCCGGGGTCGACGGCCAGCAGGAACCACTGGGCGTTGAATGCCACCGAGCGAGGGGTGCCGCCGAAGTGGCCGTCCGCACTGAACTCGACGCCGACGGCGCGGGCGGCGGCGTACAACTCCTTCAGGGGCAGACGGCCGCCGGGGTGCAGCACCGCCTCCTCCGTGAGCCGGCAGTCGGCGCGCGCCACGCGCAGGTGGGCTGCGGTGAAGTCGAGGAGCATGTCGGCGAGGCCGCGGGAGGCGCGCAGGGTGGCCTTGCCCGCCACCACGACGCCGGTGGAGGCGAAGGCGCCGGTGTCGTGCTTGACGACGTCCGTGTCGGACTGACGGACGGTGATCCGGTCGACGGTGGTGTGCAGTTCGCCCGCCGCGATCTGCCGGTGCACGGTCGTGGTGCCGTTGCCGAACTCGGCGGTGCCGACGGCCAGATCGAAGGTGCCGTCAGGGCGAAGGGCCGCCTTCGCGTCGGCGATGTGGCCGCCGGGCGGACCCGTCGCGATCATCGCGAGGGCGGCGCCCTGGCCGACCAGCCAGCCCTCCGGGGCGGGTTCGTCGGAGTACCGTTCCTGGGCGCGGCGCACGATGCCGACGCACTGGTCGAGGCCGTAGCTGGCGATGTGGAGGTCCTCTTCCTCACCGCCCGCGGTGATCATCGGCTCACCCGGACCGATGACGTTCTTCGCCTTGAGGTCCAAGGGATCCAGGCCGAGCTTGCGGGCGAGTTCGTCGAGGGCGGACTCGACGGCGAACATCACCTGTCCGAGGCCGTAGCCGCGGAAGGCGCCGGCGGGGACCGTGTGCGTGTAGACGGCGTAGGCGTCGACCTTCTTGTGGGGGGAGCGGTAGACCGCCATCGACTCGCCGACGCTGTGGAACATCACCGCCGGGCCGTGATTGCCGTACGCGCCCGTGTTGGACACCACCCGTAGCTGGAGCGCGGTGAGGGTGCCGTCGCGGCGGGCGCCCGCCTTCACCCGGATGGTGAAAGGGTGCCGGGTGGTGGCGCCGTAGAACTGCTCGGCGCGCGTGTACTCCAGCTTCACCGGCCGCCGCAGCCTGAGCACGGCCAGCACGACGATGTCCTCGACGAGCATCTCCTGCTTGCCGCCGAAGCCGCCGCCGACCCGGCCCGCGACGACCCGGACCCTGTCGTGCGGGAGGTCGTACAGGGCGCACAGGGCGCGGCGGGTGAGGAACGGGGTCTGGGTACTGGATCGGACGACGAGCCGGTCGTCCTCGTCGAACCAGGCCACCGCGCCGTGCGTCTCCAGACTGGCGTGCTGCACGCGCTGGGTGCGGTAGGTGTCCTCGTACACGGCGTCGGCCTCGGCGAAGCCCGCCTCGACGTCGCCGATCTCGCCGTGCGCCTCGCCCACGACGTTGTCGTGCGGCCGTGCGATCCGGGCCGTCGCCGCGTCCTTGTCGTGGACCACGGGCGCGCCCGGCCGCATCGCCTCCTCCGGGTCCAGGACGGCGGGCAGCACCTGGTACGTCACCTCGATCCGCCGGCACCCCTCCTCGGCGGCGGCCTCGCTGTCCGCCACGACGGCGGCGACGCGCTGACCGATGTGGCGGACGGTGTCGTCGAGGACGCGGGTGTCGTCCGGGTCCTCCTCGGGGTGCTCGTGGCGGGCGGTGGAGAAGTGCCGGCCGGGCGCGTCGTGGTGCGTGAACACGGCGTGCACGCCGGGCACGCGCAGGGCGGCCGAGGTGTCGACGGCGACGATGCGGGCGTGGGCGTGCGGGGAGCGCAGCAGCTTCATGTGAAGCAGTCCCGGCACGTCGATGTCGAAGGTGTAGCGGGCGGTGCCGGTGACGACCTGGGGCCCGGCCGGGGCGGGCAGGTTGCGGCCGACGGACTCGCCGGCCTCCGGCGCCTCCACATGACACCGTCCCCGCACCGCGTCCTCGATGGCCCGGTAGCCGGTGCAGCGGCACAGGTTGCCCTTGAACGCCCTGGGCAGGTCCGCGAGTTGGCCCTCGTCGAGGGCCGCGGTGGTCATCAGGTACCCCGCGGTGCAGAAGCCGCACTGGAAGCCCTGCGCGTCGAGGAACTTCCGCTGTACGGGGTGGAGTTCGCCGTCCTCCCCGGCCAGCCCCTCGACCGTGGTGACGGTTCGGCCGTCGGCACGGAAGGCGGGGTAGAGGCAGCTGTGCACGGGCTCGTCGTCCACGTGGACCGTACAGGCTCCGCAGTCTCCGGCGTCGCAGCCCTTCTTCACCCCGAACCAGCCGCGCTCACGAAGATACGTGCGCAGACACTGGCCGGGGCGTGGAGCCTCCTCGTGGGAGCGTCCGTTGACCTCGACCCTCACCGTGTCACCCCTTCGAGTTCCCGGCGGATCTCCTCCGCGAACCGGAACGTCATGTGCCGTCGCCACTGGGGCAGTCCGTGGATGTCGTCGAACCACTCGTCATCGGCTACGGCGGATGCGACGGCCGCTTCCACCGCCGACGCGGTCGGCGGGAGCGGGAACCGGAGCCGGACCGGGCGGACGGTCGACGCCGTGACGGTGATCGTGAGCGCCCCGGCGACCGGGTCCAGCGCGCCGATGACCAGCACCCCGGAGCGGCCCAAGCCGTACAGCGACGCCTGCCGGAACGCCGTACGGCAGCCCAGGGCCCGCGCGGGCAGCGTGACGGAACGCAGCAGTTCGCCCTCGGCGAGGTCTTTGCGGCCGGCGCCGGTGACGAAGGCGGCGACGGGCACCTGGCGGCGTGCGCCGTCCTGGGCGAGCAGCAGACACTCCCCGTCGAGCGCGGCGGTGAGCGAGATCATCGGGCCGGCCGGGAGGGCGTTGCACAGATTGCCCCCGACGGTGGCCATGTTCCAGATCTTGAAGGAGGCCAGGAAGGCCCGGCAGCACTGCTCGAACAGGAGCGCCGCCCAGCCAGGCGTCACCCGACTGCCACGGCGCGGGATGCCGGGCGTCCCGCACTTCCCTCACCGTGTTCAGGTCCATGACCGCCAGTGAAGCAACCCGAGCAGGCCCGGACGACTGGTTCACCATACGGAAACGCCGACTTATCCGGCCGGAACACTGGAGGATCGACCAAGAGGCGTACCGCCCGTCTGATCTGGCACTTACGATGCGATGACTCGTATCCACCTGGTGAATGTGAGATGCCGGGCGCGCGCCCCCGCGCCCGGCTGCCGCACAGGGGAGCCGGAACACGCATGCACGTCGAACACCTCCTTCAGGACGAGTCCCTCGGCCTGCGCCTGCTGTGGGCCGGGGACGACCTGCCGCGGCGGGAGATCAACGGGGTGACCGTCACCGACCTGGAGGACCCCACCCGCTTCGTCCGCCCCGGCGAGGCCGTGCTCAGCGGACTGGTGTGGTGGACGCCGGAGGGCGGCCGTGAGAAGGCCGAACGATTCGTCGCCGCACTCCGGGAAGCGGATGCCGCCGTACTGCTGGCCGGCGAGGAGACGCACGGCGCGGTGCCCGACAGCCTGGTCGAGGCGTGCGCGCGCCACGGCGTGCCGGTGGCGGGAGTGCCCGCGCATGTCATGTTCCGCGCGATCACCGACACCGTGTACCTGCGGCACTGGGGCGAACTGAGCCGCCACCACGCCCTGCCCGAGGTCGTACGAGGCACCCTGACCCGGCTCCTCGCGCGGGGCGCGGGCCCCGACGCGATCCTGACGGCAGCCGTCGCCCATCTCGACCGGGCGGTCGCGTACGTCTTCACCGCTTCGGGACGGACCGTCGCGGCCACTCAGGGCGCCCCGGCGATCCCCGCCGGTGAGGCCATGGCCCTGATCGAGGCGGGTGCGGTGCCGGTCGAGGCCGACGCGCTCTCCCCGTACCAGCGCTGGCACCTCCACCTCCGCGATGGCGACGCCGTACCACCCCGGATGCTCCAGGAGGTGGCCGCGTTCCTGGGCCGCTGCCAGGACTCACAGGCCCGGCACCGGGCCGCGGCCCAGCAGACCGCCGACGACCTCGGAACGCTGCTCGCCCACGCCGGCGAGGATCATGCCGCCGTCGCGGTCGGCCTGCGTGCCTGCGGGCTTCCCCCGGAGGGCCCGTACCGCGTGATCGTCGCCGACACGGGAGTACGGGGGCCGGGACTGGCGGAGGGAGCGCTTGCCGAAGTGGTGGCCCACCTGGGGCCGGGACCCGCCGCGGTGGGGCGTCTGCCGGAGGGCACCGCGTTCGCGATCGTCCCCGAGCCCGATGCCGATGCCGTTCCCGTTCCCGTGGAGCAAGGAGAAGTCTGGCCGCTCGTCGCCGCGGGCGAGCCGACCGTGCCGCTGCACGGCGGCCTCAGTGAGCCGGTCGCCGGTCCGGGCGAGCTGGCCGGGGCGTTGGCTCAGGCCCGTTACGCCCTGGCCTCCGCCCGCGGCACCGCCCCGGACGCCTCACTCCTCACCCCGGCTTCGGCCCTCACCGGTCTCGGCACGCTGCTGGCCGGCATCCCGGTGGAGGTCCGCGCCGCCTACAGCCGCTCCGTCCTCGGCCCTCTGCTGGACACCAAGAACGCCTCCGCGGCTCCCTTGCTGGCGACCCTGAAGTCCTTCCTCGCCTGCGACGGATCCTGGGCGCGCACAGCCGAGGCGCTGCACCTGCACGTCAACACCGTCCACTACCGCGTCCAGCGCATCGAGCACCTCACCGGCCGCGACCTGTCCAGCCTCGCCGACCGCCTCGACCTGTGGACCGCCCTGCTGTGCCGGGACACCCTGCCGCCGTCGGTTACGATCCCGCCCGCTGCGAGCGGTCGACGTGCACGTTCGTCGACTTCACGCGCGCGGTGACCGTGACTCCGACCGCGAGGTCCAGCTCCTCGACCGCCTCACGCGTCACCAGCGACACGAGCAGGTGCGGCCCGGACTGGATCTCCACCCGGGCCACGACGTCGTCCACGGTCAGAGCGGTGACGATGCCCGTGAACGCGTTGCGCACGGAGGTGGGCGGCGCCTCGTCGGGAACGCCCCGCAGGTCGTCCGCCGCACGCTCCTCGGCGAACCGGGCCAGCCCCACCCCGTCGATCATCCGGTTACCGGAGCCGTCCCGCCCCATCGGCAGCCGCCCGGCGTCCGCCCACCGGCGCACGGTCTCCGGACTCACCCGCAACAGGCGCGCGGCCTGCCCAATGCTGTACGTCGGCACACCGGAACCCTAAAGGGTGTTGCGGAAGGTTCGGTCCGGGGCATTTCGCCTGTATGGGTGGGGTGTTGCGGGCTGAGCCGGTGTGGGTGGAGACCCTTACGGGCTTGCCGATGGGCCGGTTCGTGAAGCTGGTGAGGGTGGTGCGGGAACGGGGCGGGAACGGCCCCGGTGGTAGCCGTCCGTGGTGCCTGCCGCTGGCGGACCGGGTGCTGCTCGTGGCCGTCTACTACCGCACCAACCAGGTCAATCACCACTTCGACCTGTCCGAGAAGAACCTTCTGCAACACCCTTTAGGCGGTGTTTTAGAAGTCGATCATCTGGCGGCCGTCCGTCGATCGTGGCGGGCTGCCAGCGGATCCGAAGGCGCCTGCCTTTCGCACTCCGCAGCCCGGTCTGGTGGATGCGAAGTGGATGATGGTTCAGTGACGAACATCAGTGACGACCACGTGAAGGTCCATTTCCGTATGGAGATAGACGAGGACGGCTGGCCGCCAGCGAGTGTCGAGAGCCTGTGGGCTGTAGACCTCGGCGACGGCACGGCGCGGTTGGTCAACACGCCCTGGTTCGTCCGCGGAGTCGCCAGTGGAGACATCATCAGGGTGCAACAGGATGGCGATGGTGTTCTCTGGGCCGGGGAAACGGTCCGGGCCTCTCAGAACTGCACCATCCGGCTCATCGTGTTGAAGGACGACGGCTCAGCCGCCGCCCGGCAGAGCGTGCTGGACGTCTTCTACCGCCTCGGCACGACAGGCGAAGGCATCGAGCAGTTCCGGATGGTGGCCCTGGACGTTCCGCCACAGGCGAACCTGCCGAAAATCCGCGAGTTGTTGGAGCACGGCGAGACGAAGGAGTGGTGGCACTGGGAAGAAGGGTGCGTCACCGCTGCCTGGGAAGCCACTGCACGAGTATGAGGACAGCAGTGCCCCGGCCCACGTGGTGTCCAGCCTCCAGGAAGCGTTCGATCATCGTGCGGGCCAGTTCCGGCTTGGTCGCGCATACGGTGTCGTCGACGAGCCCCGCAGCCCGGCAGCGCTTGGGGTCGCATGTCGAGGAGCGCGGGATGTGCAGCTCGCGGTCCACTGCCGCGTGTCCCGGGCGCCGGCGTGGATGAGGTAGAGGCCACCTGGAAATTCTTGATCCGTCCGGCCGTTCCGGTGTACTGGCGCTGGAACCCGACCGTGTGGGTGCCCTTCTTCACATCGCCGGTCTCGTCGACGACCAGCATCGCGGCATCGTCGTGGAGCTACTCGACGACATATTCGGGCACGTCGTCGCGGACGGCGTGGGCGTCACAGGAGGCCGCGCACAACAGGTGCTGCATGCCATGCGGGTCGGCTTCTCCGGCCCGCTCCGCGATCGTCCAACAAGTTTTGGCGCGGCAGGTTCGACAGCAGGCCAAGCACCAACCGCCCGTCCCACAGGTGGGGTTCGTAGCGGCCGGCCGGTTCGCGATGCGGCTCGTGGCCACTTCGGACGCGTCTCGCCATCGGGTGGGATCTGTGCTGTGGCCCGCGACCCCCGTTCTATCGTTGGTCAGTCCCGGACGAGACAGAACGGATGACCTGCCGGATCCGAGAAGATTCGCCAACTCCGCTTCCCGTCCCCCCCATCGAGCAGCGAGGCGCCCAGACTGACGACGTCCTCCTGAGCCTGGTCGAGATCCTTGACGCCCAGATCGAGATGGAACTGCTGGGGTCGAATTGGATCCGGCCACCGTGGTGGCTGATGGTCTTCCACCCGCTGGAAGGCCAGCACGAGCCCGGCGGTGTGCAGCGTCGCCCAGCCGTCGCCGAGCGACCACCGCGGATCCGGCTGGTTCACCACACCGCCGAGAAGGGACTGATAGAACCGCGACAGCTCAACGACATCGGCACAGTCCAACACCACACACTGCAGCTTGGCGATCACGAGGTGCAGCGTCTCACGACGCCTGACCCCGATCTACAGCTGGAGCAGAAGGCGCAAGGTGGTTCGGCTGCTGCAGCTAGCCGAAGTGGCGGCGACGATGCGCTTGAGGTGGGCGGGGGGTGGGGGAGCGGTGGTGTCGGAGGCCATGTGCGCCACTTCCTCGTGTGCGGTGCGGACGGGGCGTTGTCCGCACACCGTAGGAACGCGCAGGTCAAGGCACATGTGGCCGTGCTGCACAGTCTGGCGGCGAGGTGTGAGGGCGTACCCCACGCCTCGTCGGCCGTTCCTCGTCACTCATCCGGCGTGGTGCGCCGCCTCGGGATCGGGTGCGGTGGCGGTGTCGTCCACCCGGTGGTCCAGTTCGGCGGAGACGTCGACCACTCCGTCCACGCCCTGGCACAGGCGGACGGCGACCGGGACGAGCGACTTGCGCTCGACCGTGCCGCGCAGGGTGACCCGGCCGTCGACGACGTGCACGGTGACCTCGCCGGGCTCGACGCCGAGCGTGCGCAGGAGCACCTCGCCCGAGATCTCCTCGCGGATCGCGCTGTCGCCCCGCAGGAAGACCCGCAGCAGATCGGCCCTGCTGACCAGGCCGACCAGCCGGCCCGCCTCGTCGACCACCGGCAGCCGCTTGACGTGGTGGCGCTCCATGACCTGGGCGGCCTCCACCGCGGTCCACTCCGGGCGCGCGGTCACGGCCGGGCTGTTCATCAGGCCCTGCGCGATCGTGGCCTCGGCCTTGGCACGGTCGGCGGGCCGGGGGCGCAGGACCGGCAGCAGGCCCGCCGGATCCACCCCGGCGGCCTCCTTGCGCAGCAGATCCGCCTCGGAGACCACCCCCACGACGTGCTCCTCGTCGTCCACGACCGGTACGGCGGTGATGCCGTTCTCGGCCAGCAGCTTGGCGATCTCCTTGAAGCCGGTGTCCCGGCGGACCCGGACGACCGATGTGGACATCAGGTCGCTGACCTTCCGGTGCCACATGGTTCCCGCCTCCTCGTGTCGCGTGCGGTGCTCCTTCCACTCTCCGCCGGGCACGGCCGCGCGGCTTGGGCCGGTCGGCCCCGATTGGTCCCTGGGACCCCTCAGCGCAGCAGGACGATCTTGAGGGCGCCCGTGACGGTGCCCCGGGCGAACGCCTCGTAGGCGTCCTCGGTCCGGTCCAGGGGCAGGGTGTCGGTGACCAGCCCGGAGACCTCCAGGTCTCCGTACCGCACCATCCCGAGGAGCCAGGGGACGGACGACGTGTCGACCTGGCCGGTGCTGATGGTGACGTTCTTGTGCCACAGGGACTCGAGGTGCAGCGTGGCCGGTCTCCCGTGCACGCCGATGGTGGCGATGTGCCCTCCGGAGCGCACGGCACGGGTGCTCAGGACGAACCCGTCCGGCTCGCCGGACGCCTCGATGACGACGTCGGCCCCCGGCCCCTCGGCCAGGTCGGCGATCAGCTTCCCGGGCAGGACCGCGGTGTCGCCGCCCACCCGGGCGGCCGCCTCCAGCCGCGCGGTGGACAGGTCGACCACCATGATCCGGCGCGGCGAGTAGAGCCGTGCCACCAGCACCGAGGCGAGCCCGATCGGCCCGGCGCCGACCACGACGACCGTGTCACCGGGGCTGACATGGCCGTTGCGCACGCCGACCTCGTATGCGGTCGGCAGGACGTCGGAGAGCAGGACCGCCTCGGCGAGCGGCACGCTCGCGGGCCGTCGGTGGGTGGAGTGCTCGGCGAACGGCACCCGCACCAGCTCGGCCTGGGTGCCGTTGATCCGGTTGCCCAGGATCCAGCCGCCGCCGCGGTTGCACTGTCCGAACAGGGTGTTGCGGCACGCCCGGCAGCGGCCGCACGCCGAGACCGCCGACACGATCACCTGATGGCCGGGGCGGAGCCGCTCGACGTCGGGGCCCACCTCCACGACCTCGCCGACGGCCTCGTGACCGAGGACGGTGCCCGGCTTCACCTCGGGGAGGTCGCCCCGCAGGATGCGCAGATCGCTGCCGCAGACGGTGGTGGCGTCGACCCGCACGACCGCGTCGCCCGGCTCCTCGATCGCGGGGTCCGCGACGGTGTCCCAGGACCGCTGCCCGGGGCCGTGATAGACGAGCGCTCGCACGGTACCAACTCCCTCGCTGCCCCCACTCAACCGTCACTCCGGGCCCGCACCCGGGCAACCGGGCCCCGCGCCCCGCGCCCCGCCGGACGGTCACGGAGGCGGCCTAGCCGGGTTCCATGTAGGGCCGCCGGAAGACCGGCGCCTGCCCGCCGCCTCCCGGCCGTACGGCCGCCAGTGCCCGGGACACGGCGGACTCCAGCGGCCCGCCCGTGTCGACGGGGACGGCCTCCGGCCACGGCGGCTCACCGGCCGCCATGGCGCGGGCGATGCCGGCGTCGGCGTCGGACGGCCCCGGGGCTCGCGTGCTCAGCCGGGCCTCCGACACCTCCGTCGGCACCCGGCAGTGCAGGGCCACCAGATCCGCCTCGGCCGCCTCGGCCACGCGCCGCGCCGCCGTGCGCTGCTCCGCCGTCGACCAGGTCGCGTCCAGGACGACCGACTCGCCGAGGGACAGCAGGACGGCCGCCCGGTCGAGGAGGGCCGTGTACGTGCGGGCCGTCCACTCGGCGCTGTAGAGTCCCTCGCCGTAACCGGCCGCCGCCGACCGCTCCGGCGGGATGCCCGCCAGCTCCTTGCGCAGCCGGTCGCTGCTCAGGAGCGTGGCCTCCAGCCGGTCGGCGAGCGCACCGGAGAGCGTGGACTTGCCGCTCCCGGGCAGTCCGCCGACGAGCGTCAGCCCGACGGCGGCGGTCCGCAGATGGCGCAGCGCCGTCGAGACCAGCCGCCGTGCCGCGGACTCCGCGCCCGACGCTCCCTGGCTCGCCCGGATGAGCGACACCTTGGCGCGGACGAACGCCCGGTAGGCCACGTAGTGGTGCCACAGGGACGCGGGCGCGGGATCGCCGGAGTACTCGCCGTAGCAGGCCAGGAAGTGCGCCGCCGTCTCCGGGGCGCCGAGCTGCTCCAGGTCCATGGCGAGGAACGCGGCGTCGTCCAGCCCGTCGACGTACCGCAGACGGTCGTCGAACTCCAGGCAGTCCAGGACGCGGGGGCCGTCGTCCAGACAGAACACGTCCTCGGCGAGCAGGTCGCCGTGGCCGTCGACCACCCGCCGCTGCTCGATCCGGGAGTCGAACAGCCGCTCGCGGCCGCCCAGATAGCGGCGCACGAGCCGCTCGACCTCCGGCACCCCGTCGGGCACCCCGTCCTCTCCGGTCAGCTCACGGACCTGCGCGAAACTCGCCTCCCAGCGCGCGGACAGCGCGTCCCGGGTGCCCTGCGCGTCCACCTCGGGGCCGCGCGGCGCCGCCGCGTGCCAGGCGGCGAGCCGACGGGCCACGGCGCGCACCACGTCGTCGACGGGGGCGCCCGTCCGGACGAGCCGGGACAGCCTCCGGTCGGCGGGCATCCGGCGCATCACCACCAGGGGTTCCGGACCGTCCGCCCCGGGATCGTGGAACTCGCCCAGACCCAGGTACACGTCGGGCGCGAACCGGCGGTTGAGCGCGATCTCGCGTGCGCACGCCGCCCGCCGCGCCGACCGCGTGGTGTAGTCGAGGAACCCCAGGTCCACCGGCTTCTTGACCTTGTACGCGCGGTCGCCCGCGAAGAACACGATCGCGGTGTGGGTCTCGCACACCTCGGCCCGGCCGGACTCGTTCGGCCGAGGGGACTCAGTCATGGGGGACGACGGCCACGGGGCAGCGCCCGTGGTGCAGGGCGGCATGGGCGACGGGCCCCAGATGGGGCGCCACCCCGTGCCGGTGCGCGCGCCGGCCGACGACGAGCAGCGAGGCGTCCTCGGCGGCCCGGACCACGGCCTTGGCCGGGCTGGTCAGCCGGACGCCGTCGGCCACCTCCACCTGCGGGAACTTCTCGCGCCACGGGCGGAGCACCTTGCCCAGCTCGCCGTCCGCCTCCTTCGTCAGCTCCTCGGTCACATGGTGGTCCGTACCCCACGGCATGCGCGCGTGGAACGGCACGCTGCGGCCGTGGACGGCCAGCAGGGGAAGGCCCCGGGCGGCGGCGCTGCGGAAGGCGAAGTCGAGCAACTCGTCGCCGGGGCCGTTCAGTTTCAGCGCCACGACCACCGGTCCCGCGGGCGGGGCGGGCCGGTGCCCGTCCTCCGCGGGCTCCGCGCGGACCAGGACGACGGGCCGTTCGGCCCGGGCCACGACCGGCATGCTGACATCGCCCAGGAAGTAGCTCTCGACGGTCTCCAGACCCCGCGAGCCCAGCACCAGCATCTCGGACTCGGCGGCGGCCCTGAGCAGGGCCTCCTGGGCGTCCTCGGCGACCAGACTGCCCACGACCGTCAGACCGGGCCTGCGGGCCTGCAACTCCGCCTGCGCGGTGTGGACCAGACGCTTCGCCCAGTAGTTCTGGTCGACCTCGGCCGGGGCGCGGGCCGGCTCCGGAGCCAGCAGCGGCCAGGCGTGCAGCAGCCGCAGCCCGAGCCGGCGCTGATCGGCCTCGTCGGCGGCCCAGCGGGCGGCGGCGAGACTCTCGGGTGAGCCGTCCAGGCCCACGGTGACGACGGGTTCCATGGCGGCGGCGCTCTCCCTCTTCGGATGCTCCTCATCGGGTTCCAACGGGTTCTCCTCTTCGAGAAGTACCCCAATCCCCTCCGGCGCGCATGTGGACCGGCCGCCCGCACCGGGTCCATCACCGGGTCCCGCGGGGGTTCCGCACCCGGCTCCGCAGTGGTTCCGTACCGGGTCCCGCAGTGGTTCCGTACCGGGTCCCGCAGGGGTTCCGTACCGGGTCCCGCAGGGGTTCCGTACCGGGTCCCGCACCGCGCGGGAGCGGGCGGGACCCGGTAGGGACCTTCGGCCCTTTGACCGGAGTGCGCCGGTGCCCGAAGCTGATAGAGCGAGCGGGGGGAGCCAGGATCGGGGGAACGCGACCAGCGAACCGCTGGAGGCCGACCCATGAACGCACACGAGTCGCCGTACCCGTCCGGCCCGCCCCTGCCGCACGACGCCCGTACGCCGGCGCGCGGCAACCCGCTCCGGCGGCCCTCCGACCGCTTCGAGTGGTGGTTCCGTCTCCTCCTGATGGCGCTCCTCGCCGTCGGGTTGCCCCTGGCCGCGTACAGCGCGGGCACCGCCGCGTACGAGTCGGCGATGCGCGCCGTCCGCGCGCAGGCGGCCGAACGGCACCAGGTCACGGCCCGGCTGGCCGAGGACGTCGTACGCGACACCACCGTGGCGAAACGGGCGGCGAAGGTCCGCTGGACCGACGCCGACGGCGCCGTGCGCACCGGATCGGCCCTGGTGAAGCCGGGAAGCGCCAAGGGGTCCGCCGTCCGCGTGTGGGTGGACCGCGACGGCACCGTGACCAGCCCGCCGGCCACCGCCCTCAACGCGCGGACCACCGGCTGGGTGACGGGCGGCGCGGCCGCGCTCGGCGTGGGCCTCGGGGCCTACGGCGTCTGGGCGGGCACGCGTCTGCTGCTCGACCGCGGACGCTACGCGCGCTGGGAGGCCGAGTGGGAGCGGGCGGAACCGCTGTGGTCCGCGCGCTTCCGCCGCTGAGGAGCCGCCGACGAGCCGCCCACGAGCCGCTGAGGAGCCGCCGACGGCCGCCGAAGCGCCGGTGGCGGCCTTGACCGCCACGCCGCGCACACAGGACGAGGAGGCAGCACCATGTCGGACGCCACGACCACCGATCTGTACGAGGTGACGATGGCGATGTCCTACCTCCGGGAGGGCATGACCGCGCCCGCGACGTTCAGCCTCTTCGTCCGCGAGCTGCCTCCCGGGCGCGGCTTCCTCGTCGCCGCCGGACTGGAGTCCGCCCTCGACCTGCTGTCCGGCTTCCGGGTCGGCCCCGAGGACGTCGACGCCTTCGCCGCCGCGCTGCACCGGCCCCGCCGGGACCTGGAGCCGCTGCTCGGCCTGGAGTTCACCGGCCGGGTGCGGGCGGTGCCGGAAGGGCGGACCGTGCTCGCGGGCGAACCCCTGCTGGAGGTGACGGCACCCCTTCCGCAGGCCCAGCTCGTGGAGTCGTACGTGCTCAATCTGCTCAGCCATCAGACGGCGGTCGCCTCGAAGGCCGTGCGCTGTGTGCTCGCCGCGGCCGGGCGTCCGGTGGTGGACTTCTCGCTGCGGCGCACCCACGGCCCGCAGGCCGGGTTCCAGGCCGCCCGGCTCGGCGCGCTGGCCGGCTTCGCCGGGACCAGCAACGTGGCCGCCGCCACCGCCCTCGACCTCCCCGCCGTCGGCACCATGGCCCACTCCTACGTGGAGGCGTTCGGCTCCGAGGAGGACGCGTTCCGCGCCTTCGCCCGCACCCACCCCGGCCCCGTGACCCTGCTCGTGGACACCTACGACACCGAGGAGGGCGTCCGCGTCGCGGCGCGGGTCCTGCGCGACCTGGACCGCGGGCCCGGCTGCGCCGTACGGCTGGACAGCGGCGACCTCGGCGACCTCGCCGTACGGACCCGCGCGCTCCTGGACGAGGCGGGACTGCCGGACGTGCGGATCGTCGCCAGCGGCGGTCTCGACGAGTACGGCCTGGACGACCTGGTGCGCTCCGGGGCACCGATCGACACCTACGCCGTCGGCACCCGGGTCGGGGTGTCCGCCGACGCCCCCTACCTGGACTCCGCGTACAAGATGGTCGAGTACGACGGCCGCCCGGTGATGAAACTGTCGTCGGCGAAGGTCACGGCACCCGGCCCCAAACAGGTGTTCCGCCGCCCCGGCCACGCGGACGTGATCGCGCTCGCCGGCGAACGGCCGCCGACGGACGGTGTCCCGCTGCTGGAGACGGTGATGGAGCACGGCCGCCGCACCGGCCGGCCGGCCGCACTCGCCGAGTCCCGGGCACGCTGCGCCGCGGACCTGGACGCCCTGCCCGCGGCCGCCCGCCGCATCCGGGAACCCGTCGCGCCCCGCGCCACGACCTCCGAGCGGCTGGACGCGCTCACCGCCCGCGTCCGGCGCGACATCGAACAGCGAACGGCAGCACACCGGCCCGACATGAGGAGGAGAGCCATGCCGCACACGGCGGAATGGAAGGTCCGTCTGCACCTCTTCGAGGAGGACGACGGAACGACGAAGGCACGGCTGGTGCTGGACACCGGCACCACCGAACTCACCGGCCACGGCGCCGCGCACTGCCATCCGGCGGACACCGACGTCCCGGAGATCGGTGACGAACTGGCGGCAGGACGGGCCATGAACGACCTGTCCCGGCAACTGCTGCGCATCGCCGAGCAGGACATCGAGGACCAGGGCGCACAGCGGCCGCGGGCCCGCGAGACCGCCGCCTGGCCCATGTGACCCCGTGCACCCCCGACATGAGGAGAGGGCGGCCATCATGCGAGCACACCTCGGCGACCAGCTCGTCGTGGAACGGACCAGGTCCGGTGCGCCCCGGCGCGACGGCGAGATCGTGGGACTCCGTCACCCGGACGGGACGCCACCGTACGAGGTGCGCTGGTCGGACACGGACGAGGTCACGCTCGTCTACCCCGGACCCGACGCGCACGTCCACCACCTGGAACACGGCGGGCCCGGCGCACCGGACGCCGGCGCGGCCCGGACCGTCCCCCCGGCCGTCCCGTCGGCCGGCGCGGCCAACCCCGGCGACCTCGGCCGCCGCGTGGCCGCCGAACGCCGCGCCCGCGGACTCGGCCGGGAGGAGACGGCCCGCCGCGCCGGGATGTCGCCCGGCTACCTCGCCTACCTGGAGGAACAGCCCGCCGACCCGAGCGTGACGGCCCTCATCCGACTCGCCGACGCCCTGGGGACCACCGCCGCCGCCCTGCGCGGAGGCGGCTTCGACCTGCCACCGGGCCAGGGCGTGGCACTGCTGCGGCCACAGCTCCACGACCTCGGCCCGGACGAGTGCCGCGCCCTGCTGTCCACCCACGGCATCGGGCGCGTCGCGGTGTCCGCGCCCGACGGCCGCCCGGCGGTCGTCCCGGTCAACTACGAGTTCTACGACGACACGATCGCCTTCAGGACCCGGCCGGGCTCGCTGCCCGCGGCCGCCGTCGGGACCGAGGTCGCCTTCGAGGTCGACCATGTGGACGACGCCCTCAGCCAGGGCTGGAGCGTCCTCGCCGTCGGCCCCGCGAGCGTCGTCACCGACCCCCGGGCGGTGCACGGGCTGGTCGAGCGGTCCCACACCATGCCCTGGCCGGGCGGCGAACGCGACCTGTGGGTGTCGATCCGGGCCGCGACCCTCACCGGCCGCCGGATCACCGCGGCGAACCCGCACTAGCGCGTGTCCGGCCGGTGTCGCGGCGATCCGCGGGCGGTGCGACGGTATTCACACGGACGATAAGGCGGTGGCGACGATGGAACTCCCGCTGGTCGTGGGCGTCGACGGATCCGCATCCAGCCTGCGGGCGGTCGACTGGGCGGTGGACGAGGCGGCACGGCACGGCCTGCCGCTGCGGCTGGTCCACGCCTCCCGGTGGGAGCGCTACGAGCGCGCCCTGCCGTCCTTCACCACCGGTCTGCCCGCCGAGGACGCGTCGGCGCGGAACGTGGTCGCCGCCTGCGCGCGGCGCGCCGAACTCCGCAACCCCGAGGTCAAGGTGTCCGAGGAGGTGCTGCCCGACGACGCCGTGTCCGCGCTGCTGCGGGCGGCGCCCGAGTCGTTCGCCCTGGTCGTGGGGGACCGCGGGCGGGGTGAACTGGCCGCGCTGCTGCTGGGCTCGGTCAGCCTCGCGGTCGCGGCCCGCGCGGTGTGCCCGGTCGTGGTCGTCCGCGGCGCCGAACCCGCCGTGCGGGGTACCTACGGCCGGATCGTGGTCGGCGTCGGCGACACGGCCGAGCGCACGGGCGCCGTCCGGTTCGCCGCCCGCGAGGCCCAGGCCCGCGGTTGCGCGCTGACCGCCGTACGGGCCTGGCGGCGGCCGGCCCACGAGCACCGGGACCATCTCCTGGTCGCGGACGACGCCGTGCAGGCGCACGACGAGCGGGCCGCCACCGAACTGGAGGACGCGCTGAGCGACGTCGTACGGGAGCACCCCTCCCTCACCGTCCACCGCCGCACTGCCGACGGCCCGGCCCGCCGGGTGCTGCTCGACGCGGCGGCCGAGGCCGACCTGATCGTCGTCGGCGCCGTCCGCCGACACGGCCACTTCGGCCTGCAACTCGGCACGGTCGCCCATACCCTGCTGCACCACGCCGACTGCCCGGTCGCGGTCGTTCCCCAGCGGGTCTGAGACCGCCAACCGCCGCCGGACGGGGATATCCGGTGGCCACCTAGCGCGCCACGCCGATAGGGTCCGGGTCCCCGGACGCCCGAATCGGCGGTGTCCGCAGTCCACAGAGAGCGACGCACATGACCAGCCGGCGACCGACGACGACCCTGTGGCGCCCCACCGGCCCCAAGGAACTGGATCTGGTCCGCGAGCTGAAATGGCGCGCCTGGCCGCCCCGGCTTCCCGAGCAGCCGATCTTCTACCCGGTCCTCGACGAGGACTACGCGATCAAGATCGCCCGGGACTGGAACGTGAAGCACGACGGCGCCGGTTTCGTCACCCGCTTCGAGGTCGACTCGGAATTCCTGAGCCGGTACCCCGTCCAGCAGGCCGGCGGCCGGACCATCCTCGAACTCTGGGTACCTGCCGAGGAGTTGGACGACTTCAACGCCCATATCGTCGGTGAGATCCAGGTGATCCACACGTTCCGTCCGTAACCGCTAGAAGGAGAAGCGGTGTTCCCTCCCGGTCACCGGGTGGCGGACGCGGATGACGAGTTCGGCGCTGGCGTCGAGGTCGAACGTGACGTCGATCGGCTTGCCGAAGGCCGCGCGGCCGAGGTGGGTGATCGTGACGTGGCCCAGGAGGACGTTGTCGGCCAGCAGCTCGCTCTCGCCCTGGCAGACGGGGATGCGCAGGCTCTCCGTGTCCGGGTCGACGGTCTCGAAGCGTTCGGTGCGCCGGGTCGGGATGTCGGTGTTGCGCTCGATGAGGCGGCGGACGGTGCCGCCCTTGGTGCCGATGCCCAGGGACAGCGGCGTCACGTCGGACAGCAGGGTCGTCCGGTACAGGCCCCGCAGGACGGCCGCCTGGAGCGCGGCGCCGTGCGCGACCAACTCGCCCGGCAGATGGTGCAGTCTGGCGCGCGGGCCGACCACCCGGGTGACCAGGTCACGTACGGCCGGCATCCGCGCGGACCCGCCCACCAGCACCACGCGCGTGACCTCGGTGGGGATCCCCGCGTCGGCGAACACCTTGCGCAGGGGGCCCTCGCAGCGGGCCAGCAGGTCGGCGGTGACGGCCTGGAACGCGGCACGGGTGAGGGTCTCCCTGAGATGGAGCGGGCCCTCGGTCGCCGTCGCCGGATAGAGGTACGGCAGGTCGATCTCGGTCTCGGACCGCGAGGAGAGGTCGGTCTTGGCGCGTTCGGCGGCCTCGGTCAACCGGGTCAGCGCGGCGGGGGAGTTGCCGCGCCCGGCGGCGAGATGGGCGGCCAGCGCGGCGTCCCAGTCGTCGCCGCCGAGCGCGTTGTCACCGCAGGTGGCCAGGACGTCGACGACACCGTCCCCGACCGCGATCAGCGACACGTCGAACGTGCCGCCGCCGAAGTGGACGACCAGAAGAGTCGTGTCGTCCCACTCGCGGTCCCACAACCGCGAGTGGTCGTAGGCGAAGGCCGCGGCGGTCGGCTCGTTGACGATCCGCAGCACCTCCAGACCGGCCCGCCGCGCCGCCTGCCGGGTGGCACGCCGGCCCAGCTCCGAGAAATGCGCGGGCACGGTGAGGACGGCGGCCGTGACCGGAGCCCCCAACCGGGCCTCGGCGTCCCGCTTGACCTTGGCGAGGATGTGCCCGCAGATCTCCTCGGCGGTGTGCACCTCGCCGTCCACGGTGACGGTCCGTCCGCTGCCCAGATGTCGCTTGGCCGAGAGGACCGTGCGCTGTGGATGGCTCAGCGAACGGCGCCGGGCGGCCTCCCCGACCAGGATCCGGCCGTCCTCCGCGAACGACACGACACACGGGGTGGTCAGGGACCCCTCCGCGTTGGGCAGGGTCTCGCAACGGCCCTCGCGGAACACCGCGACGGTGGCCGACACCGTCCCCAGATCGATCCCCACCGCGACTCCCGCGGCCCCCGGCCCACCACGCTCCATCTGCGCTCCCCCCGGTACCGCCGACGCTGCCGTCAGCGTAGGGGCATCTCTGTCCGATAGAGGGACTTTCCATACCAAGTGCCGGTGGATCCGGTGGGCGTGATCGGCGTGGGGGACCATGGACCGGGCCGAACCGAACCGAGCCGAGTCGAGACGGGGAGCGGGCGTGGAGAGCATCACGAAGAACCGGCAGTCACCGCAGGTCCTGCGGGCCATGGTCGAACGCGCCTACGGTCCGGACCGCACGCCCGAAGGAGAGGGCTGGATCGGCGAGTTGGGGCACGGCTGGTTCAACGTCGCCTACCGGGTCCGGCTGCGCGACGGCTACGAGGCCGTCCTGAAGATCGCGCCACCGCCCGGAGTCGAGGTGATGACCTACGAACGCGGCGCCATGGCCACCGAGTTGGCGGCGCTGGACCTGATCCGCAAGCACACCGCCGTGCCCGTCCCCCGGGTCGACTTCGCCGACCGCGGCCACGACCTGTGCGACGCGGACTGGTTCTGCATGCCGTTCGTGGACGGCGACAACCTCTCCGTCGCGGGCCCCGGGCTGCCCGCCGCGGACCTGGCCGCCTTCAAGGAGCGGGTCGGCGCGGCGAACCGGGAGATCAACTGCGTCCGCGGTACGGCCTTCGGGCCACTGGCCGGGCCGGGGGACAGCTCCTGGCGCCGGGTGTTCACGGGCATGGTCGAGGAGGTGCTGGCGGACGGCGAGCGGCGCCACGTCGACCTCGGGTGGGACTACGACACCGTGCGCGAGGCGGTGGCCGAGCACGCCGCGAGCCTGGACGAGGTGCGCGAGCCGCGGCTCGTGGAGTGGGACCTGTGGGACGGCAACGTCCTGGTCCGCGACGGCAGGATCGCCTCCGTCATTGACCACGAACGCGCCTTCTACGGCGACCCGCTCATCGAAGTCGGTTTCGCGGGAACGCAGTTGGCCGCCTTCGGCGACCCCGCCCCGTTCATGCGCGGCTACGGACACCCTCCGCTGACCGCGGGCGAGACCGTGCGCCGCCGGCTGTACTGTCTGCACCTGGCGCTCGTCATGGTGATCGAGACCGTCTACCGAGGCCACACCGACCCCGGACCCTACGACTGGGCGCGCGAGCGGCTCGCCGAGGCGATGGCCCTCCTCGGCCGCGCTCCCCGTCAGAGTGCGGACCAGCCCTCGGGGGTCACCCGGTAGAACTGGCCCGCGTCGGCGTCCATCCGGGAATGGCCGTGCACATGCAGATGGTCCTCGCCGAGGCGGTAGGTGAAGCCGCCCATCATGCCGACGACCGTGAAGACGATCCGCACGGCGGGTCCCTCCGTCAGCGGGGACAGCGGCGGCAGCAGGTGCTCGACCTGGTCGAAGCAGCGGCCGGTCCGGTCCCGCAGCAGTGCGTGGAAGTGCCGTTCGAGCGCGGCCTCGGGGGCCGGAAGCCGCCGTACGGCGACCGGTTCCAGCAGGTCCAGCAGATGGGTGTGGCCCCGCTCCCGGGCGATGTCCACGGCGCGCCGTCCGTCCCGGGTGCGCTGGGTGCGCCAGCCGCCGTGGGCGATCAGCCGGGAGACGACGGCGAACTCCGCGCCGTGCCAGGCCGCCTGGTGCAGTGCGGTGAAGCCGCTGCGATTGCCGGGCCGGGGCACGTTCACCCACTCCGGGTGCTCGCCCAGCTCCTCGAACACGCCGTTCCAGTCGGCGTCCCGGGCCCGGTCGGCGAAGCGGTCCCGTTCCTCCAGGTAGTGGTCGCCGAAGGTCCCGCGGTCCGTGAGGCCGTCCCATTGCACGCTGATCACCCGCCCAGGCTAACCGGGGCACGGGCGCCGCCGAAGGCCGCCCGTCACTCTCTCGGGTGGTCATCCGCCGTGCGCGGTGCGCTGCCCCGACGGTCCGGCGGCATATGCCGATCATGAGGCGGTGACCTATCAGAGCATCCGACGCTTCCGTCGGCCGCGCACCCTGCTCACCGTGGGACTGGGCGCCCTCACCCTGCTGTCCGCCCAGCCGGCCCAGGCCACCGCCCCGCCGCCCCGCCCGGCGACCGCGGCCGAGGCCGGTACGAACGCCTATCTGGCCGCCGTGAAGAACGACCCGGCGGCGCTGCGGCGCTTCTTCCAGAGGCTGCCCAAGGGCGCCGATCTGCACAACCATCTCTCGGGCGCGGTGTCGACCGAGTACCTGATCCAGTTGGCCGCCGAAGACGGTCTGTGCATCGACACCACCACCCTGACCGCCGTCGTGCCGCCCTGCGGCCCCGGCACCCGCCCGGCCTCCGACGCCCTGACCGACCGCGCTTTCCGCGACGCCGTCATCCGGGCGTGGTCCATGCAGGACTTCCCGCCGGACGGCAACGGACACGACCACTTCTTCGACACGTTCGGCAAGTTCGGCGAGGTGACGTGGCGGCACCGCGGCAAGCTGCTCGCCGAGGTCGCCGACGAGGTCGTACGCAACAACCAGTTCTATCTGGAGACGATGGTCAGCCCCGCCTCCGACAGCGCGCGCAAGCTCGCCGACGAGGTCGGCTGGGACGACGACTTCGCCAGGCTGCACCGCAAGCTCGTCGCCGAGGGCAAGCTGGACCTGGTGGTGGCCGAGGCACGCAAGGAGAGCGACGACTCCGACGCCGAGTTCCGCGCCGCCGCCCGCTGCGGCACCGACCGGGCCCGGCCGGGCTGCCGGCTGCCCGTGCGCTGGATCTCCCAGGTCTCGCGCGGCGGCACACCGGAGCGGGTCTTCACCCAGATGGCGCTCGGCATGCGGCTCGCCGAACGCGACCCCCGCTTCGTCGCCGTCAACCTCGTCCAGCCCGAGGACTGGGACAGCTCGCTGCGCAACTACAGCCTCCAGATGCGCATGCTCAAGTACCTGCGCACTGTCTACCCCAAGGCCCATGTCACCCTGCACGCGGGTGAGTTGTGGACCGGGCTGGTCAAGCCGGAGGACCTCAGGTTCCACATCGCCGAGGCCGTGAACGTCGCCGGTGCCGAGCGCATCGGCCATGGCGTCGACCTGGTCCACGAGGACGACTGGCAGCGCACCGCCCGCACGATGGCCGCCCGTGAGATCGCCGTCGAGGTGCCCTTCACCAGCAACGCCCAGATCCTCGGCGTCAAGGGCGCCGAACACCCCTTCAACACCTACCGCTCGTACGGCGTTCCGGTCGTCCTCGCCACCGACGACCCCGGCGTCAGCCGGATCGACATCACGCACGAGTACCAGTACGCGGCCCGGACCTACGGCCTGTCCTACCGCGAGCTGAAGAACCTCGCCCGGGCCTCCCTGGAGTACGCCTTCCTGCCCGGCCGGAGCCTGTGGCGGGGCAACCCGACGCGTGACGGCTACTCCCTCGGCGCCGCGTGCCGCGGCGAGCAGCCCGGCCGGGCCACGCCGGGCCGGCTGTGCCGTCAGGCGATCGCGTCGAGCCCCAAGGCCGCCGCGCAGTGGCGCCAGGAGGCCGCGTTCCGCCAGTTCGAGCGCACCTTCGGCACCCGCGGCCGCTCCTGAGCCGCCGCCGCACCACCCGCGCCGGCCGGTACGCACCACGTACCGGCCGGCGCCGGCCGTCGAGGGGCGGCGGCACCGGCGGCGGTGTCAGGCCAGACCGCCGTTGGCGTACAGGACCTGGCCGTTGACCCAGCGGGCCGGGCCCGCGAGGAACGCGACCGCCTCGGCGATGTCGTCCGGTGTGCCCAGCCGTTCGAGCGGGGCCGCCTTGGAGAGGTTCTCGACGGTGGCCTCGTCCTTGCCCTCCAGGAACAGTGGTGTGGCGGTCGGGCCGGGGGCCACGGCGTTGACGGTGATGTCCTTGCCGCGCAGTTCCCGCGCCAGGACGAGCGTCATGGCCTCGACCGCGCCCTTGCTGGCGGCGTAGGCGCCGTAGGTGGGGAACTGGAGGCGGGTGACGGACGTGGAGAAGTTGATGATCGCGCCGCCGCCGCGCACCCGCCGGGCCGCCTGCTGGGAGACGACGAACGTGCCGCGGATGTTGGTGCGGTGCATCCGGTCGAGATCGTCGAGGTCGAGGGTCGCGATGGGCGACAGCAGCATGATGCCGGCCGTGTTGACGACGACGTCGAGTCCGCCGAACTCCCGCTCCACGGCGTCGAAGGCGGCGGACATGGCGTGCTCGTCGGCGACGTCACCGCCCACCGCGACGGCCCGGCCGCCGGCCGCGACGATGGCGGCGACCGTCTCGTCCGCCCTGGTCTTGTTGCCGGAGTAGTGCACGCCGACGGCGATGCCGTCCGCCGCGAGGCGCTCCGCGACCGCGCGGCCGATACCGCCGGAGCCGCCGGTGACGAGTGCGACGCGTGGGGTGTCGGTGGTCATGGTTCTGCCCTTCGGTATGAGTTCCGGTGGTTCTGTTCGGGGTGGGATCCGGTGCCGTGACCGTCAGCCGTCCCCGCGGCCCTTGCCCGCGATATGGAGCAACCACTGCCCCAGCAGCGCCGATTCGGCCTGCGTGAACGGCTGCGGGGTGAGGTCGCCGAGTGCGGACAGCAGTGTGGTGGCGGCCGCCCGCCGTATGTCGTGCTCGGTGGTGTCCGTCCGCGGGTCCAGCAGGATGTCCCGGTGGATCGCGTCACGGACCAGCTCGGACAGGTGTCTGTCCGGGTACAGCGCCGGGCGGGTGATCAGCGCGAGCGCGACCCCGGTGTTCGCCGTCATGACCATGCGCGCGGCCTCGTCCGGCGGGAGGCGCAGTCGGCCCTGTGCCGCGAGCCGCTCCAGGACCTCGCGCAGCAGACGCATGGCCTCCTCCGCGGCCTGGGGCTGGGAGCGCAGGGCCGAGGAGAACATCAGCTTGTAGGCGTTCGGGTGGGCCAGCGCGAAGGCCGTGTGGCTGTCCCATCCGGCGCGCAGGTCCCGCAGTGGATCGGCGGACTTCTCGGCCGCCCGCTTGCTCGCCAGGTACTGGTCCCAGACGTGGTCGACCGTGGCCGTCAGCAGTCCGTCCTTGTCGCCGAACAGCCGGTACAGGACGGGCTGCTGGACCCCCGCCGCCTCGCAGACCGCGCGCGTGGACACATCGCCGCCGGGGGAGTGCGCCAGCAGGTCCGCGGCCGCCTCGATGAGCGCTGATCTCGTATCCATGTAATCGACGATAACAGGCTCGGTTTTCGATGACAACAGGAATCTGTTATCAGTGATACATGCGGTCTCGGTCGCGGTGCGGCCTGGGCCGTTCGGCTCTAGCCGGGCGCGGCCGGGGCTGACTTCACTGGGCGCGGACCGAGCGAAGGACGCCGGACGACGGGAAGGAAAGCCGGATGATCGCGGTGGTGGGCCACGCCGATGTGACCACGGAGACCCTGGGGCTGCTGGAGACCGAGCTGACGGCCGTGCTGGAGCGGGACACCGGGGACGAGCCGGGTGTGGTGCGCGCCGGGGGCGGGGTCGCGGTGGCGTTCGGACGCGCCGTGCACCGGGCCGGACGGGGCCTGGTCGTGGTGATCCCGACCTCGGGCATGGTCCCGGCCCTGCTGCCGGAACGCGACCGGGTGCCGATCGGTGAACTCCTGCTGCTCGCCCGGTGGGTGCGGCTGCTGACGTACGACCCCGCCGACCGCGACGCGTGTGTCGGGGCGGACGAGGAGATCGTCGCGGGCGCCCGCCGGCTGGTGGCCGTCTGGGACGGATCGCCCTCCGACGGCCGGGACGCCACCGCGCACCTGATCGCCTTCGCCCGCGCCCGCGGGGTCCCCGTCGAGGTGCTCTGGCCGGCGGGCGCCGCCCGCACGGGCCCGCGCGCCCTGCCGTCGCGGGGCGGCGAGGCGCGCGCCTGCCGCCGCTGAAGTGGGGCCGATCGGCCCGTGGGCCCGGGCCGACCAGGGCCGTTCGACCCTATCGGGGCCTCCCGCCCCTGCCGCGATCATGGACCGGCGGCCGGGAGGATCCGGTCCGTGGTCCCGCGTCCACGGCACTTCCCGTCCCCGTCACCGGCACGGACGGACACGAAGGGGAGGACAGGAACCCGTGGAAGAGGCACGGCCCGTGGAAGAGGCACGGACAGAACCCAGGGGGACCGGGCGGCCCAGCGCCGCCACCGTCCCCGCCACCCGCGAGGCGCCGCCGTCCGGCCGCCCCTCGTGGGTGGAGTGGCTGACGACCACCGACCACAAGAAGATCGGCACGCTGTATCTGGTCAGCGCGTTCGCGTTCTTCGTCGTCGGCGGCGTCCTCGCGCTGCTGATGCGCGCCGAACTCGCCCGGCCCGGACTCCAGATCATGTCCAACGAGCAGTTCAACCAGGCGTTCACGATGCACGGCTCGATCATGCTGCTGATGTTCGCGATGCCGCTGTTCACCGGATTCGCCAACTGGATCATGCCGTTGCAGATCGGCGCCCCGGACGTGGCCTTCCCCCGGCTGAACATGCTCGCCTTCTGGCTGTTCCTGTTCGGCTCGCTGATCGCGGCGTTCGGCTTCCTCACCCCGGGCGGGGCCGCCGACTTCGGCTGGTTCCTGTACGCGCCGCTGTCGGACTCCGTGCACTCGCCCGGCCTCGGTGCCGACCTGTGGATCATGGGTGTCGCGCTGTCGGGCTTCGGCTCGATCGCCGGCGCGGTCAACTTCATCACCACGATCATCTGTATGCGCGCGCCCGGTCTGACCATGTTCCGGATGCCGATCTTCACCTGGAACGTGCTGCTGACCGCCGTACTGATCCTGCTCGTCTTCCCCGTCCTGGCGGCGGCGCTGTTCGCGCTGGAGTGCGACCGGAAGTTCGGCAGCCACATCTTCGACGCGGCCAACGGCGGGGCGCTGCTGTGGCAGCACCTCTTCTGGTTCTTCGGGCATCCCGAGGTCTACATCCTGGCCCTGCCGTTCTTCGGGATCGTCTCCGAGGTCATCCCGGTCTTCGCCCGCAAGCCGATGTTCGGCTACTTCGGCCTGGTCGCCGCGACGATCGCCATCGCGGGTCTGTCGGTGACGGTGTGGGCGCACCACATGTACGTCACCGGTGGTGTGCTCCTGCCGTTCTTCTCCTTCATGACGTTCCTCATCGCCGTCCCGACCGGGGTGAAGTTCTTCAACTGGATCGGCACGATGTGGAAGGGGTCGCTGTCCTTCGAGACACCGATGCTGTGGACCACCGGCTTCCTCATCACGTTCGTCTTCGGCGGCCTGACCGGCGTCATCCTGGCGTCACCGCCGATGGACTTCCATCTGTCCGACTCGTACTTCGTCGTGGCGCACTTCCACTACACGGTCTTCGGTACGGTCGTGTACGCGATGTTCGCCGGATTCCACTTCTGGTGGCCCAAGTTCACCGGCAGGATGCTCGACGAACGCCTCGGCAGGATCACCTTCTGGACGCTCACGGTCGGCTTCCACCTCACCTTCCTCGTGCAGCACTGGCTCGGCGCGGAGGGCATGCCCCGCCGGTACGCCGACTACCTGGCGGCCGACGGCTTCACCGCCCTCAACACCCTGTCCTCCATAGGCTCGTTCCTGCTCGGCCTGTCCCTCCTGCCCTTCCTCTACAACGTCTGGAAGACCGCCCGCTACGGCGAGAAGGTCGAGGTCGACGACCCCTGGGGCTACGGCCGTTCCCTGGAGTGGGCCACCTCCTGCCCACCGCCCCGCCACAACTTCACGTCCCTGCCGAGAATCCGCTCGGAGTCCCCGGCGTTCGACCTGCACCACCCGCAGGTCGCGGCCCTGGAAGCGGAGCACTAGGCCATGATCCAGCCCGTCGCTGCCCTGGGCGCCGCGATGCTGACCCTCTCCGGCTCCGTCTGGTATCTGCCCGCGCTCTCCGACCTGCGCGCCGGCGCCGACCGTCCGGACTCCCGGCGCACCGCCGCTGCCGCCTGCCTGAGCGGCTGGAGCACGACAGGGCTCGTCGCCCTGCTGCTCCTCGCGGCGGAGGCGTGGTGGGTACCGGGCGGCGTGGCCGCCACCGGGGCGGTGGTCACGGTCTGCCTCCTCGGGCGCGCGGGCGTCCAGCGCCGGCGCGAGGTGCGGGAGGCGGCGCGGGACTGGGCGGAACTGGGCACCGGTCCGCTCCCCTCGGCGCGGGCCCGGACCGTCGTCCTCGTGCTGCTGGCCGCCGGCCTGATCACCGCGCTGGCCACGGCCGTCGTGTCGGCCCGCGAGGGCTGGTCCCCGCTGACGGCGGCGGCTCCCGCAGGGGTGACGGTCGCCGTCGCGGTGGGGTACGCGCGCGTGGCGCGCCGCCCGTGACGGTCGGGGCCGCTCGGGACCTGGTCGGCCCGCGTCCGGTGCATCGGCGCGGCTGACCGGTCCGCCGCGATGCCGTCCCGGTCCGGGCGGTGCAGCCGCGGGTTGTCGGCGGGCTCCTGCGGCAGTGGCGGCGCCAGGTTGCGGCGCCCGGACCGGCGGGTCGCCGTCAGCACCCTGCGGGCGGGGCTCGCGCGGCGTGGATCGCCTCGGCGCCCGGGAAGGTCGGCTCCTCGACGGCGGTGGCCCGGGCGGCGACGGCATCCGGGCCGGGACGTC
Organism: Streptomyces antibioticus; assembly: GCF_002019855.1. Taxonomy (NCBI): domain Bacteria; kingdom Bacillati; phylum Actinomycetota; class Actinomycetes; order Kitasatosporales; family Streptomycetaceae; genus Streptomyces; species Streptomyces antibioticus. The sequence goes on along the minus strand of NZ_CM007717.1, from coordinate 381,816 downwards.
ACCTCGCCCGGTGGTCACCCGTGTCCGGCTGGTCCAGGTGGGAGGCCAGGACCGCGGCCTGGACTCGGCGCTGGACGCCGAGCTTGGCCAGCAGGCGGGAGATGTGGTTCTTCACCGTCTTCTCGGAGAGGTACAGCTTGGCGCCGATCTCGCGGTTGGTCAGGCCGTCGCCGATCAGTGCCAGGATGTCCCGCTCGCGCGGCGACAGGCTCGACAGCTCGGACGGCACCTCGGGGCTGTGCACGGGGTCGGCGCGCAGCGAACTCATCAGCCGGGCCGTGGTCGCGGGGTCCAGCATCGACTGGCCCGAGGCGACCGTGCGCACCGCCGAGACCAGGTCCGACCCCCTGATCTGCTTGAGGACATAGCCGGACGCACCGGCCATGATCGCGTCGAGCAGCGCCTCCTCGTCGTCGAACGAGGTCAGCATCAGACAGGCCAGTTCCGGCATCCGGTCGCGCAGTTCGCGGCAGACCGAGATGCCGTCGCCGTCCGGCAGCCGTACGTCGAGGACGGCGACGTCGGGACGGAGCGCGGGCCCGCGGGCGAGCGCGTGGTCGACCGTACCGGCGTCGCCGACCACGGAGATGTCGGGTTCGGCGTCCAGCAGGTCGGTCAGGCCGCGGCGTACCACCTCGTGGTCGTCCAGCAGGAACACACGGATCGGGTTCTGCTCGGTGAAGACGCGTGGCTGCGGCATGGTGACCTCTGGTTCCCCGGTGACGTACAGGGTGCGGTCCGCCCCTGCTGCCGATCCTCACGCGCGAGGGCCGGAGGCACCAGGGCCGACCGGCCCTACTCGCGCGGGACCGCCGGGTCAGACGGTGGCACCGGCGCCGTACGGGGCGTAGAGGTCGAGCAGCCGGGTCCGGGACGAGCGGAGCCGGTGGGCGAGGACCTGGCCGGCCCAGTGGGCGATGTCGTTGCCGAGGGCCGGGTCCTCCTGGCACATCGAGCGGACGGTGGCCGCGTCGAACTCGTAGGCCCGCACCGGTGTGGTCGCCTCGGCGCCCAGATGCCAGACGTGCGGGGTGAACAGCCAGGACCAGCCGACGAGCTCGTTGTGCCCGAGGCTCTCGATGACGGCGGCCCGGCGGCCGGGTACCCGCATGTCGAGTTCGATCCGGCCGGTCCGGATGATCCAGAACCGGTCGGCGAGGCCGCCTTCCTCGAAGAGGCGGGTTCCCTGCGGGAAGGACACCTCCCGGGCGATGCCGAGGAGCCGCCGGCGGTGCTCGGCCGACAGCGCGCGCAGCATGCTGGGGCTGGGGGTGAGGGTGGTGTTCATGGCGGACCTCCGGCGGCGAGGTGGCGGGACGGCGAGGTGGGCGAACCAGCTTCCAGGGCCAGGGTGGACCGATTCCCTCCGACGGGCCATGGGCCACCTGGTCCACGCCTCGCGCCGTACGGCACGTCGCCGGCCGCACCCGCGGAAGGGCCGACCGGCCCTGTTCCGGGACCTGTGGCCCCTCGCCGCCCTCGCTGCCGCGGGCCACGCTGGAAGCAGATCCCCTGCTGGAGGTGGAGAGCATGACCCGCACCATTACCGTTGGTCTCGACGGCTCGCTGGAGAGCCGGGCCGCCGCGGAATGGGCAGCCCGCGAAGCCGAGCTGCGCGACCTGCCGTTGAAGATCGTCCATGTCTGGGAGCCCGTGCCGGAGCCGATGGCCCAGGCGCCCCTGCTCGGTGCGGAGACCCAGCAGCACTGGACCGAGCGCATCCCGCGCGAGGCCGCCCAGGGCATCGCGCTGCGCCACCCCGGCGTCCAGGTGATCAGCGAACAGCTCACCGGCTACCCGGGTGACGCTCTGGCCAAGGTGGCGAAGGACGCCGAACTGCTCGTCCTGGGCTCCCGCGGCCTGGGCGGGATCGGCGGATTCATGGTCGGCTCGGTGAGCCTGTCCGTGGTCGCCCACTCCGACCGCCCGGTCGTCCTGGTCCGGGCGCTGGAGACGGCCGCCGACGAGCACGAGCCCGACCCGGCCGGCATCCCCTCCGCCGCGACCCCGTTCCGGCCCGTCGTCCTCGGCCTGGACACCCAGCACCCCGACGACACCCTGATCGAGTTCGCGTTCGACGCCGCCCGGCGCCGCGCGACCTCCCTGACCGTCGTCCACGCCTGGAACCCGCCCCCGTACTACGCCTACGGCACGCCCGCCAACCCGGCGCTGCACGAGGCCCTGGCCACCGCCGACGCGCAAGGGCTGGCGGAGGTGCTGCGGCCCTGGCGGGCCAAGTTCCCGGACGTGAAGGTCACGGAGGAGTCCCGCTACGGCAGCCCCTCGGTCCACGTCGTGGACGCGGCCGGCGGAGCGTCCCTGGTCGTGGTGGGCCGGAAGGTGCGCCGCAGCCCGCTGGGCGCCCACATCGGGCACGTCACCCACGCGGTGCTGCACCACTCCACGGCCCCCGTCGCCGTCGTCCCCCACGCCTGACCCGACCTGTCCGAGGAGAGCAGACCCATGAAGGCAGCGGTCGTACGAGCGTTCGGTGAGCCCCTCGTCATCGAGGAGCGCCCCGACCCCGAGCCCGGACCGGGTCAGGTCCGGGTCCGGGTGGAGGCGTCGGGCCTGTGCCACACCGACATCCACGCCGCGCACGGCGACTGGCCCGTCAGGCCGAACCCGCCGTTCGTCCCCGGACACGAGGGGGTCGGCCTGGTCGAGAAGCTGGGCGAGGGCGTCACCCATCTCGCCCTCGGCCAGCGGGTCGCCGTGCCGTGGCTCGGCAAGGCGTGCGGGCGGTGCGAGCACTGCCTGTCCGGCTGGGAGACGCTGTGCGAGCAGCAGATCAACACCGGCTACGGCTGCGACGGCGGCCACGCCGAGAAGATGCTCGCCTGGGCCGACTTCGCGCAGCCCGTGCCGGACGGCATCGGCGCCCTGGACGCGGCCCCGCTGACCTGCGCGGGCGTGACGACGTACAAGGCCCTCAAGGTCGCCGGCGTCCGGCCCGCGCAGCTCGTCGCGATCTCCGGCGTCGGCGGCCTCGGCCATCTCGCCGTGCAGTACGCGAAGATCGCCGGTGCCACGGTCGCCGCGATCGACATCACCGACGAGAAGCTCGCGCTCGCCGCCGAACTCGGCGCGGATCTCGTCATCGACGCCCGCAAGGAGAATGTCGGTGAGGTGCTCAAGCGGCACGGCGGCGCCCACGCGGCCATCGCGCTCGCCGTCAACGACGCGTCCTTCGCGGCCGTCAACTCCGGTCTGCGGCGCGGCGGCAAGCTGGTGATGGTGGCCCTCCCGGCGCACGGCACGGTCCAGGTGCCGATCTTCGACACCGTCCTCAACGGCACATCGGTGATCGGCTCGATCGTCGGCACCCGCCAGGACCTCGCCGAGGTCTTCGAACTGCACGCGGCCGGCCGCACCCACGTCGTGCGCGAGGCCCGCCCGCTCGCCTCTGTCAACGACTCCATCGACGAGGTGCTGCGCGGTGAGGTCAAGGCCCGGATCGTCTTCGACCTGGGCACGGGGCGGTGAGACGAGTGGTCCCCCCGATCGTCGTCGGCGTCGACGGCTCCGAGCCGAGCCTGCGCGCCGTCGACTGGGCGGCGGACGAGGCCGCCCTGCGCGGTGCGCCGCTGCGCCTCGTGCACGCCTCCCTCTGGGAACCGGACGGGGAGGAGAACGAGGACGGGCCGGCGGGGGCCACCGAGTCCGCTCGGTCCGTCGTGCGGGCGGCCGCGCGGCGGGCCCGGCTGCGCCGGCCCGACGTCGTGGTCTCCGCCGAGGTGGTGTCCGAGGAACCCGAGTACGCCCTCGTCCGCGCCGGACGCACGGCCTCGGCCCTGGTGCTCGGCACCCGCGGCCGCAGCGGACTGGTGGAGATGCTGCTCGGGTCGGTCGGTCTGACCGTCGCCGGCCAGGCCGACTGCCCGGTGATCGTGCTCGGCGGCGGCCACGACAACCGGGTGAGCGCCGGGGAGGGCGGCCGTGTGGTGGTGGGCGTGGGCGAGACGGGCACGGACTCCGCCGCCCTGCGCTTCGCCGTGCAGGAGGCGCGGCTGCGCCGGGCGGCCCTGGACGCCGTACGGGCCTGGCGGTGCCCGCCGCACGAGAGCGTCGAGCATCCGCTGTTCGCCGGCGATCCCGCCCGGCTGCACGAGCAGTACGCCGCCGACGTCCTGGAGCTGGCGCTGAAGGAGGTGCCGCCGGAGGTGGACCTGCGGCGGCGCACCGTGGAGGGCGCGGCCCGGCGGGTCCTGCTGGACGCCTCGCACGGCGCCGACCTGCTGGTGGTCGGGGCCCGCCGGAACCCGGGCCACCTGGGGCTGCGGTCCGGGCGCGTCGTCCACGCGGTCCTGCACCACGCCGCCTGCGCCGTCGCGGTCGTACCCGAAGAGGAGTAGCGAGGGGAGGCGGGAGAGGGCGGGGCGTGAACGGAGCGACACCGCGGGGGATCGGTGCCGCTCCTGTCGTCACTCTCTCGCGAGTCGCGCCGTTCTTCCAGGTGCCGTTGGTCCCCGGCGCCGGGGCCGGAGGTCCCTCGCACACCGTGCGCCCCTACCGCACCGCGCCGTGGGCGGCGTAGGCCCGTCGGCCGGGCCGCGCTAGTCGGCCGTGACGAACCGCAGTCGGCGCCGGGCGGGCGGTGGCGGGTTCCTGCGGGCCCGGATCTCCTGGACGACGGCGGCGATCAGCAGCAGGACCCAGGCGACCGCGAACACGCTGGCCTGCTCGTCGTCCCCGAAGGCCAGCCAGCCGACTCCCAGGCCGCCCAGGGTGAGGCCGCAGGCGGCGGCGAGGGACGACAGGTGGCGGCGGCTCAGCGCGCGGAACAGGCACAGCGCGGCGAGGACGAGCAGGGGGGCGGCCAGGATCTCGACGTTGTCGTGCGCGGTGTAGTAGTGGCTGACCTCGGTCTCCGCCGGTTCGTATCCGCCGCTGTAGTCCTGCTCGAAGAGCCGGTAGCCCGAGGAGTCGGTCGGCAGCTCGTAGTAGCCCTGGTACGAGGTGTCGTAGTAGTAGAGGGTGCCGAAGTCGGACGCGGTGACGGACTGGTACTCGTAGTCGTAGACCCCGCCGCCGATCGTGATGCTCGCGGCGACCAGGGCCCCGGCGCCCCACCACAGGACCGTCGAGGCGAGGGGCAGCCAGCGGAACAGGGCGAGCCCCAGCACGGCGGCGACCGCCCAGGCGCCGATGACTCCTTCGAGCGAGTCCTCGTACACGTCCTGATAGCCGAGGACGACGGCACCCGAGACGAGGATGCCCAGCAGGCCGATCACCCGGTCGGTGGTGAGACGGAACCGCCGCTCGGCGGGCGCGGTACCGACCGTGGGAGCCGTGGTGTCCGCACCGGAACCCCCGCCGGTGACCGGCGTGTCGCCCGGTCGCGCGGGCGGCGGGACGACGGGCTTGGGTGGGGCCGGCGCGGTGCGGGTGTCCTGCTGGGCCAGCGCCGTGTGCCCGGGGCCGGTGCCGGACTCGGCGTTCGTGCGCGCGGGCGGCACGACGGGAGCGGGCGGCGCGGCCGGCACCGAGGCGGCCGCCGACGGCGCGGCCGCGGCCGCCGGGGCGTCGAGGCCGACCAGGGTGGCCGCCAGCGCGTCCCTCAACTCCCCGGCGCTGCCCAGCCGTTGGTCACGGTCCTTGGCCAGGGTCCGCAGGACGAGCGTGTCCACCGAGGACGGGATCTGCGGGCGCAGCCCGGACGGCGGCACCGGCTCCTGGCTGATGTGCTGGTGCATCACCGCGAAGGGGGAGTCCCCGCTGAACGGCGGCCGTCCGGTGAGCAGTTCGTACAGCAGGCAGCCGGTGGAGTACTGGTCGGAGCGGCCGTCCACCGGCCGGCCCGTGAGCTGCTCGGGGGAGAGATAGGCGGGGGTGCCGACCGTCATACCGGTCGCGGTGAGCCGGGTGGTGGTCTCCGCGACGACCTTGGCGATCCCGAAGTCCAGCACCTTGATGCCGCCTTCGGAGGTCAGCATCACGTTGGAGGGCTTGATGTCGCGGTGGACGAGCCCCTGGGCGTGGCTGTGGGCGAGGGCGTCGGCGACGTCCCGGCCGACCGACAGGGCCCGTTCGACGGTGAACGGGCCGTCGGCCAGCACATCGGTCAGGGTGCGGCCCTCGATGAACTCCATGACCAGGAACGGCGTCGTCTCGCCGTCGGCGGTGTCCTCGCCGACGTCGTGCAGCACCGCGATGTTGCGGTGGTTGAGCGAGGCCACGGTGCGGGCCTCCCGGCGGAACCGGACCCGGAACTCCTCGTGCCGGGTGAGTTCGGGCGGCAGCACCTTCACCGCGACGGTGCGGCCCAGTTCACGGTCGGTGGCGCGCCAGACCTCCCCCATGCCACCGCGCCCGACCGCTTCGATGAGTTCGTATCTCTCCACGAGCACCCGCATGATCCGCCCCCTGGCGATGTAGGGCGGCCCCGCCGTCGACGGGGCCGCCCGATGTTCCTGTTCCACGGCAGGCGAAGGCGCGGCACACCGGTACCCCCCGGTGCCGGTGCGCCGTTCGTCCGACCGTGCGCACACCCTACTGGCGGGGCTTCACTCAGGGGACATTCAACGACATCTGGTACTGCGGGCTTTCCCTCACCTCAGGGAGTCGGGATGCCCGCGGGCCGGGCCGGGCGGCCGAGGCGGACCGGCACCCCCGGGGAGAACAGCACGCTCGCCGGTGCGCCGAGGGGCGTCCGGATTCCGGCCGCGGCGACCAAGTCCTCCTCGCAGTCGAGGAGTTCGGCACGGTAGAGGGGCCAGCGCGGATGGTCGTTGGGCAGATAGGCCGCGCCGCCGAAGAACGCGTTGTGCATCCCCCAGCGGGCGGTGAGGAAGTGCTCCAACTCGGTGGGCCGCGCGATGCGTTCACCTGTGCGTACGGTGATCCGGCTGGACGCGCCGCGCGGGCCGGGCCAGCGGCGGGAGCTGGTGTAGGTGACGGTGTCGCCGACGGTGCGCACCCGCATCCGCGACCACAGGTACGGCAGCCGGAACCCGGCCCGGCCCATCACCACGGGGATCAGCCGGGACGCGTCCATCGAACGGAAGACGACCCCGCGCCGGCCGTGCCCGTCGACCGAGTACAGGCGCACATTGGTCTCCGGGAACGACCCGAGATACGGCACCCCCGGCAACCGCAGCCATCCGACCCGGTGCATCCGGAAGGCGACGAGCCCGACGTACGTCAGCCCCTCGTGCGTGTCGGGCACGGTCCCCTCGGGCAGCAGCCCCGCCACGAGGCCGGGTTCGACCGCCCAGTGGACGAAACAGAGGTCCAGCCACTGCTGGGTGAGGAGCGGTGTGCGGACGACGGCGGGGGCGTCGGGGCTGACCGGGGCGGGCTTCTCCACGCAGCCAGGATCGCAGACGCCCGCCGCCCAGCGGTCGCCGCCCCACGGTCCCCGCCCCCGGGCCCTCACCCCTCCGCCGTCACCCTTCCGCCTTCACCCCTCCGCCTTCACCCCTTCGTACAGGACCGGGTCATGGGCGCAGACGATCGCCAGGTCGGGCTCCGCGCGCCGGTACAGCTCGGCGAGGCGCTCGTGGTTGGCGCGGACCTGCCCGCGGTCGTACGCCACCGCCCGCTCCGCGACACTCAGCGCGGAGGGGACGCGGGTCTGCCCGTCCAGGGTGCCGCGGTGGTAGAAGGCGTCACCGGCGTGCAGGATCCAGCGGCTGCCCGCGTCCACCGCGACACAGGCGTGGCCGCGTGTGTGCCCCGGCAGCGAGACCAGGACGATCCCGGGGGCGACGGCGTCGAGCTGCCGGGCGGCGGCGAACCCGCGCCACGCCTCCCCGTCCGGGCTGTGCTCCACGATCGTCGGCCCGTGGTCCCACTGGACGGAGCGGAAGCGCAGTCGCTCACGCCAGGAGGGGGCGTGCACCGCGCCGCGCGCCTCCGCCGCGGTGACATGGACGGTGGCGTGCGGGAAGTCGGCGAGCCCGCCGATGTGATCCGCGTCGAAGTGGGTGAGGACGATGTGCCGGACGTCGTCGCGGCCGAACCCGAGGCGCTCGACCTGGCGGGCGGCCGTCTCGGCGGGGTCCAGGGCCGGCTTGATGAAGTGGCGCATCCCGCCCAGCCGGCGCCCGGGGGCGGCCACGTCCTGGAGACCGAAGCCGGTGTCGACCAGGACGAGCCCCGCCGCGTCCGTCTCCACGAGCAGGACGTGACAGACCAGACGGAGGCCGCCCGGCGGGTGCATGGTGCCGCAGTTGAGGTGATGGACCTTCATGGGCAGAGTCACCTTCGGGGTCTCGACGACTGCACGGATGCTGGACGTACGGGGCGAGGGGTGTCAAGGGCGGCGGATGCGCCGCCCCCGCGGCAGCGAGCGCCGATCAGTGGACGGGATCGGCGACTTGGGCGAGCAGCGCGGCCGACTCCTCGGGGGTGAGGGCGCGTTCGTACACCAGCTCCCCGGTCATGCCGGGGAAGAACCGTCCGGCCTGCCAACTCCGCTGGTACGGCGGCGGGTCGACCACCACGAGGCGGACGCCGTCCACGACCGGGATGTCGGCGGGGTTCCCCTCGTTCCAGATCCACTCGCCGTCGGCGCCGACCAGGTTGAAGGAGCCGGTCGTCAGCACCATGCCGGCCCGGTCGCGGCAGCAGGCGACCGCCTCGGCCGACGGGGCCTCGCCGGTCACCAGACCGCGGCCGATCAGCGCGTCGGCGAGGAGCGTGTGCAGTTGGAAGTTGTCGCCCACACCGGAGAAACGCAGCGCGAATCCGGCGCCGGTGGCCCGGTCGAGTGCGACGAGCGGCTCGTCGTCGAGGACGGCGAGGGCGTAGGCGAGGCACTTGAACGGGTCGCCGGACAGCTCCGTGACCCGGGCCACGGCGGCCCGCAGCTCCGCACGGCCGGGCACCTCGCGGCGCACCCGGGGGGAGTTGAGCATCGCCACACAGGCCATCTCGAACTGGGGGAGGGTCTGCCACGCCGCCACGGGCTCGAAGCCGAGCCGTTCGACGTCGGCCTCCTCCAGCCCGTCGCCGTCGTGACCGGGCAGCGTGCCCCGGTCCGCCGCGGCCCACCCCTCGCAGAACACGGCGGCCTGCTCGAAGGCGTCCAGTGCGCCGGCGAACACGGCGGGCGCGCAGAGCACCGGGTCGGCGCCCCGTTCGACGCACGCCCCGATCAGCACCGCCACGACGCCGCGCGGCCCCGGCGGGACCTCGTCCAGCAGGGCCGCGAGCCGGGGCCCCGCCGCCTCCAGGTCGGTGTCCTCCACCGCGGCGAGGTCGCTCGTCAGCAGCGCGAAGGAGCGCTCCGCCGCTTCCACGTCCCGGGCGCGCACGGCCGTCTCGAAGTCACCCACGGCGGCCGGGAACCGCCCACGTCCGAATATCATGCGCGCACCCTAACGCGACGTGCCGTACGCCCCGTTCCCGGCCGGGGTGACGCCGGGGACAGGGCGTACGGAGGGCACGGTGGGTCAGGAGGCGACGAAGCCCGCGATCTGGCCGAGGACGCTCGTGTCCGCGAGGAACCCGATGTGGGTCTGGCAGAGCACGTTGTTGTTCGTCGCGCCGTCCAGCCGGGTGCTGGTGTACGGCAGGATGACGCCGTCGCAGGCCGAGTACCAGGTGGCGTAGCGGGTGCTGCCCGGCGTCTCGTCGCCCGAGGTGATCTGGGCGATGAACGACGACCCCGGGTACATCTGCTGACAGGTCGTGTAGATCAGGCAGGCGGCCGCGTAGGTGGTGCCGTGGTTGGCGCCGGCGATCGAGGCGAGGTGGCTGACGCTGGTGTTGCCGCCGAGCACCTTCAGGTAGTACTGGCTGACGAGACCGCCCATCGAGTGATTGACGATCGCGACCTTGCTCGCGCCGGTCCGCGCCTTCACGTTGTTGACGAAGGTCGCGAGGCCCTGGGCGTTGGTGATGTTGTTGCCGTAGGAGTCGTACTCGTAGGCGAAGAGGTTCGCGCTGGACCAGCCGTTGAGCCGGAAGACGCTCATGGCGGTGGTCCAGTTGGAGGCGCTGCCCGTGTATCCGTGGACGAAGACGACGGGTGTGCTCGTCGACAGCGGCTGGACGGCGGCGGCCGGGGCGGCCGTGGTCGCGGTGCCGGCCGCGCCGGCCGCCGGGGCCGACGCGAACAGGGTGAGACCGAGGGTGGCGGCCGCGAGGACACCGAGAAGCCGGCGTGGGGAACGACGACGCATGGGTACTCCTGACGAGGATGCGGGTGCTGGTCCTCATCAGGGTCGGGGCGCGGGGCGGCGCCGCAATCGGTGAAATCACCGGCGTGTCGATGCGGCGGGCCGCTCCGGTCCGCCGGGCGCCACCGCTTCGCGGGGCAGGAGGGCGGCCGCGACGAGGCCGCCGAGGCCGATCACCGCCAGGCTGATCATCGCGGCGGCATAGGCGCCCTTGCTGAGGCCGGCGACCAGGATCGTGCCGGCGATGGCGGTGCCGAAGGACGAACCGAGGTTGGACACGCTGCGGGACAGGCCCGAGATCTCGCCCTGCTGTTCCTCGGGGAAGCTCGACTGGACGACGTTCACGGACGGCGTCAGCATCACGCCCAGACCGAGCCCGATGAACAGGAGCCCGGGGACGAACGCCCAGGCGGTGGCGTAGCTCCCGGCCAGGACGATCAGTACGGCCACTCCCACCAGGGAGACGGCGAAGCCGGTCATGATCAGCGTCCGCTGGGGGTGCCGCCGGGCCAGCCGTTCGGCGGACAGCGACGAGGCCAGCAGGCCCAGGGTGGCCGCCGTGAAGACGACGCCGGTCTGGACGGCGTCGTAGCCGCGCACCACCTGGAGGTAGGCCGCCACGGTGAACGAGGTGCCCATGAGCAGCAGCCACTGGACGTTCTGGGTGACGAGCCCGAGGTTGGAGGTGCGGTTGCGGAACAGGCGCAGCGACAGCAGCGGCTCCCCGCCGGACGCCTCCTTGATCCGGGCGGAGCGGAAGAACCAGGCGAGCACCAGGGCGCCGGCGGCGATCAGGCCGATCATCAGCCAGACGTTGTCGTCCGCGGCCAGGATGCCCATGACGACGAGGACGAGGCCGACGGCGGACAGGACCGCTCCGGCGGTGTCGAAGGAGCGGGACGGGTCCGGCGGCAGCGGGTCGTCGATGCGCCGGCTCAGCAGGACGATCACCCCGATCACCAGCGCCTGGAACACGAAGGCCGCGCGCCAACTGATCCCGGTGGTGATGAGTCCGCCGATCAGTGGCCCCGCGGCGGCCCCGATCCCGCCCAGCGCCATGATCACCCCGAACGCGCGCGCCCGGGAGGTGACGTCCGGATAGAGCAGGGTCGTCAGGATGTAGACGGGCGGGATGAGCAGCGCGGTGCCGATGCCCTCCAGGATCGAGTTGCCGAGGATCAGCACCCCGAGCCCCGGGGCGGCCGCGCTCAGCAGGGCGCCGACCGCGTAGACGACGAGGCCGGCCAGGAAACAGCGTTTGCGGCCGTACCGGTCGGTGAGTTTGCCGCCGGGGATCATCAACGCCGCCATCACCAGCAGGAAGACGGTGATCGCCACCTGGACGCCCTGGACCGTGGTGTCCAGGTCCTCGCTGATGTCGTTGATCATCACGTTCATGTTGGAGCCGGCGAAGCTGCAGATGAACTGGGCCAGGGCGAGCGCGGCCAGTACCCGCCGCTGCCCGCCCGGCCGTGCGGCGGTCTCGGCCGGTTCGGTGTCCGCCGGTTCACCCATCGGTGTCGCCTCCAGGCGCGTCCTCGGGTGTGTCCTCGTCGGGCAGGGTCAGCCCGTGGGTCACCGGGTGGCCCTGGTCGCCGTGGCCGGTGCCCGCCTCGCCCTTCTGGAGTTCGTCGTCCAGTGCCATGGCCGCGGTGACCAGGGCGAGATGGGTGAACGCCTGCGGGAAGTTGCCGAGTTGCTCGCCCGAGGGGCCGATCTCCTCGGCGAAGAGGCCGACATGGTTGGCGTAGGTCAGCATCTTGTCGAAGGCGTACCGGGCCTGACGGAGCCGGCCGCTGCGGGCGAGCGCCTCGACGTAGAAGAAGCTGCACAGGTTGAACGTGCCCTCGGAGCCGCGCAGTCCGTCGGGGGACGCCTTCGGGTCGTACCGGTAGACGAGGCTGTCGCTCACCAGCTCCTCGTCCATGGCGTCGAGCGTGCTGAGCCAGTCCGGGTCGTACGGCGAGACGAAGCCGACCTTCGGCATCAGCAGGAGGGAGGCGTCCAGGACGTCGGTGCCGTAGTGCTGCACGAAGGCCCGCCGCTCGTCGTCCCAGCCGCGTTCGACGATCTGGCGGAAGACCGCGTCCCGTGCCTCGGTCCAGCGGGCGAGGTCGGCGGGGCGGGAGAACTCGGTGGCCGCGCGGACGCCGCGGTCGAACGCCACCCAGGTCATCAGCCGGCTGTAGGTGAAGTCCTGTCGGCCGCCGCGGGTCTCCCAGATCCCCTCGTCGGGCTGGTCCCAGTGGTCGGTGAGCCAGTCCAGGACGCCGCTCAGGGCCTTCCAGCCGCGGAGGGTGCCGATGTCGTGGCCGACGATCAGCGCGTCCGACGCCTCGCCGTAGATGTCGAGCTGGAGCTGGTCGGCCGCGGCGTTGCCCGCCCGTACGGGGCGGGAGCCGAGGTAGCCCTCCAGATGGTCGAGGTTCTCCTCGGTCAGATAGGGGTCGCCGTCGACCCGGTACATGATCTGCAAGGGGTCCGCCGAGGCCGTCGCCCGTGCCTCGATGCGCTCGCGCAGCCAGCGGCGGAAGGCGTACGCCTCGTCCCGGAACCCCAGGTCGATCAGCGCCCGCACGGACAGCGACGCGTCCCGGACCCAGGTGTAGCGGTAGTCCCAGTTGCGCTCACCGCCGATCTGCTCGGGCAGTCCCATGGTGGCGGCGGCGATGGGCGCCCCCGTCGGGGCGTACGTGAGCAGCTTGAGCGTGATCGCGGAGCGGTTCACGATGTCCTGCCAGCGGCCCCGGTAGGTGCACGACCGCAGCCACGTCAGCCAGTACGAGCGGCAGGTCTCCAGCGCGTCCGCGACGCCCTCCAGGGAAGGGCCGGGCGGGGCGGGGTCACCGCTCGCCGTGCTGGTCAGCACGACGGCCGCCACCTGGCCGGCGGAGAGGGTGAAACGGGCGTCGATGTCGTCGCCGTCGGCGCGGAGGGCGACGCCGGGCGTCGACTGCACGTGCAGGTCGGTGCCGGGGCCGCGGAAGAGCGCGGCGTGCGGGCCGGTGAGGGCGAGCGTGTGCGGGGCGCGTCCGTAGTCGAACCGCGGCCGGCACGTGAAGGCGAACGGCAGACTGCCCCGGACGACCCGTGCGACCCTGATCAGCCGGTGCGTGGCTGTCGGCGTCGGGGACTCGTCGGGCACCATGAAGTCGCAGACCTCGCCGACTCCGCCGGGTGCCATGAACCGGGTGACGAGGATGGCCGTGTCCGACAGATACAACTGGCGGACGGTCAGGTGGTCGCCGTCGGGCAGCTCCGCCGCCAGCCGGCAGTGTCCGCCGCGTTCGCTGTCCAGCAGTGAGGCGAAGACGCTGGGGGAGTCGAAGCGGGGCGTGCACCACCAGTCGACGGTGCCGCCGGACGACACCAGGGCGGCGGTCTGGAGATCGCCGACCATGCCGTGGTCCGCGATGGGCGGGTACCGGTCCACAGGGTCTCCCAGCCGGCTCGGTGCGGCGCCGTGGCGGCACACGGGCGTGCCCGCCACCGGCCTGTGCAGGGCAAGCCTTCGGCATCGCCGGGGCCGGCGCTTCACCCTTGAGGGGTGAAACCCGTACCGTCCGTCCGTGAGCCGGGCGATCGCCTCTTTTGCGCCGATCACTCAGCGGGGACACTGTGCGGCGTGGCCGGTCAAACCCCCGTCCGCCTCCTTGTCAGTCCGCCGAAGGCGCCTGTATAACGTTGTAAAAATGAAAGGGAATGCCGTGCGGGTCAGCCTCAAGGACGTCGCCGCGCACGCGGGGGTTTCCATCAAGACCGTCTCCAACGTGGTCAACAACTACCAACACGTCACGCCCGCCATGCGCGAACGCGTCCAACGGTCCATCGACGCACTCGGGTACCAGCCCAACCTGGCCGCCCGGCATCTGCGCAAAGGGCGGACGGGCATCATCGCGCTCGCCCTGCCCGAACTCGGCAACCCCTACTTCGCCGAGCTGGCGGCCGCCGTGATCGACGCCGCCGCCGCGCACGACTACATCGTGCTCCTTGACCACACGGGCGGCCGCCGCGAGCAGGAGATCCTGGTCAGCCAGGGGTTCAGGGCGCGGGTCATCGACGGACTCATCCTCAGCCCCATCGAGCTGGAGCCCGAGGACCTGAGCGACCGGGCGGAGAAGGTGCCGCTGGTGCTGCTGGGCGAGCGGGACTACGACCTGCCGTACGACCACATCGCCATCGACAACGTCGCCGCCGCCCGTACCGCGGTGCGGCATCTGACCGGGCTCGGGCGGCGGGAGGTGGCCTTCATCGGCGCCCGGCGGGGCCGCAGCGAACCCGCCCAACTGCGCGTCCGCGGCTGGCGCGAGGAACTGACCGCCGCCGGACTGCCGGCCGACGACGGGCTCGTGGCCGCCACCGACGGCTGGGGCCACGCGGACGGGGCGGCCGCCATGACCCGCATCCTGGACTCCGGACGGCGCCCCGACGCGGTGTTCGCCTACAACGACCCCATGGCCATCGGCGCCATGCGCGTCCTGCACGAACGGGGCCTGCGGGTCCCCGAGGACATCGCGGTCGTCGGCTTCGACGACGTGGTCGAGGGCCGCTTCGGCGCGGTGACCCTCACCTCCGTGTCCCCGGACAAGGAGGCCATCGGCCGGCTCGCGGTCGAGTCGGTGCTGACCCGGCTCGGCGGCAACGAGGTGCTGACCGAGCCGCGCCGGGTGCGGGCCGACCACCGGCTCGTGGAGCGCGAGAGCACCGTGGGGCGCGCGGCACCGGGCGGCACCGGCCAGGGGTGACAGCCATGAGGGACGGCGGGGGCGGCGCGCAAGGCACGCCCCTCGCAGCCGTGCCCTCGGCCGGGTCGGCCCCGGGCCGTCCACCGGGTCGTCAACCCGGCCGCCCGGAGGGAACGTTGCTCGCACAGGGGGTTTACAGCCTCCTTCCAACGATGTAAAAACCACTGTGCGGCAGGTCGAACGACCGTTCCCGCCAGGGGAGAAGCACCCGCTCGGCCTCTGCACGTCCCGCTCTCCCCAGTGTCCTTTCAGCGTCGCCCGGATCGGGGTCACCATGCAGCGCACCACCCACCGTCGTCGTCTCCTCGCCCGTCCCGTGGTCGTCTCCCTGGCCGCGGCGGTGGCCTTGACCGCCACCTCCTGCGCGAAGTCGGAGGACGACGCGTCGAACGGCAGCTCCTCCTCGTCCTCCGCCGACGCCGCACAGCAGGTCGCCTCGCCCGCGCCGGACGGCAAGACCTGCACCGTCGACGCGTACGGCGGCAAGAAGCTGGACCTCAAGAACGCCACCGTCGGCTTCTCCCAGTCGGAGAAGGAGGCCAACCCGTTCCGTATCGCCGAGACGCAGTCCATCAAGGACGAGGCGAAGAAGCGGGGCGTCAAGCTGCTGACGGCCAACGCCCAGTCGCAGTTCTCCAAGCAGATCAGCGACGTCCAGGACCTGCTGGCCAAGGGCGCCGACCTGCTGGTCATCGCGCCGCTCAACTCCGACGGCTGGGACCCGGTGCTCCAGGCCGCCGCGGCCAAGAAGGTCCCGATCGTCACCATCGACCGCAAGATCAACGCCACCGCCTGCAAGGACTACGTCTCCTTCATCGCCTCCGACTTCGTCGAGCAGGGCCGGCGCGCCGCCGACCAGATGATCGAGGCGACCGGCGGCAAGGGCGAGGTCGCGATCCTGCTCGGCTCGGCCGGAAACAACGTCACCACCGAGCGCACCAAGGGCTTCAAGGACCAGATCGCCGCCAAGGCGCCCGGTCTGAAGGTGGTGTTCGAGCAGACCGGCGACTTCGCCCGCGAGAAGGGCCAGCAGGTCACCGAGCAGCTCATCCAGTCCAAGCCCGGCATCAAGGGCATCTACGCCGAGAACGACGAGATGGGCCTGGGCGCGGTGGCCGCCCTGAAGGGCGCCGGCAAGAAGGCCGGCGACGTCAAGATCGTCACCGTGGACGGCACCCGCAACGCCGTCCAGGGCATCGTGGACGGCTGGATCAGCGGCGTCATCGAGTCCAACCCGCGCTTCGGCCCGCTCGCCTTCCAGACCCTGGACACCTTCACGAAGGGCGACGAGGTCGCGCAGGACATCATCATCGAGGACGGCGCCTACACCTCCGGCAACGCCAAGTCCGACATCGGCAAGGCGTACTGACCCTCCGTCAGGGAGCCCGCCGTCCGGGCGGGCCCCCTCGGTCCTCCCCAACCAGCACACCCTTCGTGCAACGCACCCTGGAGGCACAGGTGGCACCCCCCGCCGAAGTGCTCGCCGTCCGCGGACTGAGCAAGACCTTCCCCGGCGTCCGGGCCCTGGACGACGTGGACCTCACCCTGCACGCCGGTGAGGTCCACGCCCTGATCGGCGAGAACGGCGCCGGCAAGTCGACCCTCATCAAACTCCTCACCGGCGTGTACCGGCCCGACGCCGGAGAGATCGTCTTCCAGGGCCGCACCGTCTCCTTCGGCACCCCGCTGGAGGCCCAGAAGGCCGGGATCTCGACCATCTACCAAGAGGTCAACCTCATCCCGCTGCTCAGCGTGGCCCGCAACCTCTTCCTCGGCCGCGAACCCCGCACCCGGTTCGGCGTCCTCGACACGGCCCGGATGAACCGCGAGGCCGAGGAGATCCTCGGCACCTACGGGGTGCGCGTCGACGTCCGCCGGCCGCTGCGCACCCTCGGGGTCGGCGCCCAGCAGATGGTCGCCCTGGCCCGCGCCGTCGCCACCGACGCCCGCATCGTCATCATGGACGAACCGACCTCCTCGCTCGAACCGCGCGAGGTCGAGACCCTGTTCGCGGTGATCCGGCGGCTGCGGGACGCCGGGATCGCGGTCGTCTACGTCAGTCACCGGCTGGACGAGCTGTACGCCGTGTGCAGCACCGTCACCGTGCTGCGCGACGGACGACGCGTCCACCACGGCCGGCTCGCCGACCTCGACCGCCTCTCCCTGGTCTCCACGATGCTCGGCCGGGACCTCGGGGAGGTCCGCACCGAGGGCCTCACCAAGTTCACCGGCGACCATGCCGCCGCCGACACCGAACCCGTGCTCTCCGCAACGGACCTGACGGTCCCTCACCGACTGCACGGCGTCTCGCTGAGCATCCGCCCCGGCGAGGTCGTCGGCCTCGGCGGGCTGCTCGGCTCGGGACGCACCGAGACCGCGAAGACCATCGCCGGTGCCCTGCCCGCCCGTTCGGGCGGTGTCACGGTCGCCGGGGTGCCGCTGCGGGCCGGCTCGACCCCGGCGGCCATCCGCGCCGGCATCAGCCTGCTGCCCGAGGACCGCAAGAGCGAGGGCATCGTCCCCGGCCTCTCGGTGCGCGAGAACATCGCCCTGGCCGTACTGCCCCGCCTCTCCCGCTTCGGCCTGGTCTCCGAGGCCCAGGTGGACCGGGTCGTCGACACCTTCATCGAGCGGCTGCGCATCAAGGCGTCCTCACCGCACCAGAAGGTGGGCGAACTCTCCGGCGGCAACCAGCAGAAGGTGCTGCTCGCCCGCTGGCTCGCCATGAACCCCAAGGTGCTGCTGCTGGACGAACCCACCCGCGGCATCGACGTCGGCGCCAAGGCCGAGGTGCAGAAACTCGTGGACGAACTGGCCGCCGACGGCCTGGGCGTCCTGCTCATCTCCTCCGACCTGGAGGAACTCATCGAAGGGTCCGACCGCGTGGTCGTACTGAAGGACGGCGCCGTCGTCGGCGAACTCACCGGCGACGACGTCACGGAGGACAAGCTGATGCGCACCATCGCCGGGAACGCCCCCGCGCCCGACGCGAGCCAGGAGGAGGCGGCCGTCGATGGCTGAAGCCACCCTCCGCACCGCCCCGCTGGACAAGGCCCGCATACTCCAGTGGCTCCAGACCTACGGCGTCTACGCGGGCGTCGCGGCCCTGCTCCTCGTCAACTCCGTCATCACCCCGTACTTCCTGACCACCGAGAACTTCCGCACCCAGGCCGTCCAGGTCGCCCCCGTCATCATCGTCGCCCTGGGCATGGCCCTGGTCATCGGCACCGAGGGTGTAGACCTCTCGGTGGGCGCCGTGATGGCGCTGGCCGCCTCGGTCACCGCCCTCTACCTCGGCTACGGACTGCTGCCCGCCCTGCTGGCGGTCGCCCTGTTCGCCGCCGTGATCGGCCTCGCCAACGGCGCGCTGGTCGCGTTCGTCGGCGTCCAGCCGATCGTCGCCACCCTGGCGCTCATGGTCGGCGGCCGCGGCCTCGCCCTGGTGCTGCTCCCGCAACTCAAGGACCTGCGCAACCCGTCCCTGGCCTCCCTGGGCTCCGGCGACGTCCTCGGCATCCCCTACCTCATCCTCATCGCCGCCGCCCTGGCCGTCCTGCTGGCCTTCGTGGTGCGCCGCACCACCTTCGGCCGCCAGCTCCTCGCCATCGGCGACAGCCGGCCCGCCGCCCAGCTCGCCGGACTGCCCGTGCGCCGCGTCCTGATCGTCGTGTACGTCGTCAGCGCGCTGCTCGCCGCGGTCGCGGGCGTCCTGGCCACCGCCCGCCTCCAGGCCAGCGACCCCACCTCACTCGGCAACCTGATGGAACTGTCCGCGATCACCGCGGTCGTCGTCGGCGGCACCCCGCTGACCGGCGGCCGGGTCAACATCGGCGGCACCGTGGCGGGCGCCGTCCTCATCCAGCTCCTCACCGCCACCCTCATCAAGCACGATCTGCCGCCCTCCTGGACCCAGATCGCCCAGGCCGTCGTGATCGTCGCCGCCGTCTACGCGGCGCGGGGACGGGGGAAGCGATGACCACCACGAACCCGGACGCACCCGTGACCACACCCCCCGCCGCACCGCGCAAGGAGGACCGCCCGGTGGGCTCCGGGCGCTCCGAACGGCTCAGCGCCCTCGTCCAGCAGCACGGCGCGCTCGCCGTCCTGCTGATCGTCTCCCTGGTCGCGTCGTTCTCCTTCGACTCCTTCGCCACCGGCGACAACGTCAGCAACATGGCGACCAGTTCGGCCTTCCTGGCGATCGTCGCCCTCGGCATGACCTTCGTCATCATCACCGGCGGCATCGACCTGTCCGTGGGCTCCCTGTTCGCCCTCGGCGGCGTCCTGGCCGCCTGGGGATCACGCCACGGCACCCTGGTCGCGCTGCTGCTGCCGCTCGCCGTCTGCGGTCTGATCGGCGTCGTCAACGGCCTGCTGGTCGCCCGCTCCCGCCTCGCGCCCTTCATCGTCACCCTCGCCGCCATGCTCGGCGCGCGCGGGCTGATGCTGTCGATCACCGACGAGGGCGCCGACACCTATCTGATCGGCAAGGGCTCCGTCCTCGCCGAACTCGGCCAGGGCAGCACCCTCGGCCTCGGCAACCCGGTGTGGATCACCCTGGCCCTGTTCGCCGGCGGCGCCGTCGCCCTGCGCCGGACCCGCTTCGGCCAGAACGTGTACGCGGTCGGCGGCAACGAGGACGCCGCCGCCCTGATGGGCGTCCCGGTGGCCCGCACCAAGATCCTCGTCTACGCCCTGTCGGGACTGCTCGCCGGACTGGCCGGCGCCCTGAACGCCGCCTGGCTCGCCTCCGGCGTGACCATCCTCGGCAGCGGCATGGAACTGGACGCCATCTCCGCCGTCGTCATCGGCGGCACCCTGCTGACCGGCGGACTCGGCTACGTCAGCGGCTCCCTGGTCGGCGTGCTGCTGCTCAAGGTGATCCAGAACGTCATCAACCAGATCGGCTCGCTCGACTCCTCCTACCAGCAGGTCGTCAGCGGCGCCTTCCTGGCCGTCGTCGTCATCGCACAGACCTGGCTGGGCCGCCGACGACAACTCATGTGACCCACAGGCCCCGGCCTCACGACGGCGGACCCCCGCACCAACCCGCCGCGTCCGACCGGTTCCAGGAGGCGGCCGGACCTCCCCCCGGCCGCCTCCTCGCACGCGTACGTCTCCGCACCCCACGAGTCAAGGAGGCACGATGCGCCAAGCACCCGCAGGACGAAGGCCGTTCGGATGGCTGAGACGACGGGCGCGGTGGACCACCACCGCGCTCGTCGCGCTCGTTCTGGCCGCCGCGACGGCCCTGACGGCGACCGGTCCCGCGACCGCGGCCGGATCCGCCGCACAGGCGTGGACCCCCAAACCGTCCCCGATGACCACCCCGTGGACCAACCAGGTCCCCACCGACACCCCGCTCGCCGAATACCCCCGCCCACAGCTCACCCGCCCCGACTGGGCCAATCTCAACGGCATCTGGGACTTCGCCGTCACCTCGGCGGACGCCGGCCGGCCCGCCTCGTTCACCGAACAGATCCGCGTCCCCTTCGCCGCCGAGTCCGCGCTCTCCGGCATCCAGCGCAAGATCACCCAGAACGACAAGCTCTGGTACAAGCGCACCTTCACCGTCCCGTCGAACTGGAACGGCCGCCGCGTCCAGCTCCACTTCGGCGCCAGCGACTGGCGTACGACCGTCTGGGTCAACGACCGCCAGGCCGGAGCCGTCCACAGCGGCGGCTACGACGCCTTCTCCTACGACATCACCGACCTGCTCGTCGGAGGCGGCACCAACACGGTGGTCGTCTCCGTCTGGGACCCCACCGAGACCGGCGGCCAGGCCGTCGGCAAACAGCGCATCCGCGACGTCGCCCCGCACGCCGGCGGCGGCATCTTCTACACCGCCGCCTCCGGCATCTGGCAGACGGTCTGGCTGGAGCCGACCGCGCCCGCCCACATCGGCCGCCTCGACCTGGTGCCCGACCCGGCCAACCACCGCCTCAAGGTGACCGTCCGGGGCACCGGCACCAACGGCCACCAGGCCCGCGTCACCGTCTCCACCGGCGGCACCACCGTGGGCACGGCCACCGGCCCCGTCGGCACCGAGTTCACCGTGCCCGTCCCCAGCCCGCGCCTGTGGACCCCCGACGACCCCTTCCTCTACGACGTCCGCGCCGACCTGCTCTCCGGCGCGAACACCGTGGATTCCGTGGGCAGTTACACCGGCATGCGCACCGTCGGCCTGGCCCGCGTGGACGGCCTGCTGCGCCCGGTCCTCAACGGCCGGTTCGTCTTCCAGACCGGCACCCTCGACCAG
Organism: Streptomyces antibioticus; assembly: GCF_002019855.1. NCBI lineage: Bacteria > Bacillati > Actinomycetota > Actinomycetes > Kitasatosporales > Streptomycetaceae > Streptomyces > Streptomyces antibioticus. The sequence continues at coordinate 360,685 of NZ_CM007717.1, read as the reverse complement.
GGTTACTGGCCCGACGGCATCTACACCGCCCCCACCGACGCGGCCCTGCGCCACGATCTCCAGAAGCACAAGGACCTCGGCTTCAACATGGTCCGCAAGCACATCAAGGTCGAACCGCAGCGCTGGTTCTACTGGGCCGACCGGCTCGGCCTGCTCGTCTGGCAGGACATGCCCTCCATGGACCTGCGCACCCCCGACAGCGCGGCCCGCACCCAGTGGGAGGCCGAGTACGACCGCATCATCGACCAGCACCGCAGCTCACCGTCCCTGGTGATGTGGGTGAACCAGAACGAGGGCTGGGGCCAGTACGACCAGGCCCGCATCGCCACGAAGGTCAAGGCGTACGACCCCTCCCGCCTGGTGAACAACATGAGCGGCGTCAACTGCTGCGGCTCCGTCGACGGCGGCAACGGCGACGTCGTCGACCACCACGTCTACGTCGGCCCCGGCACCACCGTCCCCAGTGCCACCCGGGCCGCCGTCCTCGGAGAGTTCGGCGGACTCGGGTACAAGGTCGCCGGACACGAGTGGTACCCCGGCGGCGGCTTCAGCTACGAGGACCAGCCCGACGTCGCACACCTGAACAACCGGTTCGTCGGTCTGCTGGACGCGATCCGCGAGGTACGCATGCCCCGCGGCCTGTCCGCGTCCGTCTACACCGAGATCACCGACGTGGAGAACGAGGCCAACGGCCTGCTCACCTACGACCGTCAGATCGTCAAGGTCGACGAGGCCCGGGTCAGGGCCGCCAACCGCGCCCTCATCGACGCCTCCCAGGCCGCCCCGGCCCCTGTCACCCTGCCCGTCGACCAGTACCGGTCCCTCAGGGTCACCACCCCCGGTTACACCGACCGCTATCTGCGCCACCGCGACGGCCTGGCCTACACCGACGTCGTCAACGGCGGCAGCACCGCGCTGCTGAAGAACGACGCCACCTGGAAGATCGTCCCCGGGCTGGCCGACAGCTCCTGCTACAGCCTCGAATCGCGCAACTACCCCGGCCAGTACCTGCGGCACCGCGACTTCCGCGTCTACAAGGAGGCCGGCAGCGGCGACCTGTTCCGCGCCGACGCCACCTTCTGCCCCGTACGCGGCGCGAACGGCGGGGTGCGGCTGTCGGCGTACAACTTCCCCGAGCAGTATCTGCGCCACTACAACGCCGAGTTGTGGCTCGCCACCCCGGGCGGCACCCACACCTGGGACAACCCCGCCCTGTTCACCGAGGACACCACATGGTCCGTGGACGCGGCCTGGGCACCATGACGACCGGGGCGTGACCGCCGTACGTCCGCCTGCGCCTCCGCCGGCTACGGCTTCTCGGCGCCGTACAGGGTGCTCACCTCCTCGGCGGTCAGCACCCGGTCGACGGCGTGCACCTCGTCGACGGCGCCGTTCCAGAAGTCGACGTTCGCGCCGTCCCAGTGGGCGCGTCCGACGGTCAGCCCGCCGGTGCTGCCCAGGGCCGCGCCGCCGGTGGTCGTCGCCGCGAGCCTGCCGTCTACGTAGAGCCGGATCTGGTTCGTCGCGGCGTCGCGCACCCCGACCAGGTGGTACCAGCGGCCCGTCTCCACCGCCGTGGTCACCTGCGCGCGGCGCTCGCCGGGCGTGCTGAAGGCGAACGCCCCGTGCCCGTACTGGAGATAGAACGAGTTGGCCGTGGCACGGGAGTCCTGGCTGACCGCCGTCGCGTAGTTGCCGGGGACGGCGTCGAGCCGTACCCAGGCCGCCACCGAGTAGCTGCCGCTGGTGTCGAGGACCGGTCCGGCGGTCTCGGCGTACTGGGTGCGGCCGTCGAACTTCAGGGCGCTGCCGCGGACTCCGGGCGTCCAGGAGGCTCCCTCGCGCAGGGTCAGGGGCCGTGCGTTGGGGCCCGAGTCCTTCGCGGTGGTGCCGGTGCCCTCGTCGAGCGTCCAGCGCCCGCCGCCCTGCGGCGGACCCTCACGGCCCGCTGCGGCACCCGCCGCGATCACCTTCCGGTTGACCGCCCGCACCTGGGCCGCATCGACCTTGATCTCCCGACGGTCGTACGTGTACAGGCCGTTCAGCTCGTTCTCCAGGTCGGTGATCTGCGTGTACACCGATCCCGACAGTTCGGCGCGGGCCTGGTCGAGGTAGAACCGCTCGGTGTTCTCCACGTACTTGCGGGTCAGCTCCTCCTTGGAGTTGACGCCGCTGTAGATCACCGTCGGCGCGCCCGGCCACATGTGGCCCGGGGTGCGCAGCACGAATCCGCCGTGCTCACCGTCCATGGCCGCCCGGCGCTCGTCCGGGAACGCGGGGTCGGTGTTGTTGTAGTCGTGGTGGTCGATGATGTCGCCCTTGCCCGAATCACCCTTGGAGTTGCAGCAGTTGACCCCGCTGTGGGCGTTGACGACGCGGGACGGGTCGGCGGTCTTCACGGACTCGGTGATCCGGCCGGTCTCCTCGCGGTTCCACTCGCCCCAGCCCTCGTTGAAGACGATCCAGCCGATGACGGAGGGCGCGTTGTGGTGCTGCCGCATCACCTCCTTGCCCTGGTCGACGAACGCCTTCTGCCCGGTCTCGTTGGTGATGTTCCCGGAGACGAAGTCCTGCCAGACCAGCAGGCCCAGCCGGTCCGCGTGGTAGAACCAGCGCGCCGGCTCCACCTTGATGTGCTTGCGGACGGCGTTGAAGCCGAGCTTCTTGTGCGCCTCCAGATCGAAGGCGAGGGCCTCGTCGCTGGGCGCGGTGTAGAGGCCGTCGGGCCAGAACCCCTGGTCGAGCGTGGCCAGGGAGAACACCGGCTTGCCGTTCAGGACGAGCTTGTTGAAGCCGCCGACCTTCTCGACGCCGACCTCGCGCATCCCGAAGTAGCTGCCGACCTCGTCGGTCGACCGGCCGTCGGTGAGCGTGACGTCGAGGTCGTAGAGGTAGGGGTCGTCGGGGCTCCACAGATGCTGCTTCGCCACCGGCAGCCTCAGTTCCCGGCCGGCCGCTCCGGAGACCCTGCCGACGACCTTGCCGCGCGTGTCGCGGGCGACGGCCTCGACCCGGGCGCCGGGGGAGGCGTTCGCGGAGTTCACCGTCACCGCCAGGGTGCCGGTGTCGATGTCGGGCGTGGTGACGATGTCGTCGATCGACGCGGGCGCGACGGGCTCCATCCACACGGTCTGCCAGATGCCGGACGTCTGCGTGTAGAAGATGCCGCCCGGGTTGGTCGACTGCTTGCCCATCGGCTGGTCGGCGCCACCGGTGTCGGTGACGGCGACGACGATCTCCTGCGGCCCGCTGCCCTTGAGCGCGTCGGTGATGTCGGCGCTGAACGCGTTGTAGCCGCCGGTGTGTTCGGCGACCTTCGTGCCGTTGACATACACGCGGGCCTGGTAGTCGACGGCGCCAAAGTTGAGCTTGAGCCGGTTGTCCCGACCGCTCTTGCCGACCTTCCAGCCCTTCGGGACGTCGACGGTCCTGCGGTAGAACATGTGGTCCTCGTGCCGCTCCAGCCCGGAGAGCTGGGACTCGACCGGGAACGGCACGATGATCTTCTCGTCCAGCTTCTTGCCGAAGACCGGCTGCTCACCCGCCTTCGCGGCACTGAACTGCCAAGGACCGTTGAGGTTCTGCCACTTGGACCGCACCTGCTGCGGACGTGGGTACTCCGGCAGCGGATGCTTCTTGTCCAGCTTGTCGCCCCACTCGGTGGTGAGACGATGCGTGGAGGCGTTGTCGGCGTACCGGACGACCTTCGGCACGCTCGCTCCGCCGACCGTCAGCGCGCCCGTGCCGTCGTAGGCGACCCGCACGAGCTGGTTCTTCTGGATCGCCTCCGAGAGGTTCACGTAAAGGGAGTTGGGGTCACCGGGCACGGACGCCACCGACTTGATCGGCAGCGCGGTGGTGTCGGCCTCGACCTTCAGATGGTCCTTCAGACCGCTCTGGAGTCGGCCCACCCTGCCGTCGAACCGGGCGCGCAGCCGACGGCCGTTCTCGGCGACGGTCAGCTCCACCGGGAACACCTCGAAGCCGGCCGGCGGGGTGAACGCCGACATCGGCACGATCTGCTTGGCCAGCGTCGGCGTCGACCAGCGCAGGAACATGTTGGCGCCGCCGGTGTCCTGGAACAGCTCCAGCCGGAAGTCGTGCTTCTCACCGGCGGTCAGCCGCACCGGGGCACTGGTCTGCTCCCGGTCCCAGTCGCCCACCCAGTGGTCGATGACGGGTTCCCCGTCGATGAACAGCCGGAAGCCGTTGTCGCCGATCGCGTAGAAGGTGTAGTCACCGGTCGCCGGCGCCTCGATCTGCCCCGTCCAGCGGGCGGTGGTGTGCTCCGTCCGGCCGGTCAACTCCTCGAAGGTGCTGGTCAGTCCGGAGAAGTTGATCTGAGGGTCGAGCAGGGTGCCGCCGAGCTTGTCGAAGTCGCGGGCGCCGGGCGCCGACATGCTGAAGTACTCGCCCTTCAGCCCGTGCGTCTCGACGGCGGCCTGACCTGCGGCCCGCGCCGCCGCGCCGCTCACCGGCTCGGCCGCGGCCGCCGCCGGAAGCAGCCCGCTCGGGGGAAGGACCAGGGCCGCCGTCGCCAGCAGCGCCCATATCCGGGCTCTGGGGCGGGTGTCGTGTCGTGTCATCGAACCTTTCCTCGTACAGAGGCCGCCGTGGGGGTCGGGGAGCCTTTTCAACGTTGGAAATCCTGTGACAGCGGTATGACAACACGCTCACAGAGGCATGTCCAGACCTCGCGCACCACTCGGTCACCGGGTGGGCGGGGGGTGGGTGCGGGGTGAGGTGAGTGTCAGGGGGCTTTGCGGGGGCGGGAGTTGTGGACCGCACCGCATGCTGCTCATGTCGTGCCGCACGATGGCGGAGCAGTACGTGCGCCCGTCCGGCATCCAGACCAGATCGCCCCGGTCGTCGGCCATACGGCGGACGACGGCGGCCGTAGCGGTCGTGGGCGGCACGTACGACGCCGTGTCCTGTCCCGCCCGCGGGGCGCGCGCAGCAGCCGGCTGTCCCGATCGGCGGCCCACGGCCGCCCGCCTCGGCCGGGCATCGCTGCTCCCGGGCCCGACTCCTAGATCGCCTGGAGGGACATGACGCCCTACTCCTCCGGTTCCCAGGCGCGGAGGAGGTCGAGGAGGCCCCTGTCCCCGTCGATCCGGAGGGAGGTCGCCGGGACACGGTTGTACAGGAAGAGGACCAGGTCACTGGCCGTGCCGTGGACGGAGACGTCGGCCGTGCCCGGGGCTCCCTCGGGCCGTGCGCCGTCGGCGTCGAGGGTGAGGCGCCAGGAGTGGCCCTCACCGTCGGTGGCGTGGAAGTCGAGGACCGCGGGCTTGTGCGGCCAGGCGCTGGTCGTCGCGACGCACGTGTTCAGGAACTCGTCCACACCGTCGAGCGCGGCCGCCTCCGGCAGCGGTTGCGGTACGCCCAGGGCGAGTTGGGCGTCGTAGGTGTGCACGGCGGTCTCCTGGACGCGATGCCGGGCGACGCCACCCGAGTGCTGCGGGGTCCGCGACGCACCCCACCACGTCCAGCAGCCACGCTCCGGGCCGGCCTCCCGCAGCGCGTCCAGCAGCGCCTGCGTCGAGTCGGCGAGCCAGGCCACCAGGGCGTCACGTTCCCGCGGCGCGTCCACGGTCGCACGCGTGGCCGCGGCCTCGGCCGAGGGTGCGTCGGCGGGCCCCGCGGCGACGACGGCGGCCCAGAAGCGGTCCCCGCCCCCGAGATGCTCGACCAGACGGAACAGCGTCCACTCGGGGCAACTCGGCACCCGCACATCGAGACTGGGCGCGGAGGCGACCGCGGCGCGGAAGGCGCCGGACCGTTCGTCGATGAGGCGAAGCAACTCGGGAAACTCAAGGGAGGTCGTCACACCGACTGCCTATCATCACGCTCTGACGATCGAACACCGAATTTCCCGCCCCCGCCTCCCCGGTCAGGCTCGCCGTGCCGCAACAATCGCTGAACTGACCGGCGTTGTGAGCACCTCGGTGGCTTCCAGGGCGGGGTGGGTGAGGTAGAAGAGCCGCAACTCGTCCACTTCGCCGCCGAAGCGGGGCGGCCAGTGGGGCGAGGGAGTGAAGTCGTCCAGGACGAGAAGGCCACCGGGAGCGAGTAGTTCGACGACTCTCCCGGGGTCGTCGCGCTTGCCGCCGCCGTCGCAGAAGAAGACGTCGAAGGGAGCGTGCCGCTCAAGCAGCCGCCAGTCCCCGGTGAGCACGCTGACACGGTCGTCGTCCGCGAAGATCTCGGCCGCCCGACGGGCCAGTTCCTCGTCACGCTCCACCGTGACCAGGCGGGCGCCCGCGCCGAGCCCGCTGTGCAGCCAGGCCGTGCCCACCCCCGCGCCGGTGCCGCTCTCCGCGATGAGCCCGTGCGGCTTCGACGCGGCGGCCAGCCGCAGCAATCTGCCCACTTCCGGGATACAGCCCTGCTGGAATCCCGCCTCGGAGGCGACCCGCTCTGCGATCGCCACACGGGGCGGAAACGCACGTTCTGCCATGATCACGAGCCCTCCCTGTGATGCCCCCAAACCCTGACAGACCCCGACAACTCATGAGACAGTCATAGATGGCGCCGGAGTCGCCGAGGCTCGGGCGCGGCGGTCCGAGGGGATGTCCCACCGCTCGGAATCGTACGCATACGGTGTGACAGCGGAGGTGCCCGTCATGACCGAGGCGAGTGAAGCGGGCCAGACCCAAGCCAAGGCGGACCAGGCGCTCAAGGCCAAGCATCGCGCCATGTGGGCGCTCGGCGACTATCCCGCCGTCGCCACGGACGTCATCCCGGCCCTGGGCCCCGAGCTGGTGCGGGGCAGCGGGGTCCGGCCCGGGAGCCGGGTGCTCGATGTCGCCGCCGGGTCGGGGAACGCCGCGATCCCCGCCGCGATGGCGGGCGCCGACGTCGTCGCCGTCGACCTGACCCCGGAGCTGCTGGAGGCCGGCCGTCAGCTCGCCGACGAGCGCGGTGCCGAGCTGGAGTGGCGTGAGGGCGACGCCGAGGCGCTGTCGTTCGCGGACGGGGACTTCGACACGGTGATGTCGTGCGTCGGTGTCATGTTCGCCCCGCACCACCAGCAGGCGGCCGACGAACTGGTCCGGGTCTGCCGGCCGGGCGGGCGGATCGGCCTGATCAACTGGACGCCGGAGGGGTTCATCGGGCAGATGTTCGCCGCCATGCGCCCGTACGCGCCCCCGCCGCCGCCCGGCGCGCAGCCGCCCCCGCTGTGGGGCGACGAGGAGCATGTGCGCGCGCTGCTCGGCGACCGCGTGACCGGACTCGACGCCCGCCGACAGGCGCTGCACGTCGACCAGTTCACCGGCCCGGAGGACTTCCGGGACTTCTTCAAGTCCAGCTACGGCCCGACGATCGCCGTCTACCGTGCGATCGCCGACGACCCCGAGAAGGTCGCCGCCCTCGACGCGGCCCTCGTGGACCTGGCCGCACGGCATCTCGAGGACGGCGCGATGGACTGGGAGTACTTGCTGGTCACGGCCGACCGGGCAGCCGCCTAGGGCCTCTCTTTCAGATCTTGCCGAGGGCCGCGGGGAAAGGCCCAGAGACGTCGGCGGGCTACCGGCCGCAAAGGGTGGCTTGTGGCGAACTCCGGTGCGACAACGATGTCAATTGGTCTGTACATGACTCTACAGGCATGACTCTAGCCGCTGGATGGACAACGATGTCAAGGGGATGAGTCGACACCCGCACGCGCTCTTCCCCAGCGGACACGAAGGGCGCTACTGTCCCTGCGGCTTGTGCGACCTGTGGTGCGCGACCCGTCCGAAGGAGGAGGGGCCGCGTCATGCGTTTCCGTCCCGTGTCCTTACTGCTGGCCACCGTCCTGGCGGCCGTCGGCGCCACCCCCGCCCTCGCGGCCCCCGCCGCGCCACCGGGCCTCGTCGACGACCCCGCCGCCTACGTCGATCCGCTCATCGGCACCAAGAACGGCGGCAACGTCTTCCCCGGCGCCGTCACCCCGTTCGGCATGTTCTCCTTCAGCCCGGAGAACACCCGGGGCGACGCCACCCGCACCGCCGCGCCCGGCGGCTACCACTACGACGCCACCCGCATCCGCGGATTCAGCCTCACCCACATGTCCGGCACCGGCTGCGCGGGCGGCAGCGGCGACATCCCGTTCTTCCCGTACGCCGGTGAGGTCTCCTCGTCGCCCGCGAGCGACGCCAAGGACGCCGTCTACGCCTCGGACTTCAGCCACGCCGACGAGAAGGCCGAGCCCGGCCACTACAAGGTCGGCCTCGCCTCCGGAGTCACCGCCGACCTCACGGCGACGGCCCGTACCGGATCGGCCCGCTTCACCTACCCGGAGGGCAAACCCGCCTCCCTGCTGATCCGTACCGCCAACTCCGAGGTGGGCTCCACCGATTCGACGGTCACCATCGACCCGGCGACCCGCACGGTCTCGGGTTCGGTGACCTCCGGGAACTTCTGCGGCTACCTCGACCCGGAGGGCCGCCGCTCCTACTACACGCTCCACTTCACCGCCCGTTTCGACCGCGCCTTCAAGGCCACCGGCACCTGGCAGGACGACAAGCTGACCCCGGGCTCCACCCGGGCGAGCGGCGGCACCGGCGGTTTCGCGAACGGCGGGCGGCCCGTCGCGGGCAAGGGCGCGGGCGGATACGTCGAGTTCGCGCCCGGATCAGATCCGGTGAACGTCAAGGTCGGCATCTCGTACGTGAGTCAGGCCGGGGCCGCCGCCAATCTGGCGGCGGAGAACCCCTCCCACCGCACCTTCGACCAGATCAAGGACGCCGCGCGCCGCGCCTGGCGGGACCGGCTCGACGCCGTCCGGGTCGGCGGCGGCACCGATGCCGAGCGCACCACCTTCTACACCGCGCTGTACCACGCGCTCCTGCATCCGAATGTGATCAGCGACGCCGACCGCCGCTACCGGGGCAGCGACGACAAGGTGCACACCGTCCCGCGCGGCCACCGCGCCCAGTACGGCACCTTCTCCGGCTGGGACGTGTACCGCAACCAGGTGCAGCTCCTCACCCTGCTCGACCCGCGCACCGGGTCGGACATCGCGCAGTCGCTGTACGAACTCGCCCGGCAGAACGGCGGGATCTGGGACCGCTGGCTGCACGGCGCCGGCGGCACGCACGTCATGAACGGCGACCCCTCGGCACCCGCCCTCGCCGGGATCCACGCCTTCGGCGGCACGGACTTCGATCTGCGTGGCGCGCTCGACTCGCTGCTCAAGGCGGCGACCGTCCCGACGGAGAAGGACCTGTCACCGGCGGGCAAGCCTGTGCTGTCCGTCGGCCAGCGGCCTTCTCTCGACAAGTACCTGAAGCTGCACTACATGCCGTCCGTCTCCAACGCCTGGGGCGGTGCCGCCGAGACGCTGGAGGTGTCCGGCGCCGACTTCGCCCTGTCCCAACTCGCCGCCGCCGCGGGGAAGAAGAGGACCGCGGACGACTTCGCCCGCCGTTCCCAGTGGTGGCAGAACAACTTCAACATCGCCGCCGATCCGGGCGGCGGGTACATCGCCAACCGCAAGGCCGACGGAAGCTGGGTCACCGGCTTCACCCCGGCCACCGGCAACGGATTCGTCGAGGGCACCGCGGCCCAGTACACGTGGATGGTGCAGCACAACCCCGCCGGTCTGTTCGCGGCGATGGGCGGCAAGGACGAGGCGGTCGCCCGCCTCGACGCCTTCTTCCACGACGCCGACGGCGACTGGGCGTTCACCGGCAGCGGCGGCGACAAGTCGGAGATGGACAACGAACCCTCGATCAACGTCCCCTACCTGTACGCCTATGCGGGCGCGCCCCACAAGACGCAGGAGACCGTCCGCGCCGCGATGACCCGGCTGTGGTCGACGGCGCCCGGCGGTATCCCGGGCAACGACGACCTCGGCGCGATGTCCGCCTGGTACGTGTTCTCCGCGCTCGGCATGTACCCCCAGGTGCCGTCCCGGGCCGAACTCGTCCTCGCCTCCCCGCTGTTCCCGCGCGTCGAGATCGACCGCCCGGACGGCAACGACATCTCCGTCCGCGCGCCCGGCGCCGCCGCCGACGCGCCCTACGTCCACTCCCTGAAGGTCAACGGCCGTACCAGCGACCGCCCTTGGCTGCCGGCGTCGTTCGTCCGGGACGGCGGCAGGGTCGACTTCACGCTCTCCGGCACCCCCGACCGCACCTGGGGCACCGACCCCGCCGACGCGCCGCCCTCCTTCCGTACGGGCGAGCAGCCGTACCAGATCGGCGTCGGCCCGACCGCGGCGACGCTCGCACCGGGGGAGACGACGAAGGTCGCGATCCGCGCCCTGTCGCTGAGCGGCGGCACGGGACCCGAGGTGCGTTTCCGGGTCGAGACCCCCGACGGGCTCACCGCGACACCGGCCGAGGGCACCGTGACCGACGGCGCCCGGGAGATCACCCTCACCGCGGCGGCGGACGCACGGCAGGGCTTCTACGACGCGAAGGTCACGGTGACCTCCGACGGCACCTCGTACGCGCAACCCCTCGCCCTGACCGTCGCGGCCCCCGGCACCCTGCTCGCCGCCTACAACAACACCGGTGTCTCGGACGACACGGGCGACCACGACGAGGCCGACTACGACGGCGGCGGCTGGAGCTACTCCCGCCAGGCCCTCGAAGCGGCCGGTCTCACCCCTGGCGGCCACGGCACGGTGGAGGGCCTGGCCTTCACCTGGCCCGCCTCGCCGAACGGACGGCCCGACAACATCGCGGCCGGGGACCAGAGCCTCGACCTGCCGCCCGCCACCACCAAACTGTCCTTCGTCGGCAGCGCGGTCAACGGCAACCAGCGCGGCACCGCCACGGTCACCTACTCCGACGGCAGCACCGGCGCGGTCGACCTCTCCTTCACCGACTGGACCGTCGGCGGGGGCGGCGGCACCGTCCAGTTCGGCAACACGGTCGTCGCCCGCAGCGCGTACCGCAATGTCGCCGGCGCCGACAAGGACCCGGTGGCCACCTATGTGTTCGCCACCGCCCCGTTCACGGCCCCGACCGGCAAGACGATCACCGGCGTGAAGCTGCCGCGCAACGCGGACCTGCACGTCTTCACCCTCGCCACCGGCTGACCCGCACACGACACGCCCGGTGCCGCCGGAAAGCGGCACCGGGCGTGAGCGGGAGGGAGGCTCAGTAGACGTCCCTCCGTCCCGTCGGGGCGTTCGGCGTCCCGGTGATGGTGAACTGCGAGCCCGGTTCGATCAGGACGTCGCCCTGGGCCGAGTTGGTGATCGTGACGCCGGACAGGGTGGCGCTGCCGCGGGCGCCGCTCATCGCGAGGATGCCGGAGCCGTTGTTGGACCTGTCGATGCGGACGTCGGTGATCTTCACGCCCGGCATCGCGCCGCCACCCGTCTTGAACTGGATGCCGTCGTACGTCGAGTCGAGGATCTCGGTGTCCCGGATCGTGACGCCCGGGATGTCCTGGCCCTGGGCGAACAGGGTGATCGCGCCGAACTCCTGGTCCTCGTTCCAGAACGCGCCGCCCGTGCGGTGCAGGGCGTTGCCCGCGATCAGGGTCTGACCGGTGAAGGGCAGCGGATCGTGGTCGGTGGCCAGCATGATGCCCGGATAGTTCATGGTGTCGGCGACGACGTTGTTCTCGATCGTGTTGCCGTAACCGCCGTACACCGCGATGCCGTTGGCCCGCCAGGGCAGTTGGATCGTGTTGTTGCGGAAGTGGTTGTCGTGGCCGATGTCCACCGAGGTGTCCTTCACGTACTTGCTGGCCCACACGGCGAGCGCGTCGTCGCCGGTGTTGCGGAAGGAGGAGTTGTAGACGGTGGAGTTGCGGGTGCCGTTGGCGAAGTTGATGCCGTCGGCGTAGGTGTTGCGGATACGGACGCCGGTGAACTCCAGCCCGTCTCCGGGGCCCCACAGCTCGGGGATGTTGGAGTAGTCGCGGCCCGCCCAGACACCCACGTTGGCGTGCTCGATCCACACGTTGGTGATCTTCGTGCCCTTGCCGAAGCGGCCGTTGAGGCCGACGCCGCCCTCGGCGTTGCCGTCGCCGCCGCGGATGGTGCCCGAGCCGAAGATGGCGATGTCGGAGATCTGGGTGTTGGAGTCGATGTCGAACCCGAAGTTGCCCTCGTGCGGGTGGTTGATGCCGCCCGCCTGGTGCGGCGGGGTCAGGGTGTAGAGCTGGGAGTGCCACATGCCCGCGCCGCGGATCGTGACGTCCCGGATGCCCACCTGGTTGAACTGGCCCCGGTCCAGCGGGTCGTCGGTGAGGATCTTCTGCTCCTGGCGCCACTGTCCGGCCGGAATCCAGACACAGGAGATCTGGCCGTTCTGGTCGGCGGTGACCGCCCGCTGGATGGCGTCGGTGTCGTCGATCCCGTCGTTGGGGACGGCGCCGTACTCGGTGATGGAGGCGCAGTTGGCCGGCTTCTGGGCCGGGGGCGCCACCTGCTCCAGGTCGATCAGGTCGATGATCTGGAAGGCGGCCGAGTCGTTGGCGTCGCGCTGGATGCGGAACACGGTGCCCGCCGGGTAGCTCCGGGAGAGCAGCGCGTGGGACTCGTCGAACAGGCGCCGCGCGTCACCGCCGGGCCGGTTGGTCAGCCCCTCGGGGTCGTCGGTACTGCCGTACAGCCAACTGTGCTTGGAGGACAGGGTCAGCTTCTGCACGAACGTGCCGTCGGCGTACAGGCTGACGGTGGCGTCCGCGCCGCCGCCGGACGCGGAGTCCGGGACGGAGTTGCGCACGACGACGGAGTTGGCCGCGTTCGTGGAGGTGAACTCCACGTACTGGCCGGTGGAGGTGAGCCGGACCGATTTGCGGCCTGAGGACTCGGTGGCGAAATTGGTGTGCCCGAAGGTGCGCTTCGCGTCGGTGGTGAGGAGGGTGCCGGTGTAACGGCCGTCCTCCGCCTCGTACTCGGTGTACGGCACAGCGGCGCCGCGTCCGACCACCAGGGACCGGGTGAACACGTTGTTGTTCTCGTTGGTCTCCGCGACGACCCCGGTGGCGTCGGCGGTCGCGGTGAGGGTGGCCCCGCCCGCGGTGGCCGTCCAGGTCCCGGCGATCGCCACGTTCACGGTGGCGTCGGGGGCCACCTGGCCGGTGGTGCCGTTGAGCGTGGTCGAGCCGGCCTGGAGGCGGGTCACCGAGCCCGCCGGGGCGGCGCTGGTGCCCCGGTTGTGCACGGCGACGGTGAAGGAGACGGCCTGCCCGACGGCCGGGTTGGCCGGGCTCGTGGTGATCGAGCGCACCTCCAGGTCGGGTCCTGGCGCCTGGCTGACGACCAGTCTGTTCGCGGCGGTGCGGCTGTTGTTGGTGTCGTCCAGCTCGGCGACGGTGTTGCGGGGATCGACGACGGCCGACACTCCGTAACTGCCCGCCGGACGGGTGCCGGTGGCGATGTCCACGGTCGCGGAGGCGCCCGGGTCCAGCGCGGGGACGGCGGCGCTGCCGGCGACCGTGCCCTCCACACTGACGTCGACGGTGGTGGCGGCGGACCGCGCGGTGCCCGCGTTGCGCACCCCGGCCTTGACGGTGACCGCGTCCCGCTCGCTGGGCGCCGCGGGCGTCCAGTCCAGGGTGGTGACCGTCAGATCGGGGGCGGGCGCGGCGGTGCCGACGACCTGGAACTCGGCCACCTGACCGCCGGGGGCACCGGAGTTGGCGGTGAAGTGCAGCCGTACGTCGGACCAGCGGCCGCTGACCGGGACGGTCACCGTGTTGCCGCTCGCCGGGCTGAAGGAGTACGACTTCGCGGCGGCCAGCGAGGTGAAGCCGCTCGCCGACTGCTGACGGCCCAGGACCTGGAAGGTCTGGGTGCGGGCCGCCCACACCGGGTCGGGGTTGAGCTTGACGACCACACCGGTCACATCGGCGTCGGCGCCCAGCTTCACGGTGAGGTCCGAGGGATGCCCGGCCGCCTCCCAGTAGGTGGCGGTGGAGTCGTCGGTGGCGTTGGCCGCCACATAGGTGTGCACGGAGGAGGTGGCCTCGACCGGCTTGTTGCGGGCGAGGTTGGTGCCGGCCGGCGGCGGGTCGCCCGGGTCGGTGCCGCCGTCCTCGCCGTAGACCTCCAGTTCGGAGAGCTGCGCGGCGTTCCAGCCGGTGTTGCCGGACACGTTGACGCGGACGTACCGCACGTCGGCGGGGGCGGCGAGGGCGACGGACACCGTGTTGGCCTGCGCCGGGTCGAACACCCGGACTGCCGAGGCCGCGAGGGTGCTGAAACCGGAGCCGTCGGTGCTGCCCTGCACGGACAGGGTCTCGTTGCGGCTGCCCCAGCCGGTCGGGAGCTTGAGCACCACCCGGTCCACCTCGCGGGCCGCGCCGAGGTCGACCTGCGCCCACTGCGGGAAGGACCCCGCCGGGCCCTCCCAGTAGGTGGCCTGGACACCGTCGGTGAGGTTGCGGGCGGGGTACTCGGCGTGCGCGCCGCCCGCGGTGGCGGGGCGGCCGAGGGCGAGGTTGACGTCGGCCGCGGCGACGGCCGCGTGGGTGGGGGAGGCGAAGGCCGGCGTCAGCAGGCCGGCTGTCAGGAGTCCGGCGACGACCGCGCCGGTCACGGGCCGGCGGCCCGGTGGTCTCCATCGCATGAGGTCCTCTGTTCGGTCGGTGGACGTGGGGGAGGCACGGCGGTCGAGCCGGGGAAACACCCGCCGTGCGCATAAATTGAGTGGGGAAGTCGATTCTTTGCGGAAAGTACGCCCACAGGTTTCTAGCGTGTCTCCGCTTTGTCAACGGTCCCGGCAGCAGCCGGAGTTGGGCACGCAAGCGGCTTGCGTGGCGATGGATCCGCTTGCGTTCTCGTGAAAGCCCGCACGAAAGTCGCTGGCAGCGGCCCTTCGCCAGGTCGGGGCGGTGAAGGCCGGGTTCGGCGGCCGCTGCCGGGACGGTGGACGAACCCCTACCGTTCTGCAACTCTCTGATCGATCAACGCAAAAGCGGTGCCATGACCCGCACATTGAGGCGTGCGCGCCGTCTGCCATGAGGCACCCCTTTCACCCCTTCCACCAGATCGGGGACCGATGAGACCGCAACGTCGGGGATGGCGCGCGATGGCCGCCGTCCTCACCACCACCCTGCTGATGCTGGGCGGGCCCGCCCTGACCGCCGCGGAGGCGGCCGACGGCCCGAACCTGGCCGCCGGACGGCCCACGGCCGCCAGCAGCTCGCACGCCGAGTACGCCGCCCGCAACATCACCGACGGCGACCAGGGCTCCTACTGGCAGAGCGCGGGCAGCGCCCTGCCGCAGTGGGTCCAGGCCGACCTCGGCTCCACCGCCCGCATCGACGAGGTCGTGCTGAAGCTGCCCGCGTCCTGGGAGACCCGCAGCCAGACCCTGTCCGTGCAGGGCAGCGCCGACGGCACCAGCTTCACCACCCTGAAGGCGTCCGCCGCCTACACCTTCAGCCCCGGCTCGGCCAACACCGTCACGGTGGCCTTCCCGGCCGGGCAGACCCGGTACGTCCGGGTCGAGATCACCGCCAACACCGGCTGGCAGGCCGCCCAGTTGTCCGAGCTGGAGGTGCACGCGGCGGGCGAGTCCTCCACCAACCTCGCCCGCGGCCGCACCCTCACCGCCAGCAGCCACACCGAGACGTACGTGCCCGCCAACGCCGCCGACGGCAACAAGGCCAGCTACTGGGAGAGCCGCAACAACGACCTCCCGCAGTGGATCCGGGCCGACCTCGGCTCCTCCCTCGGCGTCAACCGGGTGGTGCTGAAACTCCCCGACGGCTGGGGCGCCCGCACCCAGACCCTGAAGATCCAGGGCAGCGCCAACGGCAGCGACTTCACCGACCTGACGGCCTCCCGCGCCCACCAGTTCGCGCCCGCCGACGGCAACACGGTGACGATCACCTTCGACACCGCCACCACCCGGTACGTCCGGGTCCTGGTCACCGCCAACACCGGCCAGCCCGCCGCCCAGTTGTCCGAGCTGGAGGTCTACGGACCGGCCACCGGCGACACCCAGGCCCCCACGGCTCCCGCGAACCTGGCGTTCACCGAGCCGTCGGCCGGGCAGATCCGGCTGACGTGGAACGCCTCCACCGACGACACCGGCGTCACCGGCTACGACGTCTACGCGAACAACGAGCTGCTGACCTCGGTCGCCGGCAACGTCACCACCTACACCGACACCCGGCCCGCGAGCGCCACGGTCTCCTACTTCGTGCGCGCCAAGGACGCCGCGGGCAACGTCTCCGGCAACAGCAACACCGTCACCCGCCGCGGCGAGACCGGCGACACCCAGGCGCCCACCGCTCCCGCGAACCTGGCGTTCACCGAGCCGTCCGCCGGGCAGATCCGGCTGACCTGGAACGCCTCCACCGACAACACCGGCGTCACCGGCTACGAGGTGTACCGGGACAACACCCTGCTGACCACGGTCGCGGGCAATGTCACCACCTACACCGACAGCCGCCCGGCCACCGTGACAGTGTCCTACTTCGTGCGGGCCAAGGACGCCGCCGGGAACGTCTCGGGCGACAGCAACACCGTGACCCGTACCGGCACGTCGGGCCCCGGCTCCAACCTGGCCGTCGGCAAGCCGATCACGGCCTCCTCGACCGTGCACACCTTCGTGGCCGAGAACGCCAACGACAACTCCACCAGCACCTACTGGGAGGGTTCCGGACACCCCGCCACCCTCACCGTGAAGCTCGGCGCCAACGCCGACGTCACCTCGCTGGTCCTGCGCCTCGACCCCGACAGCTCCTGGGGCCCACGCTCCCAGACCGTCCAGGTCCTCGGCCGTGAGCAGTCCGCGAGCGGCTACACCTCGCTGGTCGCCGCGAAGGAGTACGCCTTCAGCCCGTCGAGCGGCAACTCCGTGACCGTCCCGGTCACCGCGCGGGTCGCCGACGTCCAGTTGCGCTTCACCGCCAACTCCGGTGCCCCGGCCGGGCAGATCGCCGAGTTCCAGGTGATCGGCACCGCCGCGCCCAACCCCGATCTGGAGGTCACCTCGCTGACCGCCTCGCCGGCCTCGCCCGTCGAGTCGGACCCCGTCACCCTGTCCGCGACCGTCCGCAACAGCGGCGAGAGCGCGGCGCCCGCCAGCAGCCTCGCGCTGCGGCTCAACGGCACCAAGGTCGCCACCGCGGCCGTCGGCCCCCTGGCCGCCGGGGCGCAGACCACCGTCAGCGCCTCGATCGGCGCCCGCGACGCCGGGACGTACCAGCTCAGCGCCGTCGCCGACGACGGCGACCAGGTCATCGAGCAGAACGAGACCAACAACACCTACACCGCGCCGACCGCGCTCACCGTCCGCCCGGTCAGCAGCTCCGACCTGGTCCCGGTGGTCACCGTCTCGCCCTCGGGACCGGCCGCGGGCGACACCGTCACCTTCCGGGTCGCCGTGCGCAACCAGGGCACCACGGCCTCGGCGGGCGGCGGACACGCCCTCACCGTCACCCTGCTCGACTCCCGCGGCGCCACCGTCCGTACCCTGACGGGTTCTTACGACGGGACGATCGCCGCCGGCGCCACCACCGCGCCGGTCTCCGTCGGCACCTGGACCGCCGCCAACGGCACCTACACGGTCCGTGCGACGGTCGCCGCCGACGGCAACGAACTCCCCGTGAAGCGCGAGAACAACACCGTCGAGCAGTCCCTGTTCGTGGGACGCGGCGCCCACATGCCGTACGACATGTACGAGGCGGAGGACGCCGCCACCGGCGGCGGCGCCACCACCGTCGGACCCAACCGCACCGTCGGAGACCTCGCGGGCGAGGCGTCCGGCCGCAAGGCCGTCACCCTCAACAGCACCGGCGAGTATGTGGAGTTCACCACCCGGGCGGCCACCAACACCCTGGTGACCCGCTTCTCCATCCCCGACGCGGCGGGCGGCGGCGGCACCGACGCCACCCTGAACGTCTACGTCGACGGCACCTTCCGCAAGGCCCTGCCGCTCACCTCGCGGTACGCCTGGCTGTACGGCGCCGAGGCATCGCCCGGCAACGCGCCCTCCGCGGGCGCCCCGCGCCACATCTACGACGAGGCGCACCTGATGCTGGGCGAGACCGTCCCGGCGGGTGCGAAGATCCGGCTCCAGAAGGACACCGCGAACACCTCCCGCTACGCGATCGACTTCGTCAGCCTGGAACAGGTCGCGCCGATCGCCAACCCCGACCCGGCGGCGTACACCGTCCCGGCCGGATTCACCCACCAGGACGTGCAGAACGCCCTGGACCGGGTGCGCATGGACACCACCGGCCGGCTCACCGGCGTCTATCTGCCGCCGGGCGACTACCAGACGTCGTCCAAGTTCCAGGTGTACGGCAAGGCCGTCCAGGTCGTCGGCGCCGGGCCCTGGTACACCCAGTTCCACGCCCCGGCCGGGCAGGAGAACACCGACGTCGGCTTCCGGGCCGAGGCGAGCGCCAAGGGCTCCGCGTTCCGCGGCTTCGCCTACTTCGGCAACTACACCTCGCGCATCGACGGACCGGGCAAGGTCTTCGACTTCGCCAACGTCTCCGACATCGTCATCGACAACACCTGGACCGAGCACATGGTGTGCCTGTACTGGGGCGCCAACACCGACCGGATGACGATCAGCAACGCCCGCATCCGCAACACGTTCGCCGACGCGATCAACATGACCAACGGGTCGACGGACAACCACGTCGTCAACAACGAGTCGCGCGCCTCCGGCGACGACAGCTTCGCGCTGTTCTCGGCGATCGACGCGGGCGGCGCCGACATGAAGGACAACCTCTACGAGAACCTGACCTCACTGCTGACCTGGCGGGCCGCGGGCATCGCCGTGTACGGCGGCTACGACAACACCTTCCGCAACATCCACATCGCCGACACCCTGGTCTACTCCGGCATCACCATCAGCTCGCTGGACTTCGGCTACCCGATGAACGGCTTCGGCACCGCCCCGACGACGGTGGAGAACGTCTCCGTGGTCCGCTCCGGCGGGCACTTCTGGGGCGCCCAGACCTTCCCCGGGATCTGGCTGTTCTCCGCGTCCAAGGTGTTCCAGGGCATCCGGATCAACGACGTCGACATCGTCGACCCGACCTACTCCGGGATCATGTTCCAGACGCAGTACATCGGCGGCCAGCCGGTGAACCCGATCAAGGACACCGTCCTCACCGACATCTCGGTGAGCGGCGCCCGCAAGAGCGGGGACGCCTTCGACGCCAAGTCCGGCTTCGGACTGTGGGCGAACGAGCTGCCCGAGCCCGGTCAGGGCCCGGCGGTCGGCGAGGTCACGATCAACGGGCTGCGCCTGAACGGCAACGCCGTGGACATCCGGAACACCACCTCCACCTTCAAGATCAACATCAACCCCTGATCATCGGCCCGTAAGACGGCCATCGATCCTGACGGAAAACGAACATCGGAGCCAAGGTTGGCGCAAGCCGTTTGCATGGCTTGCGCTAACCTTGCGCTCATGACGCGACGACTTGCTCAGGTAGCCAAGAAGGTAGGGGTCAGCGAGGCCACGGTCAGCCGGGTGCTCAACGGCAAGCCGGGGGTCTCCGAGTCCACCCGCCAGTCCGTGCTGACCGCGCTGGACGTGCTCGGCTACGAGCGCCCCACCCAGTTGCGCGGCGAACGCGCCCGTCTGGTGGGACTGGTCCTGCCGGAGCTGCAGAACCCGATCTTCCCGCTGTTCGCCGAGGTCATCGGCGGCGCGCTGGCCCAGCAGGGACTGACCCCGGTGCTGTGCACCCAGACCAAGGGCGGGGTCTCCGAGGCGGACTACGTCGATCTCCTCCTCCAGCAGCACGTCTCCGGCGTGGTCTTCGCCGGCGGGCTGTTCGCGCAGGCCGACGCCCCGCACGACCACTACCGGCAGCTCGCCGAACGCCGTATCCCGGTGGTCCTCATCAACGCCCCCATAGAGGAACTGGACTTCCCCTGCGTCTCCTGCGACGACGCCGTCGCGGTGGAGCAGGCGTGGCGCCATCTGTCCCTGCTGGGCCACGAGCGCATCGGCGTGGTGCTCGGCCCCGGCGACCACGTGCCCTCCCGGCGCAAGCTCGCCGCCGCCCGCGCCGCGGCCGAGGCGGCCGGCGCCCCGCTGCCCGACGAGCGGGTGGAGCGCTCGATGTTCTCCCTGGAGGGCGGCCAGGCGGCCACCTCGCGCCTGCTGGACCGCGGGGTCACCGGCATCATCTGCGCCAGCGACCCGCTCGCCCTGGGCGCCATCAGGGCCGCCCGGCGACGCGGTCTGGCGGTGCCCGAGCAGGTGTCGGTCGTCGGCTTCGACGACTCCGCCTTCATGAACTGCACCGAACCCCCGCTGACCACCGTGCGCCAGCCCATCGAGGCCATGGGGCGGGCCGCCGTCGAGCTGCTGTGCACCCAGATCCAGGGCGGCGAAGTGCCGCCCGGCGAGCTGCTGTTCGAGCCCGAACTGGTCGTGCGCGGCTCGACCGCCCAGGCGCCGCGCGCCTGAGGCCCGCCGCGCACACCCCGTCGCGTCATCCGGCCGGTCCACGCAAGAGCCGTGGACCGGCCGCGTCATGTCCGTGCCGGTCCCGGCCGCTCCATGTGCGTTGCTCTGTCAAGCAATTGCGAATTCAGCGCGAGATATTGCGCAGTCTTGTGGGTGGTGGTTGAGTGTGCGGCGCCCCACCTCGCACCGGCGACGGGGCACCTTCCACGTTCATGCCCGAAGGGGACCCACCCATGAGAAGAGCTCGGTTCCGCCGCACCCGCCGCGCCGGCGCGGTCACCCTCGTCTCCGCCCTGACGCTGACGGCACTCGCCGCCTGCGGCACGAGCAGCAGCAGCGATGACGGCGACGACGGCAACGGGAGCGGCGCGAACACCGACGCCGCCGCGCCGCTGGACCCCAAGACCAAGGTGACCATCACCATCGACTGCATGCCGCCGGCGGCCAAGAAGGCCGAGCTCAAGGAGTGGAACGAGGACGTCAAGGAGTTCAACAAGACGTACCCCAACGTCACGATCGAGGGCCGCTCCACCCCGGGCCAGTGTCTGGAGCCGCCGCGCTTCACCGCGATGCTCAAGGCCAAGTCCCAGCCCGACGTGTTCTACACCTACTTCACCGACCTGGAGCAGGTCCTCGACAACGACGGCGCCCAGGACATCAGCGCCTACGTCAACGACAAGACCGTGCCGCTTCTCAAGGACATCGACCCGGACGTCCTCGGCTCGCTCAAGAAGGACGACAAGCTCTACGGCCTGCCCACCAGCAACTACCGTATGGGCCTGCTGATCAACCGCACGCTCTTCGAGAAGGCGGGCCTCGACCCCGACACCCCGCCCGCCACCTGGGACGAGGTCCGGGCCGCGGCCAAGAAGATCGCCGGCCTGGGCGGCGGCGTCGCCGGCTTCGGCGAGTACAGCGCGGCCAACACCGGCGGCTGGCACTTCACCGCGCAGATGTACAGCCTCGGCGGAGACGTCGTGGACGCCTCCGGCACCAAGGCCGCCTTCAACGACGCGATCGGCAAGCAGGTCGCCGAGAACCTCCACGCGATGCGCTGGGAGGACGACTCCATGGGCAAGACCCAGTTGCTGAAGTGGGGCGACCTCCAGAAGCAGATCGCCACCGACAAGCTCGGCATGTTCCTCGCCGCGCCCGACGACGTGACCTACATGGTCCAGCAACTCGGCGCCAAGTACGAGAACTTCGGCATGGGCCCGATCCCCGGCGGCAAGAACACCCTCGCCGGCGGCAACAACTACATGATCAAGAAGGGCATTTCGCCCGACAAGGTCAAGGCCGCGATCGCCTGGCTCAACTTCAAGTTCACCACCGTCGGCAAGGGCCAGTACGACTGGGAGCGCACCAAGGCCGACGGTCTGCCCGTCGGACTCCCGCAGCCCAACCTGTGGCTGAACGACAGCAAGACCAAGGACGACGCCGCCCGCGTCGAGTTCGCCACCATGCCGGTGCAGAACTTCAAGGCGTTCATGGACAACCCGGTGCCGGGCAAGGCCGAACCCCCGAAGGCGCAGGAGATCTACAAGGTCCTCGACAACGTGATGTCGGGCATCCTCACCAACAAGGACGCCGACATCGACAAGCTCCTGTCGACGGCGGAGACCCAGGTGAACCAGGTCCTCGCCAACCAGTGACCCCCGCGGGGCCGGGCGGTCTCACACCGCCCGGCTCGCGAGCGCGCCCACGGCCCGCCCCCTTCCGGCGGGCCCGGCGCCCGTCCGCCCACGTCACGCGCCCGTCACGCGCCCGGACCGGCCCGTCCGGCAACGCCGCAGCACGACCGAGGAGCACCCATGTCGGCCCCCACCCTCACCCAGGACCCGGCGGCCAAGGACCGCCGCCCCCGCCGGCCGCGCGCCGGCGCCGTCCGGCCCCCGGCCGGGGGCCTCGGCAAGGCCCTGCGCCGCAATGTCACCGCCCACGGATTCCTCATCGGCGCGGTGCTCTGCTTCGCCTTCTTCTCCTGGTACCCGATCGTCCGGGAGTTCCTGCTCGCCTTCCAGAAGACCGACGACGGCCAGGTGAGCTGGGTCGGCTGGGACAACTTCGTCACCGTCTGGAACGACCCGGCCTTCGGCCAGGCATGGCGCAACACCCTGTGGTTCACCGCCCTCGCGCTCGTCCTCGGCTTCGCCGTCCCCTTCCTCACCGCGCTCGTCATCAACGAGTTCCGGCACGGTCAGGGCTATCTGCGGCTGCTGGTCTACCTGCCCGTCATGCTGCCGCCCACCGCGTCCGTGCTGCTCTTCAAGTACCTGTACGACCCCGGGTACGGCATGTTCAACGAGGTGCTCGGGGTCTTCGGCATCCCGGCCCAGCAGTGGCTCCAGGACCCCGACACCGCGATGCTCTCCGTCGTCGTCGCCTCCACCTGGATGAACATGGGCGGCGCGACCCTCATCTACCTGGCCGCCCTCCAGGGCGTCCCCGGCGAGCTGTACGAGGCCGCCGAACTCGACGGGGCCGGCCTGCTGCGCAAGGTGTGGCACGTGACGATCCCGCAGACCCGGCTCGTCCTGGCGCTGATGCTGCTCATGCAGATCATCGCCACCATGCAGGTCTTCATCGAGCCCTTCCTGCTGACCGGCGGCGCCGGACCCGAGGGCTCCACCACGACCGTCGTCTATCTGATCTACCAGTACGCCTTCAACTTCAACAACTACGGTGCCGCGGCGGCGCTCGGCCTGATCCTGCTCGTACTGCTGGCCGGCTTCTCGGCCCTGTACACCAGGCTCAACCGCGCCACGGAAGAGTAGGACCGGGGGAGACACGGACATGTCCACACGCACGCTCATCTCACCCGCCCGCCTCGCCCGACCGCGCGGCAAGCTGCTCTACTGGCTGTGCTTCGCGCTCGTCGTCGCCCTGTTCACGCTGGCCTTCCTCGGCCCGCTGTACTGGATGGTGTCCGGCGGACTCAAGACCACCCAGGAAGCCGTCCAGACACCCCCCACCTGGGTGCCCGGCTCCGTCCACCCGGAGAACTACCAGCGGGCCTGGGAGGTGATGGACCTCGCCCGACTCCTCCTCAACACCCTCTACTACGCGTTCGGCGCCCTCGCCTTCCAGCTCGTCCTGGACGTCGCCGCCGCCTACTCCCTGTCCAAGCTGCGGCCCGTCCTCGGCAAGGCGATCCTCGGGATGATGCTGGTCACCCTGATGATCCCGGCGACCGTCCTCGTCGTCCCGCAGTACCTCACCGTGCTGGACGTGCCGATCGTCGAACGCAACCTGCTCAACTCGCCCTGGGCGATCTGGCTGCCGTCCGTCACCAACGCCTTCAGCATCTTCCTGCTGAAGCGGTTCTTCGACTCCATCCCCAAGGAACTCCTCGACGCGGCCTCCATGGACGGCGCCGGCCCGCTGCGCATCCTGTGGTCGCTCGTCCTGCCGATCTCCCGGCCCATCCTCGGCGTGGTGTCCATCTTCGCGGTCGTCGGCGTCTGGAAGGACTTCCTCTGGCCGATGCTGGTGCTGCCCGACCCGACCGGCCAGACCCTCGCCGTCGGCATCTACTCGCTCGCCACCAGCGTGCCCGAGAACGTGCTGATCGCCGCCCTCACCATCGCCTCCCTGCCGACCCTGCTGCTGTTCCTGGTCTTCCAGCGCAACATCATGAGCGGACTGACCGCGGGCGGCCTCAAGGGCTGACCCCCACCCCGCCCGGCACCGGCGTCCCTCCTCCCGGGCCGGCCGGCGAACGCCCCCCGGACCGCCGGTACCCCTTCCGATCCTCCGCCGCCGCCCCGTCCTCGACGCCCCGCTGTCCGGGGCGGCGGCGGAGAACCACCCCTGCCCCGAAAGGACCGTCACGTGGCAGCCCCGCACCCCGACAAGAACCCCGCCCCCTCGGACGACTGGTGGCGTGGCGCTGCCATCTACCAGGTGTACCCCCGCAGTTTCGCCGACGGCGACGGCGACGGCACCGGGGACCTCGCGGGCGTACGGGCCAGACTGCCCTACCTCGCCGAACTCGGCGTCGACGCCATCTGGTTCACCCCCTGGTACCTCTCGCCGCTCGCCGACGGCGGCTACGACGTCGCCGACTACCGCACCATCGACCCCGCCTTCGGCACCCTGGAGGAGGCCGAGCGGCTCATCACCGAGGCGCGCGCCCTCGGCATCCGCACCATCGTCGACATCGTGCCCAACCACGTCTCCGACCAGCACCCCTGGTTCAAGGCCGCCCTCGCCGCCGGACCCGGCAGCCCCGAACGCAAGCTGTTCCACTTCCGCCCCGGCCGCGGCGAGCACGGCGAACTCCCGCCCAACGACTGGCCGTCGCAGTTCTCCGGCCAGACCTGGACCCGCGTCGAGGACGGCGAGTGGTACCTGCACCTCTTCACCCCGCAGCAGCCCGACCTCAACTGGGCCCACCCGGCGGTCCGCGAGGAACACGAGGACGTCCTGCGGTTCTGGTTCGAACGGGGCGTGGCCGGCGTACGCATCGACTCCGCCGCGCTGCCCGCCAAGGACCCCGACCTGCCCGACTTCGTCGAGGGCCGCGACCCCCACCCGTACATCGACCGCGACGAGTTGCACGAGATCTACCGCTCCTGGCGGCGCGTCGCCGACGCCTACGGCGGCGTCTTCGTCGGCGAGGTCTGGCTGCCCGACGCCGAGCGCTTCGCCCGCTATCTGCGCCCCGACGAACTGCACACCGCGTTCAACTTCAACTTCCTGGCCTGCCCCTGGGACGCGGAGCGGCTGCGCGCCGCCATCGACGACACCCTCGCCGAGCACGCCCCGGTCGGCGCCCCCGCCACCTGGGTGCTGTGCAACCACGACGTCACCCGCACGGTCACCCGCTACGGCCGTACGGACACCGGATTCGACTTCGCCGCAAAGGAGTTCGGCACCCCGACCGACCTGACGCTCGGCACCCGCCGGGCCCGTGCCGCCGCCCTCCTCACCCTCGCCCTGCCCGGCTCCGTCTACCTCTACCAGGGCGAGGAACTCGGCCTGCCCGAGGCGGACATCCCGCGCGACCGCATCCAGGACCCGATGCACTTCCGCTCCGGCGGCACCGATCCCGGCCGCGACGGCTGCAGGGTCCCGCTGCCCTGGACCGCCGACGCCCCGCACGCCGGTTTCGGCTCGGACACGGAACCCTGGCTGCCGCAGCCCGCCGGCTGGTCCGCGTACGCCGCCGACCTCCAGGCCGCCGACCCCGGCTCGATGCTGGTCCTCTACCGCACCGCGCTCCGGCTGCGCCGCACCGAACCGGGCCTCGGGGACGGGCCCCTGGAGTGGCTGCCCGCCCCCGACGGGGTCCTCGCGTTCCGCCGGTCGCCCGGCCTGGTCTGCGTGGTCAACCTGGCCGCCGCCCCGGCCGTCCTGCCCGGCCACGAGGAGATCCTGCTCGCCAGCGGCCCGCTGGACGACGCGGGCCGGCTGCCGGCCGACACGGCGGTCTGGCTGCGTGCCTGAGCCCCTGAAGGGAGGTCGGGTCAGCCGTTCGCCAGCTCGCCCAGCAGCTTCCAGGTGCGCAGACGGTCCTCGTCGCCGCCCAGGTCCGTCGCCGTGAACACCACCTCCGTGGCCCCGGCCTCACGGTAGCGCCGCACCTCGGCGGCGACGGTCTCCTCGTCGCCGAGGGCGGCCAGGTCGACGGCCCGGGTGCCGCCCGAGAGTCCGATGACACGCTGGTAGGACGGGAACTGCTCGTAGAACGCGAGCTGTTCGGTCGCGGTCTCCCGTACGGCGTCGAGGTCGCCGGTGACCACACCGGGCACACAGGCCACGATCCGGGGCGCCGGCCGCCCCGCCGCCGAGGCCGCCGCGGTGACGGCCGGGACGATGTGCTCGTCGAGGGCGCGCGGCCCGGCCAGCAACGGCAGGATGCCGTCGGCGAGTTCGCCGGACACCCGCAGCGACTGCGGCGCCATGGCGGCGACGAGCACCGGCACCGGTGTCTCGGCGCCGCCCGGCACGGTCGCCGGGAGCGGTGTGGTGGCGGTGAGGAGTTCGCCGTGGAAGTCGGCGCTGCCCGACTCCAGCAGCGGGCGCAGGGCCGTGAGGAACTCGCGGAGCCGGGCGATCGGGCGCTCGTAGGGGATGCCGAAGCCGGTCTCCGTCAGGTACTTGGTGCCGAGCGCGAGTCCGAGGTGGTAGCGCCCTGCGGTGGCGGCCTGCGCGGTCTGGGCCTGGCTGGAGACGAGCAGCGGATGCCGGCCGAAGACCGGGATCGCCGCGGTCCCCACGTGCAGTCCGGGCACCTCACGGCCGACGATCGCGGCGAGCGAGGGGGAGTCGTACCCGAAGGTCTGCCCGAACCAGACGGAGCGCAGTCCGGCCTCGTGGGCCTCGCGCGCGAGCCGCACCGTGGTGTCGATCGAGTGGTGGACGGGGAGTGCTACGCCAATGCTCATACCGGCGCAACGGGCGTGCCCGGCAAGGGAATTCCGGCTCGCGGATGACAAACATGTGGCGGCTTTGTTGCGCCGCCGCCGGTGCGGTCAGCCGGCCCGGTGCTCAATACCCGCGGCCCGCAGGGCGAGTTCGGTGCGCTGCCGGGTCAGCCGGCCGATCTCCGCGTCCAGCGCGGCGATCCTGCGGTCGACGACCCCCGAGCCCGGGACGCCGGAGTCGGGCTGTCCGCACCGCCGTCGGGGATCCTCGACCAGCAGGTCGATCCGGTCGGCGACGGTCCGCAGATCCTCCACGGTCAGCCCGAGCGCGAGCAGTTCACGGATCACCCGGACCCGGGCCACCTCGCCGGGCCCGTACTCGCGCTGCCCGGTGGCGGTGCGCCCGGGCGGCGGCAGCAGGCCCCGCTCCTCGTAGAACCGCAGTGCCCGCGGGGTGGTCCCCGCCGCTTCCGCCGCATCCCCGATCCGCATGTCCGCCTCTCGCGCCAGGACCCGGCCTCCGCGGCCGGGCCGTGGTCGCCGAGCCCGCGCACGGCGACCGTCACACCGGCGGCAACTCCACGACCAGGGTCCCGAGATGCCGCCCCTCGAAGAGTTCCTGCAACGCTCCGGGCGCGCGGTCCATTCCCGTGATCCGCGCGTACGGGAAGGTGATCTCGCCGGAGCGCAGCCAGCCCCCGAAGCGCTCGGTCCACTCCCGCGGCACGTCCGGATGGTCGACGCCGCTGTAGCCGCGCAGCGACACGCCGAGGGTCACGAGCCGGAAGGTGTCGATCTCCGCGGGCGCGCTGCCGCCGTCCCGGTCCGGCGCCAACTGCCCCGACAGCGCGCCGACCAGAGCGAACCGGGCACCCCTGCGGGCGGCGCCGACGGCCGCGGCGAGCTGGTCCCCGCCGACGGTGTCGAGCAGGACGTCGATGCCGTCCGGCGCCGCCGTGGCCAACTGCTCGCCGAGCGACCCCTGTCCGGGCACCACGACCGCGTCGTAGCCCAGTTCGGTCCGCAGCCGCTCGGCCTTCTCCGCCGACCGGGTGCTCCCGACGACCCGCGCGGCCCCGAGCAGCCGCGCCACGGGGCCCGCGAGCGTGCCCACGGCGCCCGCCGCACCCGTGACGAACACCGTGTCCCCGGGGCGGACTTCGGCGAGCCGGGTCAGCGCGCCGTAGGCCGACGACCCGGACGACAGATGGGCCACCGGGTCGGGCAGCGCGTCGCCCACCGGCGCGCAGTCCGCCGCCGCGACGAGCGCGTGCTCGCGCCAGCCGAGCAGATGCGTGACCACGTCCCCCGGCCGCAGCGGGGTGTCGGGCCCGGCGGCGACGACCTCGCCGACGGTGGGACCGAACAGCGTGTCACCCGCGTGGATACTGGGCAGCGGAACCCCTTCGACCTTGCCGCCGATCAGCGTGCGCAGCCCGGGGAACACGAGGAACCACCGGTTGCGTACGACGACCTGTCCCGGGCCGGGGACGGGCAGCGGCTCCTCGGTGATCGCGAAGTTCCCGGGCACGGGCAGGCCGGCGGGGACGTCCACGAGCGTGATCGACCGGGTCGTGGCAGGCAGGGCGGAGGTCATGTGCGGGCTCCTGAAGGGGTGTCGGGGACCGGGCGCGCCGGACCGTCCGGCCCGGGGCGCGCCGAAGCTAACCCTTGACGTGCACGTCAGAGGCAAGAGGCGGCCGGATCCCGGGCGGGGTCGAAGCCGTCAGGCGGGGGCGCAGGAGCGACAGGACGGCGGCCGCCGCGAGCAGCCCGGCGCACAGCAGCGTCGCGTGCGCGAACGCCGCACGGGGATCGCCCGACGGCCCCGACGTGCCGCGCAGATAGCTCCCCGAGACGGCGCTCAGCGCGATGGCCGCCGCGATCCGCTGGGCCATCTGGAGGATGCCGCCGGCCACCCCTGCGGCCTCGGCCGGGGCGTGCTGGAGCACCAGGGCCTGGTTGGGGGCGATGGTGAGCCCGGCGGCGGCACCGGACAGCAGTTGGACCACCGTGAGAAGCAGCGGCAGGTGGGCGCGCGGTGCGGTGACGGCGACGGCCGCGCCGGCCAGCAGGGTGAGCACGCCCAGGGCGAGCCCGAGCGTGACGGTGTGCGGTCCGAGGCGGCGCACCACCCGCCAGGCCACGGCCGAGGAGACACCCATGGCCGCCGCCGACGGCAGGGTGACCAGGGCGGCGGTGAGCGCGGACAGCCCCAGGCCGCTCTGCAGGAACACGGTCAGCACCAGCGTCGCGGCCAGCGAGGAGCCGAAGCCGGCCATCGCGACAGCCGTCCCGAGCGTGTAGGGGCGCGAGCGCGGCAGCGACGGATGCACCAGCGGGACCCGGCCCGACCGGACCCGGAAGCGATGTCCCGCGACCAGACAGCAGAGGGCCCCGACGGCGGCGCCCGCCCACAGGGCCGTCTCCACGGCTCCGCCCGGCGTCCTGATGAACGGCACCATCAGCGCCAGCGTCAGCGCGCCCGTCCACCCGAGCCCCCACCAGTCGAGCCGGCTGTGTCCGGCGGTCCGCCGGGGAGCCGGGAACCAGCGGAACGCCAGCCACAGGGTGACGATCCCGCAGGGCGCGCTGAGAAGCAGACACAGCCGCCACCCGAGGTCCGGTCC
This sequence comes from Streptomyces antibioticus, assembly GCF_002019855.1. Taxonomy (NCBI): domain Bacteria; kingdom Bacillati; phylum Actinomycetota; class Actinomycetes; order Kitasatosporales; family Streptomycetaceae; genus Streptomyces; species Streptomyces antibioticus. The sequence continues at coordinate 331,339 of NZ_CM007717.1, read as the reverse complement.
GAACGCCGCGACCAGGGCGCCGCCGAGCGGAGGCCCCAGGGCCGCGGCGACACCGCCCGTGACGGCGTACAGGCCCAGCGCCCGCGCCCGGCCGACGCCGCTGAAGTGGTCCTGGAGCGTGCCGATGACCTGCGAGTTGACCAGCCCCGCCCCGGCGCCCTGCACCAGCCGTGCCGCGATCACCAGGTCCGCGCGCGTACCGGCGGCGGCGACCGCGCCGAAGACCACGAACGCCGACAGCCCGGCCAGGAAGAGGTGTTTGCGCCCGTGCACATCGCCGAGACTGCCGCCCGGCACCAGCATCAGACCGAAGGCCAGCGAGTACCCGGCGACGATCCACTGCACATCCGTGGCACCCGCCTCCAGCGACCGACGCAGCGCCGGCACCGCGATGTTGAGGACCGACTGGTCGAGCAGGGTCGTGACGCCGGCCGCCATGCACACCGTCAGCACCCGCCGGGCGGCGCGATCTTCTCCCGGGAGCATGCGCACATGGTCACACCGGCCCCGGACCCCTGTCTCCCGCCCGGCCGCCCTGTTCGCACGACGGAAACACCGCGTTCGTACGCGCGAGAAGGAGCACCGCCGTGAGGTCGGCGGTCGTCGGCTCAGCCCGGGAAACGGCCCGTCGACCGCAGATGCCAGCGGCGCTCCGCGTAGGCCAGGTCGTCGCGCCACAGGCGTCCTGCGGCGGCCCGCATGAGGGGGCGCAGCACGGGCGACATCCGGCGGGCCACCGCGAACCCCGGGCGGTCCGACGCCGCGACGACCGCCTCCACCACCGCCGTCCGCGGTCTGCCCCGGTCGTCGGAGCCGAGCGGCGTCGCGTGCGTCTCGACCACCGACCCCTGGCCCTCGCCCTCCGTGATCCGCATGACGACCGTCCGCGGCCCGGGCGCCGTGAACACGGCGCGCACCGGCACCACGATCCGCCCGGCGAGCCGGAAGGACACGTCGACGACGAAACCGTCCTCCCCCTCCGCGGGAGTGTCGACGACGGTCAGGTCCACGAAGGAGTACGGGTGGAACCAGGCGCCGTGCCACGGGTCGAGCCGGTTGGCCACGACGTCCTCCGGCTCACAGGTGCCCACAGCGACGTAGACCGCCGCCACCGCCCCCGCGGCGGCCGGCCGCTCCGGTACGGCCGGTGCCGCCAGGGGCGGTTCGCCGCCCGCCTCGTCCAGGCGCACCCACACCAGCACCCCGTCGTCGTACGCCGGCACGGGATCCCAGCCGGCGAACGGCGTGCCGGGCAGGGCGAGTCCGTGCCAGTGGCAGACGAGCGTGCCGCACCGGACCGGGCTGTCACGCAGCGGCGCGCCCAGGTGCGGACAACTGCCCGGTCCGGCGACGAGCCGACCCGCCGCGTCCCGCCAGACGACGATCTCCCGCCCGGCGACCGTCCGCGCGAGGGGCCGGTCGTCGCGCACGTCCCGGGTCGCGCCCACGACGTACCAGTTGCCCGAGGGCAGCGCCCGCGCCCGCTTCAACGCCTCGGCGATCACCGCCGGGCGGGCCTCCCGCCAGGTCGGCCGCTGCCGCTCCCAGGCGACGGGGTGCCTGCGCAGCGACAGCGGAAAGCGGCGGCCCGGGGAGTCGGGACGGTCGGGGCTCACATGACCTCCTCGTGCGGGGACCGCCCGGTGACGACACCCGGGGCCACCGGCGCCGGGACCACCGGCGGCCGGAAGCGTCGTCGTACGCGTGCCGCCGCCAGACGGGCGAGGCCGTCCAGGGCCACCGCCGCCCGGCGGCGCCGGGGCACCACGGCACGGCGGTGCAGCACCGCGTACCCGTCGGCGGCGACCGCGTCCAGGATGCCGCCGTACAGCACGAACGCCGTGCGCACACAGGGGCGTGACACCGGGTCGAGCATCGCGATGCCCGGCTCCGCCTCGCGGTAGACCCCTCGGGTGAGGTCCTCGAACGCCCGCAGTGCCTCGGTGATCCGCGGATCGCGGCGCCCGGTGGCGCGGCTGCGGTACAGCAGCTCCCGGTCGACGCCGTGCGCGGCCAGCAGATCGGCCGGCAGATAGACCCGGCCGCGGTCGAGGTCCTCGCCGACGTCGCGCAGGAAGTTGGTGAGCTGGAAGGCGACGCCCAGCGCGGCCGCGTGCGGGGCGGCCTCCTCGCGCGGGACCACGGTGCCCAGGACCGGCAGCATCTGGAGCCCGATCACCGCCGCCGAACCGTGCATGTACGCGCGCAGGTCGTCGTAGGTCGGATAGTCGGTGACCTTCAGGTCGTCGCGCATGGACGTCATGAAGTCGCTGAAGTGCCGGTGGTCGATCGCGTACCGCCGGGCCGTGTCGGCGAGCGCCAGGACCACCGGCTCGGCGCCGCCCGGCTCCCGCGGCGCGCGCCGCAGCCGGGCGTGGAGCCGGGCGTCGAGGCGGGCGAGGTCGTCCGCGCGGCGGTCGGAGGGTACGTCGGCCTCCAGGGAGTCGACGATGTCGTCGGCCCGGCGCGCGAACCCGTACAGGGCGTGGACGGCGGGACGGCGTTCCACCGGCAGCAGCCGGGTGGCGAGGAAGTACGTCCTGCCGTGCCGGGCGTTGAGCCGCCGGCACCGGGTGTAGGCGTCGCGCAGCACCGGGTCGGTGATGCCGGCCGCGTCGAGTTCACGGGCGGTCATGAGCGCGTTCCTTCCGCTGCGGCCGTCCCGGCACGCGGGGCAGGCCCGTGCCGGGGGAGGGGCGCCCGGTGCCGTCCGGTGATCCGGGCGGCGGCGAGCTTGCCGGACAGCAGGACGGTCGGGACGCCGACGCCCGGGATGGTGCCGCAGCCGGCGAGGACGGCGTTCTCGGTGCCGCGCACCAGATTGCGCGGCCGGAACGGCCCGGTCTGTGTGAACGTGTGGGCGGCCGAGAACGGCGTGCCCGCCGCGTGCCCCTGGGCCGTCCAGTCGGCGGGGGTGACGAGGACCTCCTCGTCCACGGCGTCGGCGAGGCCCGCCAGGCCGCGCCGGTCCAGTTCCCGCAGCACGCTGTCGCGGTAGCGGGGCCCGAGTTCGCCCCAGGCGGCGGCGTCCGGCCCGAGGTCGGTGTTGGGGCAGGGCGCGAGGACGTAGTGGAGGTGGCGGCCGGGCGGGGCGAGCGTCGGATCGGTGGCGGTGGGCCGGGTGACGAGCAGCGAAGGGTCGCTCATCAGCCGCCCGGCGCGGGTGAGTTCGTCGAAGGTGCGGTGCCAGCGCGCGCCGAACGACAGGGTGTGGTGGGCGAGTTGCGGCCAGGTCCGGTCGGTGCCGAGGTGCAGGACGACGGCCGACGGCGCGTGCCGGATCCGCAGCGGACGGCGCGGCGCGCGACCGAGGAGGCGGTAGGAGACCGGCAGGTCGGGGGTGAGGACCACGGCGTCGCACGGCACGCGGTCCCGGTCGGTGACGACGGCGGTGATCCGTCCGGCGGAGCGCTCCAGCCGGACGACGTCCTGGCCGAAGCGCAGGTCGGCGCCCGCCTTCGCCGCCGCGTCCGCCATGGCCCGCGGCAGGGCGTGCATCCCGCCGCGCGGGAAGTACACCCCGGCGACCGTGTCCATGTAGGCGATCACCGCGTACGCGGCGAGGGCGCGCTCCGGCGGCACCCCGGCGTACAGCGCCTGGAAGGAGAAGACGCGGCGCAGCCGTTCGTCGCGCAGATGACGGCCGATGCGCGCGTCCAGCCGCCCGAACCCGCCGAGCGCCGCGAGCCGGGCCAGGTCCGGGGTGAGCAGGGACAGCGGCGAGTCGAAGTCGGCGTCGATGAAACGCCGCATCTGCGCCCGGTACAGCCGCTCCAGCCACTCCCGCAGCCGCCGGTAGCCCGCGGCCTCGGCGCCGCCCGCGAAGCGCTCCACCTCCGCCGCCATCGCCTCCTCCTCGGTGTGCACGTCGAGCCGGCTCCCGTCCGCGAACAGCGCCCGGTAGGCGGGGTGCAGCGGGACCAGGTCGACGCGGTCGCGCAGCGACTCGCCGACGGCGGCGAACGCCTCGTCGGCGATATCGGGCATGGTCAGCACGGTGGGCCCGGTGTCGATGCGGTAGCCGCCGCGCTCCAGACGCCCGGCGCGGCCGCCCGGCAGGGCGTCGCGCTCCAGCAGGGTGACCCGCCGGCCCGCGCCGAGCAGATGCAGCGTGGCGGCCAGACCGGCGAGCCCGGCGCCGACGACCACCACATGATCCGTGCGCCCGGGAACGGTCCTGGTCATCGGACGCTCCCCTCGACGCGGGCGGCCACGAGCGGCGACCCGAGCACGCGTGCGTCCGTGTCGTCCGGCGCGGGCGGCGATCCTGCCGCCGCGTGCAGCAGCCCGCGCAGGCGCCGCCGCCCCTCCGGCTCCAGGCCGGCCGACTCCAGGTGCCGCAGGCCCCGGTCGACCAGCCGGCCGATCCTCGCCTCGACGGTGTCTCGCGCGCCGGTGGCCTCCAGCACGTCCCGCACCTCGGCGAGGCCGCTCTCGGAGAGGTCGGCGCGGCCCAGCGAGCGGCGCAGCACGGCCAGCGCGTGCCGGTCCCCGGCCGCCTCCGCGCGGGCCCGGGCCACCGCCACCAGCGCGGTGGGACGGCCCGCCCGGATGTCACCGCCCACCGGTTTGCCGGACCGCCGCGGGTCGCCGTAGACGTCGACGAGGTCGTCGCGGAGCTGGAACGCGATGCCGACACAGCGCCCCGCCGAGCACAGCGCGGCCCGGCGCGCACCGTCCGCGCCCGCCAGGGCGGCGCCGAGCGCCAGCGGGCGTTCCACCGAGTACAGGGCGCTCTTGAGACAGGCGGCCCGCACGGCACGGGCCACGGAGGGGGCGGAGGCGACCTGGCCGCGCACGTCCAGGTACTGCCCGGCCACCATCTCGGTGCGCAGGGCGCTCCACAGCTCGCGCACGGCCCGCGCGGCGGCCGACTCCAGTTCGACGGCGGCCACGGTGTCGTCCGCCCAGGCCAGGGCGAGGTCACCGGCGAGGATGGCGGCGGCCTCGCCGAACCGCCGCCCGGCAGCGGGCGTCCCGGCGTCGGCGTACTGGTCGGCGACGTCCACGTGCAGAGCGGGCCGCCCGCGCCGCATCCGGGCGCCGTCCATCACGTCGTCGTGGACCAGGGCGCAGGTCTGGATGAGTTCCAGGGCGGCGCCGATCCGCAGCGCGGCCTCCGCCTGGGCGGGCCCGCCGCCGCAGGCGCGCATCGCCCACCACACGAACTGGGAGCGCGTGCGCTTGCCGCCCTCCAGGGTGAAACGGGCGACGCGCGCGGCGAGGTCGCGGCCGAACACCGGGTCCAGAGCGGTGGCACGCGCGACCCGTTCCGCGAGCAGGGCGTCCAGGACGCGTCCCACGGCGGCCGGTACGTCACCGTCGATGATCTCGACGGCTTCGGTACGGGCCGCCGGTGGGAGCCGTGGGGGCGGGGGTGCCTGATCGGCCGCCGGCCGGTCCATCGCCTCGGTGGGGCTGGGGCGCATCCGGTTTCCTCTCGCCGCGGTCGCCTCGGTGTGCCTGACGTCATTACTTCCGCGTCCGGGGCGTTCTCGGATGCGCCATCGGGGGAGAACCCGCGAGAAGTGCGGCAGAAACGACGCAGAGTCGATGCAAGTTGTCCTGCCGTCGGTCCCCTCCGCAGGGTGGGTGAGCCCGGTCCCCGCCACCCGCAGGAGGAGCAGCACCATGACTGACGAGGAACTCGCCGCCGGTTTCGCCGCGGGCGAGGAGACCTGTCTGGCCGCCGCGTACCACCGGTGGGGTGCCCTCGTGTACGCGCTCGCGCGGCGCTCCCTGGGGGACGACCGGGAGGCGGAGGACGTCACCCAGACGGTGTTCCTGGCCGCGTGGCGCGGACGCACCGGCTTCGCCCCGTGGCGCGGCACCCTGCGCGCGTGGCTCGTCGGGATCACCCGCCGCAAGATCGCCGACGCGCTGTCCGCGCGCACCCGCAGGGCCGAACTGGTCGCCGCGGCCGGCGCGCGGATGGCCGTAGGACCCGTCGACCCCGCCGCCCAGCCGGACGCCGTGCTCGACCGCGTCCTCATCGGCCATGAACTCGCCAAGCTGCCCGCGGCCCAGCGCCGCGTGCTCACCCTCGCCTTCTACGACGACCTGACCCAGCCGCAGATCGCCGACCTCACCGGCTGGCCCCTGGGCACGGTGAAGAGCCACGCCCGGCGCGGCCTGCACCGTCTCGGCCGCTGCCTCCAGGGGGACGGCGTACGCAGCGGCGCCGGGTGAGCCCGGGAGACGGCCACACGGGCTCACCCGGCCGACCACCCGGCGGGGCCTGCATCCGCGGAGCCCCTCCGGGGTGAATGCTTCCGACGGGCCATCACTACCGATACGGGCCATCACCACCGATTCCCAATGAAGGCCGTCCACGGAGGGAGCCGCTCGTGCCGCACGCCGAGGTGGCCGTCCTGGGCGCGGGCGCCGCTGGTCTGTCTCTCGCCCACCGGCTCGCGCGGTCCGCCCCCGGCGCCCGGCGGATCTCCACCGTCCTGGTCGACGCCCCGCCGGGCCCGCTCCGCCCGCCGAGCCGCACCTGGTGCCACTGGGAGCGGGGCCCCGGGCCGTACGACGCCGCCCTGACCGCCGAATGGCGGCGCCTGCGCGTGCACGGCCCCGGCGGCGGCCCGCCGGTCGAGGACGACATCGCGCCCCTGCGCTACAAGATGCTGCGCTCCGACGACTTCGAGCACCTCGTCGCCCGCGACCTGGCCCACTGCGACGACGTACGACGGCTGGAGGCGACCGTCGAGTCGGTCGTCGGCGACGCCGACGGGGCCGAGGTCCGGGCCCGCACCGCCGAGGGCCGTCCGGTCACCGTGCACGCCCGCTGGGTGTTCGACTCCCGGCCGCTCACCCGCCTCCCCGCCGCCCGGACCACCCTGCTCCAGCACTTCCACGGCTGGTTCGTCCGTACCCGGCGGCCCGTGTTGGACCCCGACGCGGTCGTCCTCATGGACTTCCGGGTGCCGCAGCCGCCCCGCGGCCTCGCCTTCGGCTACCTCCTGCCCACCGGCCGGCAGGAGGCGCTCGTGGAGTACACCGAGTTCTCCGACGCCGTCCTGCCCCGGGCCGCCTACGAGCGCGCGCTGCACGGCTACACCCGGGACGTGCTGCGCCTGGGCGAGCTGGAGGTCACGGCGACCGAGACCGGCGTCATCCCCATGACCGACGCCCGCTTCCCGCGCCGCCCGGCGCCGTCGGTCTTCCGGATCGGCGCGGCGGGCGGTGCCACCCGGCCCTCCACCGGCTACACCTTCTCCGCCGTCCAGCGCCAGACGCGGGCCGTCGCCGACGCCCTGCGCGACGGCCGCCGTCCGCTGCCCCCGCCCGCCCACTCGGCCCGCTCCCGGGCCATGGACGCGGTGATGCTGCGCGCCCTGGCCAGCGGCCGGGTGGACGGTGCCGCGTTCTTCGCGCGGCTCTTCACCCGGGTGCCGATGGAACGGCTGCTGCGCTTCCTGGACGGCGGGACCCGGCTGCACGAGGACCTGGCCGTCGGCATCCGCACCCCCGTCCTGCCGATGCTGCGCTGCGCGGCGGAACTGCCCTGGCTCGCCCGCACCCCGCACCGCGCACCGGCGCCGCGCACCCCGACCGAGGAGACCGCATGACCCTGCTGCGCGACGAGGACCTGGCCGCCGCGTTCGACCACGCTTCCCGCAGCTACGACACCCTGGTCGCCGCCAACCCCGGCTACCACGGCCAGTTGCGCCGCTCCGCGCGCCGCCTCGGCCTGCCCGACGGCGGCGCCGGGCTGCGCGTCCTGGACCTCGGCTGCGGCACGGGCGCCTCGACGGCCGCCCTGGCGACGGTCCTTCCCGGTGCCGAGATCACCGCGGTGGACGCCTCCGCCGGCATGCTGGAGCGCGCCGCCCGCAAACCGTGGCGGAACGGCGTGACGTTCGTACAGGCCCCCGCCGAGCGCCTGGCCGAGGCGGGCGTGCGCGGCCCGTTCGACGCGGTCTTCGCCGCCTACCTGTTCCGCAACGTCGCCGACCCCGACGCGGTGCTCTCGGCGGTGCGCGACGTGCTGGCGCCGCGCGGGCGGCTGGCGGTGCACGAGTACACGCTCAGTGGCCACGCCGCCCACCGTGCGGTGTGGACGGGCGTGTGCCGAGGGCTCGTCCTGCCCGTCGCCACGCTCCTCGGCGACGGGCGGCTGTACCGGCATCTGTGGCGCAGCGTCGTGGAGTTCGACACGGCGGACCGCTTCGCCGAGCGGGTCCGCGCCGCGGGTCTCCGGGACGTACGGGTGCTGCCCCTGCCGGGCTGGCAGACCGGCATCACCCACACCTTCGTCGCCCGCCGCCCCGGCACCGAGGCGGAGGGCGGCCGATGACCCGCGCGCGGCGGCCCGACGTCCCCCGCCGCGGCCGGGACCGGCGCGCCCGCGTCCTGCTCCCCGCCCCCGGCGCCCCGCGCGTCCCAGGCGGCCGTCCCGCGACGACCGCGGTCGTGGGCGGCGGTATCGCCGGACTCGCGGCCGCGACGGCCCTCGCGGAGAGGGGCGTACGGGTCACGCTCTACGAACGGGAACCCGCCCTGGGCGGGCGCCTTTCGGGTCGGCCGACCGTGCTGTCCGACGGCAGCACGGTCACCATGAGCCGCGGCTTCCACGCGTTCTTCCGCCAGTACTACAACCTGCGCGGGCTGCTGCGGCGCACCGATCCCGGCCTCAGCCGTCTGCGCGCCCTGCCCGACTATCCGCTCCGGCACGCCGACGGCCTCCACGACAGCTTCCGGCACGTGCCGCGCACCCCGCCGTGGAGCGCCCTCGGGTTCGTGGCCCTGAGCCCCACCTTCGGGCTGCGCGACCTCCTCCGGATGAACCCGGTCGCCGCCCTGCCGCTGCTGGACGTCCGGGTCCCCGAGGTCTACACGCGGCTCGACGGCGTCAGCGCGCACGACTTCCTCGGGTCGATCCGCTTCCCCGAGGCCGCCCACCATCTCGCGTTCGAGGTGTTCTCCCGCAGCTTCTTCGCCGATCCCCGCCAACTGTCGGCTGCGGAGATGGTGTTGATGTTCCACATCTACTTCCTGGGCTCCGCCGAGGGCCTCCTCTTCGACGTGCCCGACGAGCCCTTCCCCACCGCGCTCTGGGACCCCCTCGCCCGCTATCTGCGCGGCCACGGCGCCGACCTGCGCACCGGAACGGCCGTCGACACCGTCGAACCCACCGGGGACGGCGGCTTCCTGGTCGCCGCCGGGACGGAGGAACGGCGCCACGACACCGTGGTCCTCGCCCTGGACGCGGCCGGTCTCGGCTCCCTCGTCGCCCGCTCCCCGCGCCTGGCGGACGCCGCGTGGCGCGCGCGGACGGCCCGGCTGCGCGCCGCGCCGCCGTTCCTCGTCTCCCGCCTGTGGCTGGACCGCCCGGTCGCCGCCGACCGCCCCGGCTTCCTCGGCACCAGCGGCTACGGCACCCTCGACAACGTCAGTGTGCTGGAGCGCTGGGAGGGCGAGGCGGCGCGCTGGGCCGCGCGGACCGGCGGCTCGGTCGTCGAACTGCACGCCTACGCCCTGCCCGAGCGGGCGGCCCCCGACGTCGAACGGAAGCGCCTGATCGAGCAGTTGCACCGGGTGTACCCGGAGACCCGCACGGCGACGGTGGTGGACGAACGGCACGAGTGGCGCGCCGACTGCCCCCTCTTCCCGGTCGGCGGCTACGGCGACCGGCCCACCGTACGCACCACCGACCCCGGCCTGGTGGTGGCCGGCGACCTGGTCCGCACGGGGCTTCCCGTGGCCCTGATGGAACGCGCGGCCACCAGCGGCTTCCTCGCGGCCAACGCGCTCCTGGAACGCTGGGGAGTGGCGGGCCAGACCCTGTGGACCGTCCCCGACCGAGGGCGGAGCGCGCCGCTGCGCGGGCTGGCACGCCTGGGCTGACCGCGCCCGGGCGCCTCAGCAGGTCCGGAACACGTACTCCTCCGACCCGCGAGGCGCCACGTCGAGATCCCTTTGCACGACGGCGAGTTCGGAGCCGTGACCGGCGCAGGCCCGCCGGAAGCCGCCGTCCCCGTACTCGATCACGAAGACGCGGTTCGCGTACGCCTCGGCGTAGGCGCCGCACTCGTCGTACTGGCCGCACTCCTCGGCGACGGCGAAGTCGAAGCCGATCTCTTTGCGGTCGGGCAGCAGGTCGGTGGTGTTCTTCTGGCCGACGGCGAGCCCCGCGGTGTGCGCCCGGTCCGCCAGGAGCTTCGCGAAGGCCGCGTTGTGCGCCTTGGTCAGGCCGCCCGCGGAACGCTCATAGGAGTCGAGATTGTCCAACTCCACGGCCTGGAAGCCGCTTTCGGCGCAGCCGTCCACCCACGGGCCGACCACGTCGGAGAGCCGGGCGCGCTTGTCCTCCGTCGACGTGTCGAGCAGCGCCTCGTCCCAGTCCTCGTCGATCACCGGACGCCTGCCCTTGTCGCGAAGGATCAGGTCGGGGTGGTTCTCCTCCCACCAGTCCAGCGCGTCGGGCTGTGCCTGGAACGCGTTGACATAGCAGACGTTGTAGAGGCCCCGCGCCGGCTCGGCGGACCGGTCGCGCGACACGGCCGTGACGCCCTTCGCGGGCGGGTACGGGCGCCCGATCTGGTAGTCGAACACGGCGTCGGCCGCGGGGAGTTCGACCTTCGACGCCGACTTCGGGGCCGGGTCGTCCGCGAAGGGGTTCGTCAGCGCCAGACCGACTCCGAGGGCGGCAGCGACGACGACGGCGGCCCCCGCGACGACGACGCCCCTGCGGCGGAGGAAGGGGAGAGCGGACTGCTTCGGCACACGGACTCCTGCACGAGATGCGTTCGGACGCCACCCATTGTCCGGGAGAGCGGCCGCGCACCGCCCGTGGCCGCGGGAGGTCTTGACAACCGGATTGGTCTGGACCAAATTGAGCGGACTCCACACTCCAACCACCCCCCGCCCGGAGGCACTTGTGGACCGCTTCAGACCTGTCATGGCCCTGCTCACGGCTGTCGCACTGGCCGTGCCGGGCATCACCGCGCTCTCCACGGCCGCCCACGCGGCCGATGTCGACCTCGCCCGCAACGGTGGCTTCGAGGCAGGGCTCGACGGCTGGACCTGTACGGCCGGAAAGGCCGTCAGCAGCCCGGTGCGCAGCGGAAGTTCGGCCCTGCAGGCCACCCCGGCCGGCAGCGACCACGCCCAGTGCTCGCAGTCGGTCACCGTGCAGCCGAACTCCGAGTACACGCTGACCGGTCATGTCCGCGGCGCGTACGTCTACCTCGGCGCCTCCGGCACCGGGACCACCGACGTCTCCACCTGGACCCAGTCCGCCCCCGACTGGCAGCAGCTCAGGACCACCTTCCGCACCGGCGCCTCCACCACCCGCGTCACCATCTACACACACGGCTGGTACGGCACCGGCGCGTACTACGCCGACGACGTCTCCCTGGTCGGACCCGGCGCTTCCACCGGCCAGCCGCCCGCAGCGCCGACCGGACTGAGCACCGGCACCGTCACTTCCTCCAGCGTCGCCCTGTCCTGGACGGCGTCGAGCGGCGCGACGAGCTACGCGGTTTACCGTGACGGCGCCAAGGTCCAGACGGTCAGCGGGACCTCGGCCACTGTCACCGGCCTGTCCGCGTCGACGGCGTACAGCTTCCAGGTCTCCGCCCTGAACGACGCCGGGGAGTCCGCCAAGTCGGCCGCGGTGACGGCGACGACGACCACCGGCACGGGCGGCGGCGGATCCGGCGACCTGCCCGCCCACGCCCTGGTCGGCTACCTCCACGCGAGCTTCGCCAACGGCGCCGGCTACACCCGCCTGGCCGACGTCCCCGACAGTTGGGACGTCATCGACCTGGCCTTCGGCGAACCCACCTCCATCACCTCGGGCGACATCCGCTTCACCCGCTGCCCGGTCACCGAATGCCCGAACGTGGAGAGCGACGCCGACTTCAAGGCCGCGATCAAGGCCAAGCAGGCGGCCGGGAAGAAGGTGCTGATCTCGATCGGCGGCCAGAACGGGCAGGTGCAGCTCACCACGACGGCGGCCCGCGACACCTTCGTCTCCTCCGTCTCGAAGATCATCGACACCTACGGTCTCGACGGCCTCGACGTCGACTTCGAGGGCCACTCGCTGTCGCTGAACGCCGACGACACCGACTTCAGGAACCCGAAGACACCGGTGATCGTGAACCTGATCTCCGCGCTGAAGACCCTGAAGGCCAAGTACGGCTCCAAGTTCGTCCTCAGCATGGCCCCCGAGACGTTCTTCGTGCAGATGGGCTACCAGTTCTACGGCACCGGTCAGTGGGGCGGCCAGGACCCGCGGTGCGGCGCCTACCTCCCGGTGATCCACGCCCTGCGGGACGATCTGACCCTGCTGCACGTCCAGGACTACAACTCCGGCCCGATCATGGGCCTCGACAACCAGTACCACTCCATGGGCGGCGCGGACTTCCACATCGCCATGACCGACATGCTGCTCACCGGCTTCCCGGTGGCCGGCAACGCGGGCAACGTCTTCCCGCCGCTGCGCCCGGAGCAGATCGCCATCGGTATGCCGGCGTCCACCAACGCGGGCAACGGCCACGTCAGCCCGGCCGAGGTCACCAAGACCCTCGACTGTCTGACGAAGAGGACGAACTGCGGCTCGTACACCACGCACGGCACCTGGCCCGCCCTGCGCGGTCTGATGACGTGGTCGGTCAACTGGGACCGCTTCGCGGGCTGGGAGTTCCAGCGCACGTTCGACAACTACTTCGGCTGACGGGTGAGGTGAAGTGAAGTGAGGTGGCGGACCGGCCGCCGGGGGTCACGCCCCCGCGCGGCCGGTGCGTCGTCGTACCATCTCGTCGATCCAGACCGGCGCGTACGGGGACGTGCACCCCGGGGACGTCGGATAGTCCTTGAGGACCCCGAGACGTTCGCCGATGGCGAGCGCGCGGGCGCGGTGCTCCGGGTGCTCGATGCCGATCTGGGCGAGGCAGTGGTTCATCGCCCACTGGAGGCGGTCCGGGGCGTCCTTCATCTCCGCCTCGATCACCGTGAGCAGTCCCGGGAGGTCCAGGCCCTCCGGCTTCTTCGCCACGCGTTCGGTGGTCAGGGCCCAGCCGGCGCTCGCGACCACCGGGTCCGGGTCGGCGGTCCAGGCGAGGCGCAGTTCCTCGGCGTGCGGGCTCTTCTTCACCACGTAGTTCACGAGCCAGTCGTGCACCTTGGGCGCGCGGGCCTCGCGCAGCATGCCGTCCAGCCCGGCCCGCTCGAACGCCTTCGGGCGGCAGATCAGGAGGGCCAGCAGCCGGGCCGCGGTGTCGCCCGTGTCCCAGAGCCCGACCGCGAGGTCCTGCTGTGTCTTGAGCCGCTTGGCGAGCGCGCGCAGCTTGCCGAGGTTCACGCCGTGATCGTCGCCGTGGCGCTCGTTCACGGCCCGCGCCTTCGGATCCTCGAGCGCGGCCAGCTCGGCCATCACGTCGGCCACCTCGACGGCGTGCTCAGGCATGTACGGCCCGGTCGACGGTGGGGTGGCAGGGGATGAGCGCGTCCACACCCACCAGGCCCAGCAGACGCCGTACGGACTCCTGGGCGCCGGCGATGCGCAGCCACCCCTGGGCCCCGGTCACCCGCTGATGGGCGGCGATGAGGACGTTGATCCCGCTGGAGTCCATGAAGGTCACCCCGCCGAGGTCCACCACGATCCGCGGCGGCACCGCGTCCTCGCAGCGCAGCGCCTTGGTCAGGAGGTCCTTGACGGCGTGGTCGATCTCGCCCCGCACGGTCACCACGCACACCCCGTCGACCACCGCGGGCTCGGCCGAGAACTGGTCGGACCGGTCCTCTCTCATGTTGTCGGTCACCGTCTCCTCGACTGTGCTCGGGCTTGCCCGGTCGGGCGTGCGAGGGCGATTCTGCCCCACTGGCGCGGCACAATGCACGGAAACGGCTGTGCCGAACGACACCCCGTGTGGCATGCATGACGCCGTCGGGGGTAGGCGCGCGCGAAGGGGGAGCGGGGGCGAGGAACTTGGGAGTCGACGTCGACGGTGACGACTGTGACGGGCCGGACGAGCCCATGATGCGCGCCGGCTATGCCCTGAGCGGGGACGACGGCTGTATCGCCGACGCCCGCCACCACGCCCGCGCCTTCCTGGACCGGGCCCGCGGCGACCTGCGCCTGACCGTGCCCGCGCGCGCGATGGACCTCACCCAGCTCGTGGTGAGCGAACTGGTCACCAACGCCCGCAAGTACGCCCCGGGCCCCGTCCTGATGGAGCTGCGGATCACGGCCGACGGTGTGGACATCGTCGTCTGGGACAGCGACCCCACGGTCCCCGCGGCCCGGACCGCCGATCCGGGCCGTATCGGCCAGCACGGCCTGGAGATCGTCGAGGCGGTCACCGAGGGCCTGTTCATCGAACAGGAACCGGTCGGCAAGCGCATCACGGCCCGGATCTCACTGGCCGACGACGCCTGACGCGTGCCGGCGGGCGAGGTACGGCTCGGGCGCTACGCGAAAAACCGCAGGTGGCGGGCGTGCGGGATACCGAACGCATACCGAACGCATATGCGCGGTGTACGTGAGGGCGGAAATGTCCAGGCGGCCGGGCTTCGCGCGCCCCGATGTGCGCGTTGAATGCGCTCTGTCGACCGGAGCCGGCCGTCCCTTACCTTCACATCGCAGGGCAAAAAGCGGTCAGCCTAGCACTCCGAAAGGAGGTTGCCGAGGTGCACCGTGCGTACTGCATCCGTCCGGGAAGGCTTGTCGTAGTGAGGGGGAGCGTTGTGGACATGCGCTACGAGGCGTATTCGTACGCCGACAAGGTGTTCTACGACTCGCCGGTCCGCTGGGCGACCATCGAGGAATTCGCCGCGGTGGGTGAGCCCTTACCCGAGGGCTGGCTCGGCTCCGCCAGGGAGGTGTGGGTGGGCCGTACGCCCGTCGGCGTCGACCTGCCCGACCAGGGCTGGAAGATCCACGTGTCCGCCTGCCCGGACAACGCGGAGCACGTCCTGGCCGTCGTCGGCGAGTACTGCCTCCGCCGGCGCGTGGCCCACAAGTTCCTGCGCAGCCCGGCCCTGGTGCGCACGCAGAACGCCAAGTACGCCTCGCGCGGCTCCAGCGGCAAGTTCATGACCCTCTACCCGGTCGACGAACCCGAGCTGGAGCGATGTCTGACCGACCTCGACGCGGCGCTCACCGGACTGCGCGGACCGTACATCCTCAGCGATCTGCGCTGGCGCCAGGGGCCGCTGTACTTGCGCTACGGCGGGTTCACCGAGCAGTTCTGCCGCTCGGAGACCGGTGAACTCGTCCTGGCCCTGCGTGAACCGTCGGGCCGGCTCCGCCCGGACGTCCGGCGCGCCGTGTTCGAGGTGCCCGACTGGGCCCCCGTCCCGGCCGTCCTGGCCCAGGCCCTCGCCGACCGGGCGACATCGAGCACCGCCGCGTTCCCCTACACCGTGGAACGGGCCCTGCACTTCTCCAACGGCGGCGGCATCTACGTCGCCAGACCCGCCGCCGGCGGCGACCAGGTGGTCCTCAAGGAGGCCCGCCCGGACGCCGGACTCGACCAGCGCGGCGACGACGCCGTCACCCGGCTCCGCAGGGAGCACGACATCCTGCGCCGTCTGGACGGCGTGCCCTCCGTACCGGCCGCCCTCGGATACCTCACCGCCTGGGAACACCACTTCCTGGTCCAGGAGTTCGTGCCCGGCGAGCCCCTGAACCGGTGGTTCGGACAGCGCTACCCCCTGATCCACCCCGACCCGGCCCCCGAGGCCGTCGAGCGCTACCGCGAGGAGGCCCTCGACGTCCTCGGGAAGATCGAGGAGGGGCTGCGCGCCATCCACGCCCGCGGTGTCGTCTTCGGCGATCTGCACCCGCGCAACCTGATCGTCCGCCCGGACGGCCGGGTGTGTTTCGTGGACTTCGAACTCGCCTCCCCGGCCGACGACTTCGTCAGACCCGGACTCGGCGCCGCCGGCTTCGCGGCCCCCGCCGACGTGGAGGGCTACGCCATCGACGAGCACGCCCTCGACGCCCTGCGGCTCTGGATCTTCATGCCGCTCATCCAGCTCACCTCGCTGGACCCGGGAAAACACGACCAGTTGAGCCGGGCCGCGGCCAGACGCTTCGCACTGCCGCCGCGCCCCATATCCCTGACGTCCTCTCACATACCCGGCCCCAGGGACGACTTCGACGCCTCCGCCGCGCTGTTCAGCGGCGACCGCGCCGACTGGCCCGCGCTGCGCGACTCCATGGCCGCGGCGATCACCGCCAGCGCCACCCCGGAACGCACCGACCGCCTCTTCCCCGGTGACCCCAGCCAGTTCACCCACGACGGACTCGGCCTCGCCTACGGCGCGGCGGGCGTCCTGTGGGCCCTGCACACCGTGGGCGCCCCCGTCGACCCAGACCACGTCGAATGGCTCCTCGAAGCCGTCGCCCGCGAACCCGGCCGGCCCGGCCTCTACACCGGCGCGCACGGCGTCGCCTACGCCCTCGACCGGCTCGGCCACGCCCGGCAGGCGCACAACCTCCTCGACCGGCTCCTCAAGGAACCCCTCGACGGCCAGGGCGACGACCTCGCCGCCGGACTCCCCGGCATCGGACTGACGCTGCTGCACTTCGCCGGCACCACCGCCGACAGCTCCCTGCACGCCGTCGCCGCCGACATCGCCGAACGCCTCGCCGCCCGTCTGGAACCCGACGCCGGCCTCCCGGCGCCCGGCCGCCGCGCGGGACTCCTGCACGGCCCCTCAGGAGCCGCCCTGTTCTTCCTCGGCCTGTACGACAGCACCGGCGACGCCGGCCTGCTCGACCTGGCCGACCGGGCACTCGCCCTCGACCTCGCCCGCTGTGTCCTGGGCGACGACGGCACCCTCCAGGTCGACGAAGGCAGCCGGGTGCTGCCCTACCTGGAGACGGGCAGCGCCGGTATCGCCGCCGTGCTCCACACGGCCCTGCGCCACCGCCCCGACCCGGAACGACAACGCAGCCTGGACCGGATGCGCGGGGCCGCCGTACCCGAATTCATCGTGCAGCCCGGCCTGTTCAACGGACGCGCGGGACTGATCCTGCTGCTCCATCTGCTCCAGGACGGCACGTCGGCCCACGAACCGGTGATCCGACGGCACATCCGGCGCCTCGTCTGGCACCTCGTCCCCCATCAGGGGCACGCGGCCTTCCCCGGCGAACAGCTCCTGCGCCTGTCGATGGACCTCGCCACCGGATCCGCCGGCATCCTGCTCGCCCTGGGATCGGCCCTCGCCGACACCCCGGCGCTGCCCTTCTGGACCGGCCGAGGCGTCGCGGATCCCGCGCCGCGCCCGCCCGCCACGGTCCTGCGGACGCCCTGACCGCCGTAGCACCCGATCGACTCGGCGCCTGTGCGCCGGTGCGCCCGAGCGCTGATCACAGGGCACCCCTCCCGCGGCGTCCGCCGTCGCGGCCCAGAGTTTCCGGCAATCGCCGGAAGGCACCAACACAGTGAACAGGAGATCACCATGTCCATCCTCAGCCTGCAGGCCCTGGAGACCCCGGACGAGACCACCGAGTACCTCTCGGTGCTCAGCTCCCTCTCCGTGGTCAACTGCACCAACAGCACCGTCAGCACGCTGCTGTGCCTGTAGTCGCACCCCGCGGGTCGTCCGCCCGCCCCGCGCCGGCGTGACCCGGTGAACAGAGCCGGCCCGGGCTGAGGGACAGCCCGGGCCGGCGTTCGCGTGCCGCCCCGCCGACCAGCCGTGCACCCCCCGGCGGATCGCCCGGCACATCGCCCCGTACATCGCCCGGTTCATCGCGCGCAGGAGCCTCGCATGGGACAGGACCACCGACAGCAGCCCCGGCGGAGCGGGGACCCCGATCCTACGACCGATCCCAGGAGCTGCGACACGGCCCGCGCCCCCACTCGGCAGGGGAGCAGGCCATGGCTGTGGCCCGGCCTCCTCGCCCTGGGCGTGGCCGCGAGTTCCGCCGCCGCGCTGCTCCTGCCCGCCGTCCTCGCCACCGCCGTCGACCGCGACCTGTCCGGCACCACCGGACAGGGCCTCCTGCCGCTCGCCACCGTCCTCGGCGCGCTCACCGCCGCCGAGACCCTCGCCCAGTACGCCGGCCCGCGCGCCACCGCCGAGGCCACCGCGCGCCTGCGCGCCGCCCTGGTACGGCACATCATGGCCGTCGGCCCCCACCCCGCCCGGCGGACGGCGACCGGCGACCTCGCGGCCCGCCTCACGGCGAGCGCGGGCGAGGCCGGACTCAGCACGCAGGCCGCCGTGTACGCCGTCGCCCAACTCGCCATGGCCGCGGGCTCCGTGCTCGCCCTGGCACTGCTCGCCCCGGAACTCGCCGCCGCCTTCCTCGTCACCGCACCGGCCGGCTGGCTGCTGCTCCGACGGCATCTGCGGCGCACCGTGACCCGGGGCGAGGGCTACCAGCGCGCACAGGCAGCCGTCGCCGCCCGCCTCCTGGACGCGCTGGCCGGACACCGCACCATCGCCGCCGCCGGCACCGTCGACCGCGAGATCGAGCGGGTCCTGCGGCCGGTGCCCGAACTCGGCCGCCACGGACGCGCCCTGTGGGACAGCCAGCGCCGCGTCGCCTGGTCCACGGGACTCCTCGCCCCCGCCACGCAGATCACCGTGATCGCCGTCGCCGGACACGAACTCTCCACCGGCACGCTCGGCGCCGGCGGGCTCGTCGCCGCGCTCGGTTACGCCACGCTCGGCCTCGGCGGCTTCGGCGCCGCGCAGAGCCTGCTGGACCTCGCCCGCGCCCGCGCCGGGCACCAGCGGGTACGGGAGGTGCTCGCCGTGCCCCCGCAGCCGCCCGGCCTGCGCGCCCTGCCCCCGGGACCCGGGCGGGTCGAGCTGCGCGGCATCACCGTCCACACCCCCGGCGGCACCGTCCTCGACGGGCTGGACCTCGTGCTGCCCGCACGGCGCTGCGTCGCCCTCGTCGGCCGCTCCGGTTCCGGCACCTCCCTGCTCGCGGCGGTGGCGGGCGGCCTGATGGCCCCCGACCGCGGCACCGTGCTGCTCGACGGCACCCCCCTGGACGAGATCAGCCCCGCCGCCCTGCGCGCCGCCGTCTCCTACGCCTTCTGCGACCCGGAGCTGACCGGCCCCACGGTCCTCGACGCCCTGCGCGCCGCCGCCGACCCGCTCCCCGAGACGCGGGTCCGTGCGGCCGCCCGCGCCGCACAGGCCGACGGGTTCATCCGCCGCCTCCCGGACGGCTACCGCACCCCGCTCGCCGAGGCGCCGCTCTCCGGCGGACAGCGCCAACGCCTCGGCCTCGCCCGCGCCCTGGCCCGCGACAGCCGCCTCCTCGTCCTCGACGACGCCACCTCCAGCCTGGACTCCGCCACCGAGGCCGCGGTCCTGCGCGCCCTGGACGACTCCTACGGCGACCGCACCCGCCTGGTGGTGACCCGCCGCACCGCCACGGCCGCCCGCGCGGACCTCGTGGCCTGGCTGCACGAGGGACACGTCGAAGCCGTCGCCCCGCACCACGAACTGTGGGAGGTGCCCGCCTACCGCGCTCTGTTCCGCGGCACGGACGACTGACCCGCGTCACAAGTCCGGTGACACACAAGGCCGTTGACGACATGAGAGGACGCCCGCCCATGGCGCACCGCACCACCGGCCCACCCCGCACCGACCCGCGCCCGGCGAAGCCCTCCCTCACCGCGGCCCACGGCACCGCCCTGCGCCTGATCCGGGCCGGTCTCACCGCGAACCGCGCCGCCGCGCTCCGGCTGACCTGGTGGACCCTGCTCGCCGCGGCGCCCGCCCTGGTCTCCGGCAAGGCCCTCGCCGTCGCCGTCGACCAGGGCTTCCTGCTGGACCGGCCCCGCACCGCCGCCCTCGGACTCGGCGTGTTCGCCCTGAGCACCCTCGGCGGCGCCTGGGCCGGCCGGCAGACCTACCCCTGGCTCGCCGAGATCGTCGAACCGCTGCGCGACCGGCTGCTGCGCGACGTCGTCACCGGCACCCTGCACCGCGCGACGGCACCCCCGGACGCCTTCCGCACGCCATCGGACGGCTCCGCCGCGGTCGCCGTCGCCCGGCTCACCCGGCAGGTGGAGGCCGTCCGGGACGCGCTCGCCGGCCAGCTCATGCTGCTGTGGCAGTTCGTCCTGACGGTCGCCGCCGTCGTCGCGGGCACGGCCGTCCTGGCCCCCGCCGCCGTCCCGCTGGTCGCCGGCCCGCTGCTCGTCGCCCTGGCCCTCTTCGCCGCCCTCGCGCCCGCCACCGTCCGCAGACAGCGCGCGGCCTTCGACGCCGAGGAGGCGCTGGCGGGCCGTACCGTCGCGACCGTCACCGCCCTGCGCGACATCGTCGCCTGCGGGGCCCAGGAGCACGCCCGACGCGACGCCCTCGACGCCGTCCACACCCATCTGCGCACCGCACGCGCCCTGGCCTCCGTCTCGGCGCTACGGCGGCTCATCGTGGCCCTCGGCGCGCACAGCCCCCTCCTCCTCGTCGTCCTCGCCGCGCCGGACCTGCGCGAGCGGGGCATGACCGCCGGCGCGATCGTGGGCGTGCTCGCCTACGTCCTGGCCACCCTCGAACCCGCCGTCCGGCTGCTGGTGCAGGGGCTCGGCGCCTCCTGGCTGCGGCTCGCCGTGGCCGCCGAACGGCTCGCCGAGGCCGCCCGCCGTCCGGAACCGCCCCCCGACCCCCACCCCGCGCTGCGACCGGTGGACGGTTCGGCGGCGCTGACGGGGATCGTCTTCGCCTACGGCCCCGGGGCCGAACCCGTCCTCGACGGACTCGACCTGACCCTCGCCGACGGCGAACACCTGGTCGTCGTCGGCCCCTCCGGCATCGGCAAGTCGACATTGGCCGCCGTCCTCGCGGGCATGCTGCCGCCCGACAGCGGACGGGCCGCCCTCGGGGGAGCGCCCCTGGACCGCATCGCCCGGCACGACCTGGTCCGGGCCCGGGTCCTGGTGCCGCAGGACCCCTACGTGTTCGCCGGCACCCTGGGCGAGAACCTCCGCTACCTCGCCCCCGACACCCCCGACCACGCCCTCACCGACGCCCTCATGGAACTCGGGCTCGACGGGCTGGCCGAGCGGATCGGGGGAACCGACGGCGCTGTCGACCCGGCCACGCTCTCCTCCGGCGAACGCGCCCTCGTCGCGCTCGCCCGCGCCTATCTCTCGGACGCCCGGCTGGTCGTCCTCGACGAGGTCACCCGGCATCTCGACGCGGCGGCCGAACGACGTGTCGAGGAGGCGTTCCGACGGCGGCCCGGCACCGTCGTCACCCTCGCGCACCGCATGTCCCTGGCCCCGCGCGCGGACCGGGTCCTCCTGCTCGACGGCACCCACCCGAGCACCGGCACCCATGCCGCGCTCCTGGCCCAAGTCCCGCTCTACGCCGAGCTGGTGGGCCACTGGGGGACGGGCGCGGCCGACCCCGGACGCACCGGAGCCGGCCGCACCGCCGCGGGGCTCAGCAGCCCGGGCGCAGCATCAGATCGCTCATCGTCGCGTCCCGCGGCAGATCCAGCGCCGTGACCACGGCGGCCGCCACCGAGGCCGGACTCATATGGGCCTCCGGCTGATAGGGGAGACCGAACTGCTCGTGCAGCCTGACCTGCATGGGCGTGTCCGTCTCCCCGGGATACACGGTGGTCACCCTGACGCCGTGCGCGTACTCCTCCGCCCGCAGCGACTCGGCCAGCGCCTTCAGACCGAACTTGGACGCGGCGTACGCGCTCAGCCGGGGCGGCGCGTGCACGCCCGCACCCGAGTTGACGAACACGACGTGTCCCCGGCCCGCGCGCAACGCGGGCAGCAGCACTCCGGTCAGCTCCGCAGGGGCGACGAGGTTCACCGCGAGCGTGTCCTGCCAGGACTCGGCGCTCAACTCGCCCACCCGGCCCGACTCCACGACCCCGGCCACATGCAGCAGCGAGTCGAGCCGCTCAGGCAGCACCTGCGCCGCCAGCCGGTCGCGTATCGACGCCGGCGCGGACAGATCGGCGACGAGCGTCCGGCTCTCCGGGAACCGGGCACGCAACTCCTCCGCCCGCGCCTCGTTCCGGGCCAGCAGCCACAACTCCTGCCCCCGCGAGGCGAACAGCGCCGCCACCGCCGCGCCGATACCCGAGCCGGCGCCTGTGATCAGGTG
The DNA here is from genome assembly GCF_002019855.1 of Streptomyces antibioticus. Lineage (NCBI taxonomy): Bacteria > Bacillati > Actinomycetota > Actinomycetes > Kitasatosporales > Streptomycetaceae > Streptomyces > Streptomyces antibioticus. Next base: position 309,280 of record NZ_CM007717.1, on the reverse strand, counting down.
AACTCCCATAACCTGATACATACCCCATATGGCGAACTCATCCCTTACGTCTGCCGACGGCTCCGCAGGAAGCGCACCAGGCGGGTGACGCCGTAGCCGAGCAGCCAGGGGAGCAGGGTGATCGCGCCCACGTACACGCCGAGATAGCCGAGGAAGTCGTACACCTGCTGGGGAGTTTCGAGGGCGCCGTCCACCCGCCGCGGCCGCTCCCACCGGCTCAGCGGGAAGACCATGACGACCGCGGAGGTCACCACGGGCCCCAACGGGACCAGCACCGACCACAGTCGAGGCCGCGGCCCGGGCGCCGAGGCGCACCACGCCCCCAACGAGGCCATGGCGAACGGCCCGAACAGCACCCACAGCACGGCCGGGTAGAGCAGCAGCACCCACCACTCGTCGGAGTAACCGAACATCATCGGCGTCTCAACGTCCTCACAGCGTCGGGAAGATGGCGACGAAGAAGAACCAGAGCAGCCCGGCCCAGAAGACCGCCGCCGCCAGCGACACGAGCAGGGAGCTGCGCCACCTCAGCACCAGGAACGGGAACAGGAACAGGGCCGCCCAGTGTCCCGCGACGTCGATGGAGATTCGCGCGGCCTCGTTGAGACTCCGCGCGCGCCCGGAGGCGATACGGCGCAGCAGCCGCTGGGAGACGAAGCCGTAGAGTCCGAACACGATCGGGAAGAACCACAACGGCGTGTACGCGACCAGCTCCGTCTCCGAGAACTCGTCGAACATCACCCCGTAGATCAGCCCGGCCCCCAGCACACCGCCGAGCAGCGCCGTCACGTACAGGGCGGTGAGGACGACCGGCTCGACGGCCCCGGCCGGCACGGGCACCGGTGAGGCGTACGGCACGTCGGGCGGCGGGACCCGCACCACCTGATGGCAGTGCGGACACCGGACATCCATCCCGGCACGGTCGGCCGGGGCCGAGATGAGGTGCCCGCACGAAGCGTGGAAGTGAACCTGCTGACCTGGATTCATGCGCCCTTCCTCGTCCGCCGCCCGGAGCGGGCGCGACTGCAGCCGAAGACGATCCGCGCAAACCTCCGGTTCCCGGCGGGCAGTTGGGACCCGGGCATCGCGATGGTCAGGCATCTGAGCTGCTGAGCACCCCGCAGCCCAAGTCCTCTCGTAGCCCTCAGCGGCCCTTCCGTACCCGGGCCGCCGCCCTGGCCTCCGCCGCCTTGCGGGCCTCTGTCGCCTTGCGGGACTGCTTGGCCGGGCGGCCCGGTTGGGTGCCGAGGCCGCGGAAGGGGGCGTTGCCGGTGGGCTTCGGGCCGGTCGGGGGGCGCTTGGCGCCCGTGAGCGCGGTGAGTTGTGCCTCGCCGGAGCGGACCTGGGTGATCGTGGGGCGGATCCCGGCGTCGGACATCATCCGGTTCACGTCGCGCCGCTGGTTGGGCGTGACCAGGGTGACCACGCGCCCGGACTCGCCGGCCCGTGCCGTGCGTCCGCCGCGGTGGAGGTAGTCCTTGGCGTCGGCCGGCGGGTCGACGTTGACGACGAGGTCCAGCGCGTCGATGTGGATGCCCCGCGCGGCGACGTTCGTGGCGACCAGCACGGTGACCGCGCCCTCCTTGAACTGGGCGAGGGTGTGCGTGCGCTGCGGCTGCGACTTGCCGCTGTGCAGGGCGCCGGCGCGGACCCCGCTGGCCCGCAGATGACGGGTGAACTGGTCCACGCCCGCCTTGGTGTCCAGGAACATCAGCACCCGGCCGTCCCGCGCGGCGATCTCCGTCGCGGTCGCGTACTTGTCGGCGGGGTGGATGTTGAGGACGTGGTGCTCCATCGTGGCGACCGAGCCCGCCACCCGGTCGACGGACACCGCGACCGGGTCGTGCAGGTGGTCGCGCACCAACTGGTCGACGTTGCGGTCGAGCGTCGCCGAGAACAGCAGCCGCTGCCCGTCGGCCGGGACCTGCTCCAGGATCTCCGACACCTGCGGCAGGAACCCCAGGTCGCACATCTGGTCCGCCTCGTCCAGCACCGTGATCCGGACATGGTTCAGATGGCAGTCGCGGCGGGAGACCAGGTCGGTGAGCCGCCCCGGCGTCGCGACCAGCACCTCGACGCCCGCGCGCAGCAGCGCCTGCTGCCGGTTGATGGACAGCCCGCCGACGACCGTACCGAGCCGTACGTTCAGCGTCCGCGCGTACGGCGTGAGCGCGTCGGTCACCTGCTGGGCGAGTTCCCGCGTCGGCACCAGGACCAGCGCGAGCGGCCGCTTCGCCTCCGCGCGCTGGCCCGCCGTCCGTACGAGCAGCGCGAGACCGAAGGCCAGCGTCTTGCCGGAGCCGGTCCGCGCCCGCCCGAGGACGTCTCGTCCCGCCAGCGCGTTCGGCAGGGTCGCCGCCTGGATCGGGAAGGGTTCCGTCACCCCGAGGCCGCTCATCGTCTCCAGCACCCGCGGCGGCAGCCCGAGCGCGTCGAAGGACGCGGCCGGCGGCAGACCGGGGGACTCCGTCCCGGGCGTCGGGAGGTCGTCCCGCGGCGCCGTACGGGGGCGTGCGGACTCCGGCTGCTTCGCGTCCATGGGAGGGGAACCTTTCTGGTCGGGCCCCGGAACGCGCCGGGGCCCGTACACATCGGTACGGGCCCCGGCGGTGTCGAAGCGTGCCCCCATTTTACCAGCGGCCGCCCGGGCATCCAGCGGCCGTCCGGCCACCCGCCGGACCGGGATCGTCCAGGCACCCGCCGGGCCGCGGACACACCGCAGGCCGCGTCAGAAGTTGCCGTAATTGACCTGCCACGTCGGCAGCCCCATCCGGCGCCACACCGCCACGACACGGTCGCGGTCGTCGAGGGAGACCCGGACCGCGAAGCGGTGGCGCACATGCCGGTCGAACAGCTCGGCCTTCACCACGTCGTCGCGGCGACCGTCACCGGCGGCGCGCATCCACAGCTCGTCGTAGGGCACGTCGTGCGCGCGCAGCCACGCCTCCGTCCGCCCGCGGTGCTCCTCGCCGCGCCCGGACAGCAGCACGACGACATCGCCGTCGGCACCCCGGAAGGAGCGCAGCGCCCCGCGCACCGACACGTTCAGCAGGTCCTCCTCGCAGCGCGTGAAGTCGAACGGCCCCCGGTCGCCCCGCAGCGCGAGCGTGCCGTCGATGTCGCACAGGACCGCCGAGGGCAGCGCCGGGTCGGCGGTGTACGGCTCGACGGGCGGCGGAACGTCGTTGAGCCACTCCGCGGTGAGCCGCCAGCCGCCCTTGCGGGCCGTGGTGTGCTTGTCGGCGAGGATCCGGATGATCTCCTCGCCGACCGCCCGCTCCCGCAGCGCGTCGCGCCGCACGCACTCCTCCACCGGCACGTCGGTGAAGTCGTGCACGACGAAGGTGGCCTGTCCGCCCACGGCGGCCTTCAGCCGCTTCGGTATGTGCGGGGTCATGTGCGTGTTGTCCACGACGACGTCGAAACCGCCGTCGACGGCCGCCCGCACCGCCGCGTCCTGGATCGCCAGCACGGTCTGCTCGTGCGCGAACCCGCGGCCGCCTTCAGGCAGCGGAATGTCCAGCATCGCCCGCAGATCGTCGAGGTTGACGCGCCGCATCCGGCCCTCGGACTCCGCCTGGAGGGCGCGTGCGGCGGTGGTCTTCCCCGAGGCCGGAAGCCCCGTCATGACGTGTACGACGGGCACGGTCAGTTCTCCTCATCGGTCTTGAACGGATCGGACGCCTCCGGCCGGGCGGCACGGTAGGTCACCAGCTCGGTCGGACGGCCGTCCAGGCGCAGGAACATGGCGGGGCGCAGCGCCGGGTCGGGCAGCTCCCGCACCGCGCGGGCGAAGGCCCCCCGGTCGCCGGTGAGCGGGGCCAGGGACCGGAACGCCGCGTCGATCGCCCGCTCACGGTCGCCCACCTGCTTGTCGATACCGGCGATGACGGCGCGCACCCAGGCGTCGAACTCGTCCGGCACCTGCTCGAGGAGCGCGTCCAGCGGCCGGCCCCCGGACGCCTCGACGTCCGCCGCCGAGCAGCCGAGCGCCTGCGCCACCTGCTTGGCGGGCAGGCCCGCGAACCGCTGGATGCCGTGCCCGCGCCAGATGTCCCGCTCGGTCACACCGGTCAGCACCTTGTGGAGCCGGACGTACTCGGCGAGCTTGGCCTTGGCCCGCACACCCGACGCGAACCGTAGGACGAACCCCTCGGCCTCGATGCCGGTGGCGGCCCGGCCGCCGGGCAGCCGGTTGTCCTCGGCCAGCGCCAGCAGCTCGGCGAGCGGCATGGCGGGCCACACGGTGACGACCGATCCGATGCCCGCCCAGTGGAGCGCCGCCTCGGACAGGCCGACCTCCGTGCCGTCCTTGCCGAACGCGGCCAGCAGCACCAGATCACGGCGGTCGCCGTAGTCGACGACGATACGATTCTGCGGGTACAGGATCTCGGCCAGGTAGGTCACCCCGGGAACCAGCCGCGAGGTGTCCTTCCCGTCCAGCAGCCGCTGCGCCCAGGTGGCCTGCGCGCTGATGAACGACCCCTTGGACGCCACCCGCCACCGGTCCGCGTAGTGGAAGACGACGGCCAGGCTGCCGTCGACCTTGTCGTACACCTCGAACGGCTCGTCGGGGAGGCTCGGCGCGTAGGGCTGACCGGCCTCGTGCTCACCGACGTTGAAGAACTTCGGCAGCGGAAGCGCCACGATCTCCCCGGTGGCGTCGTCGGCCACGAGACCCCGGCAGCGGGTCGTCACCCGGTTCCACACCCGCTCGTACTGGCATGTCCTCGTGTACGTGTAGATGGACAGCGGCAGTTCCGGGTGCGACTTGCGCGTGACGTGCCCCGCGTCGAGAGCGGCGGCCAGCTCGTGCGGCGGCAGCAGCTCATGGAGAGTCAGGTGGTCCTGGCTCATGGTTCCCTCCCCTTGGTGGACCCCGATTGTGACGTGCGGGCAACCCCGGTGACCAGCCAATTTGACCGCCCCGACTGTCACACGCCCGTCCCCGCCCCGTTACAGACCCCCACCGAACGCCCCCGGCGGGCCCGTCCGCGATGCCCGCCGTGCCACCATGCCGGGGCACGCATCATGTCCAGGGGGGACACATCATGCAGACCCGTACGCGCACCCACGCAGCCGTCACCACCACGCTGCTCCTCGTCGCCCTTACCGCCTGCTCCTCCTCCGACGGCGGCACCCCCGCCGACAGCGAGCCCACGATCAGCGTTCCCGCCGAGCACCAGGGCGACGACCTGGAGGCCGCCGTCGCCGTCTACACCGCCTCCTACTTCGCCGGTGACGCGGACACGGCGTACGGCATGCTCTCCGCGCGCTGCGCCGAGGAGACGACGAAGGACGCCTACACCGCCGTCGTGAAACAGGCGGCGGCCGACCACGGCGCCGACCACCCCCTGACCGACCTGCGCGCCGAGGTGTCCGGCACGACGGGGCACGCCACCTACAAGGTCACGGGACTGCCGGAGTTCGACAAGAAGGCACAGCCCTGGACGCTGGAGGACGGCGCCTGGAAGTACGACGACTGCTGAACCGGGCCCCCGCCTACGGAGGATCAGCGGCCTGCGGGGGATCAGCGGCCTGCGGGGGATCGGCGGCGGGAGCCTTCAGCGCCTGGTACACCGCCCACACCACGGCCACCAGCGGTACGGCGACCACCGCGCCGATCACCCCCGCCGCGACCGCCCCGCCGACGACCGCCAGGGCGACCACCACCGGATGCAGCCGCACCGCCCAGCTCATCACCAGGGGGTGCAGCAGATGGCCCTCGATCTGTCCGATGACGACGATCAGGGCCACGACCACCAGCGCGATGAAGGGCCCCTTCGACGCGAGCGCGACGACGGCCGCGACCGCCAGCGCGATCGGCGAGCCGATCAGGGGGATGAACGCGGCCAGGAACTCCAGGAGCGCCAGCGGCATGGCGAGCGGCACCCCGAGCGCGAACAGGGCGATGCCCACGAGGACCGCGTTGGTCGCCGCGACCAGCAGGATGCCGTGCGTGTACCCGGTGAAGGTCCGCCACGCGGCCCGGCCCCCGACCGTGAACCGCCGGCGCGCCCCCTCGGGGAGCTGAGCGCACACCCACCGCCACTGCCGGTCCCCGGAGTGCGTGAAGAACACGGCGCAGAACAGGGCCAGGGCGAGTACGGTCAGCACCTCGACCAGCCGGCTCGCGCCGCTGAGCGCCGTACTGATGAGGGTGGAGCGGTGGCTCGAAAGGAGTCTGCCGATCCGGGACTGGAGGTCGTCGAAGGCGTCCGGCGGGAACCGGAAGGGCGGGTCCTCCAACTGGCGCTCGATGCGGTCGATGCCCGCCACGAACTCCTTCTCCAGCCCGCTGCGCTGATCCGCGGCGGTCTCGCCGACCAGGGCGAGCACGCCGAGGACGAGGACGATGCCGCCGATCAGCGCGGTCGCCACCGCGAGCGGCCGGGGCAGGAACCGGGCGAGGAGACCGACCACCGGGCGCAGCACGGCGGTGATGACGAGGCCGAGGAAGACGGCGACGGCGATCCGGTGGAACTGCCCGAGCACGGAGAACGTGACGTGGACGACCACGCCGACCGCGATGATCCGCCACGCGTACGCGGCCGCGGTCCGCAGCACGTCCGGGACGCGCGGCTCCTCGCCGCTCCGCCGTGCGGGCTGCCGGGCGGACGGCCGGGCGGGCCGGCCGGGAGGAGGTGGGGGCATCTCATGCTCGTACCACTCGCCGGCCGCCGGCCCGCGGCACGGGCCCGGAGTTCCCCCGAAGGCCGGTACCGGACACCGGCCGCCCAGCCCGCCCGCCCCCGCCCGGCGGTGAAACGGGCAGAGAACGGGCACGCTCCGGGGCCAAGCAGGCGTCGAAATCCCGAACGGGGACCTGTCAAAGGGCTCTGACCTGGGATTATGTACCTCCGGTCACGGCCACATTCGGTCACGATCCGCTGGTGGACGAGCCTGGCCACCATGTGCGATCCCCTTGTAGAAATTTGGCCAACCGGACAGAGACGTCAGACGGAGGTGCAGCCATGGATGCCGAGGAGCGCAGGCACGGGATCCTGGAAGCGGCACGCCGTGACGGGGCCGTCGACGTCAAGGACCTCGCCGGCACGCTCGGCGTCTCGCCCGAGACCGTACGGCGTGATCTGAACGCGCTGGAACGGCACGGGCTCGTCCGCCGCACCCACGGCGGCGCGTACCCCGTCGAGAGCGCCGGTTTCGAGACGACGCTCGCCTTCCGCGCCACCGACCACGTCCCGGAGAAGAACCGGATCGCGGCGGCCGCCGCCGCGCTCCTCGGGGACGCCGAGACCGTCTACATCGACGAGGGCTACACCCCGCAGCTCATCGCCGCCGCACTCCCGCGCGACCGGCCCCTGACCGTGGTCACCTCCTCGCTCACCACGGCCGGCGCCCTCGCCTGCGCCCGCAACATCAGCGTCCTGCTCCTCGGCGGGCGGGTGCGCGGCGGCACGCTCGCCACGGTCGACCACTGGGCCACCCACATGCTGTCCGGCTTCGTCATCGATCTGGCGTACGTCGGCGCGAACGGCATCTCCCGCGAGTACGGGCTCACCACGCCCGACCCCGCGGTCAGCCAGGTGAAGGCACAGGTCGTCCGCGTCGCCCGGCGCCGCGTGTTCTCCGGTGTGCACACCAAGTTCGGCGCCGTGAGCTTCTGCCCCTTCGCGAAGATCACGGACTTCGAGGCCATCGTCACCGACACCGGCCTCAGCAACTCCGAGGCCCAACGCTACGCACTGCTGGGACCACAGGTCATCCAGGCGTGAACCCCCACGTCCTCCGCTCTTCTCTCTCATCCCACCCGCACGGCCAGGGCACGACCTCCCGCGCCCATGAAAATCTCCTGGAGTCAGTCATGCGCACAAGAAGAACGCTCCACCTCCTCGCCACGAGCGCGGCGGCGGGCTCGCTGCTGGTCGGCTGTAGCGGGGCCGGCGGCTCCTCGGGCTCGGACGGCGGCGGGAAGACCATCAACGTGCTGATGGTCGGCAACCCGCAGATGGAGGACATCGCGAAGCTGACCGAGAGCACCTTCACCAAGGACACCGGCATCAAGGTCAAGTTCACGATCCTTCCCGAGAACGAGCTGCGCGACAAGGTCACCCAGGACGTCGCCACCCAGGCCGGCCAGTACGACGTCGCCACCATCGGCGCCTACGAGGTCCCCATCTGGGAGAAGAACGGCTGGCTGCACGAACTCAGCTCCTACGCCGACCAGGACACCGCCTTCGACAAGGGCGACCTGCTCAAGCCGATCGTCACCTCCCTGTCCGGCTCCGACGGCAAGCTGTACGCCCTGCCGTTCTACGGCGAGTCGTCCATGCTCATGTACAACAAGGACGTCATGGCGGCGAAGGGCATCACGGTGCCCGAGCACCCGACCTGGCCGCAGATAGCCGACATCGCCGCCAAGGTCGACGGCGCCGAGCCGGGCATGCGCGGCATCTGCCTGCGCGGTCTCGCCGGCTGGGGCGAGCTGGGCGCCACCCTGACGACCGTCGTCAACACCTACGGCGGCACCTGGTTCACGAAGGACTGGAAGGCCGAGGTCGACAGCCCCGCCTTCAAGAAGGCCACCAACTTCTACGTCGACCTGGTGCGCGAACACGGACAGGCCGGCGCCGCCCAGTCCGGCTTCACCGAGTGCCTGAACGCGATGAGCCAGAAGAAGGCCGCCATGTGGTACGACGCCACCAGCGCCGCCGGATCCCTGGAGGACGCCAAGACCAGCAAGATCGCCGGCCATGTCGGCTACGCGTACGCGCCGACCGTCGAGACGAAGAGCAGCGGCTGGCTCTGGTCCTGGGCCTGGGCCATGCCCAAGACCACCAAGAAGGCCGACGCCGCCTCGAAGTTCATGCTGTGGGCCTCCGGCAAGGAGTACGAGAAGCTCGTCGGCGAGAAGCTCGGCTGGTCGCGCGTCCCGGCCGGCAAGCGGGCCAGCACCTACGCCCTGCCCGAGTACAGCAAGGCCGCCGGTTCCTTCGGTGACATCACCCTGAAGTCCATCGAGGCGGCCGACCCGGCGAACCCGGGCGTGCAGCCCCGGCCCACCGTCGGCGTGCAGTACGTGGCCATCCCCGAGTTCCAGGACCTCGGCACCAAGGTCACCCAGGAGATCTCCGCCGCCATCGCCGGCAAGACCACCGTCGACAAGGCCCTGAAGGACGGCCAGAAGCTCGCCGAGGACGTCGCCGAGACCTACCAGAAGTGACGCCCGCAGCCCGGCCGGCCGCACACCGGCCGGGCCCCGCTTCCCCACCCCCGCCGGCCCCGGCGAAGGACCTCACATGACCACGCTCACCCACCC